>NZ_VZQO01000026.1:0-101346 GCF_014397665.1 Paraburkholderia sp. UCT2
CCCCCGCCCGCCACCTGAAAAAACGCCACCGCTTCGCTCAACTGCTGCCCCTGATTCTCCATCGCGCGCGATGCCGCCGCCTGTTCGACCAGCGCCGCATTCTGTTGCGTGAGGTTGTCCATCTGCGTGATCGCGAGATTGACCTGCTCAATGCCGCCGCCATCTCCGCCATGATGTCGGTCACGCGCGCCACGGCATGCGTGACTTCGCTCATCGTCCTGCCCGCTTCGCCGACGAGCGCCGAGCCGTCGCGGATCCGGTCGACCGACGTCGCGATCAGATCCTTGATCTCCTTGGCGCGCTCGACGAGCGTTGCGCAAGGTTGCGCACCTCGCTCGCGACCACCGCGAAACCGCGTCCCTGTTCGCCGGCGCGCCGCTTCGACGGCCGCGTTCAGCGCGAGGATATTGGTCTGGAACGCGATGCCCTCGATGATCCCCGTGATGTCCGCGATCTTCGTCGAGCTATCGCTGATGTCCTGCATCGTGCTGACGACCTGGCCGACCACCGTGCTGCCTTTCTGCGCAACCGACGACGCATTCGCCGCAAGCGTGCTGCCCTGCTGCGCGTTGTCGGCGTTCTGCTTGACCGTCGACGTCAGTTGCTCCATGCTCGACGCCGTTTCCTGCAGCGACGCAGCCTGCTGCTCGGTGCGCTGGCTCCATCCAACGGTGGTTTGACGGCGCGCAATGTTTTATTCATTCCCCGGAGCGGGCACGGTTGAGGTAGGCTTAGCGAATCCCACAATGTCGCCCGTTTTGCGCTCTGATCGATGTCCTTCGGGCGCGCCTTCTCGGTAGTTCGTTTTCTGCGTATGCGATCAACACCGGACCCCAACAACCGCGATCTCCGTGCCGCCTTAAGCGACCTAGACGGCGCCCGCAACTGGATGGCATCCATCTGCGGCCCCCACGGCCTGCAGGTCAGTCACCCGGAGCGCTTGCGCTTCCACCAGTCCGGCACCGTACTTCGTTCGATGGCGACGACGATAGGCTACGTCGAATACGGCACCGACGTGACGGTCGCGGTGAGCGAGAGCAGTCCGCTGAACTGCTACAGCGTGAGCCTGCCGATGGTCGGTCAACAGGAGCTCGCAGCACACGGCAAGAGATGGTTGTCAGATCAGGATTGCGGTCTGATCGTCAGTCCACAGGAATCGCAGGATCTCGCGATCACCGGCAATTGCCGCAAGCTGCACGTCGCGATTCCGCGCTCCGCGCTCCAACAGGTGCTGCAGACGATGCTGCAACGCCCCATCGAAGCGCCGCTCATGTTCCAGCCCGACATGGACGCAGCCGCCGGCGACCAGGCATCGTGGTGGCGCATGGTCAAGTTCCTGGCCGGCGAGATGGAGCGCTCGGGACCGTCGCTAGGGCAGCTTTACATGTCCAGCGAATTCGAACTAACGTTGCTGAAGGGGCTGCTGCTGTCACAGCCGCATAACTATTCGGAACAGTTGGCCAACGCGACCGCGCCGACGCCACCGCATTATCTGACCCGCGCGCGCCAGTTCATTCACGACAACGCGCGCGAGCCGATCACGCTCGAAGACATCGAGCGCGCGTCGGGTGTGTCGCGCTTCAAGCTGTTCGACGGCTTCCGTCAATATTTTGGCTGCGCGCCGATCGCGTATCTGAAACGCTACCGGCTCGAATCGGCGCGGCGCGACATTCTCGACGACCGCTCGGCGCGCAATATCTCGTCGGTGGCGCTGGGCTGGGGGATGTCCCATCTCGGCCGTTTTTCGACCGAGTACAAGGCATTGTTCGGCGAGTCGCCGTCCGAGACGCTGAAGCGCGCGGCGCGGCGTTAGAACGTCCTATCGCGCGTTGCTTTCGCCGAACTTCTCGTAAAACAGCCGGTAATCCTGAATACCCTGTTCGGTGAGCCAGGTCTTGATCGCTTCGACCATCGGCGGCGGTCCGCACACGTACATGTCAAAGCCATTCGATTCGAGAAACGAGCGGTCGAAATGCTCGGGAATCAGCCCGGTCTTGCCCGACCATTCCGGCGCCGGATTCATCACGACGGTCTCGACCGCGAATCCTTCGATGCTCGCCTTGTAGCCGTTGATGCGCCCGGTCTCGCACAGATCGGCTGCATTCGTGACGCCGTAGTACAGATGCACCGGATGCGCGACATTGCGTTTCGCCGAGATGTCGTCGAGCATGCCGAGGAAGGCGGAGAGTCCCGTGCCGCCCGCCACCATCACGAGCGGACGCTCGACATGGCGCAGATAGAACGCGCCGAGCGGCGCCTCGAACTCGACCGTATCACCGGCCTTGCAACGTTCGCGCAGATAGTTGCTCATCATGCCGTCGGGCAGCAGACGGATCAGGAATTGCAACTCGTTGCGCGCGTTCGGATGATTCGCGAACGAGTACGAACGCCATTCTTCGGTGCCGGGCACCTTCACGCGCGCATACTGGCCCGGCAGAAAATCGAGCTGACGCTCAAGCGCGCTCGCATCGACACGCAGAATCGCGGTCGTCGCCGACACCAGCTCGACGCCGATCACGCTCGCGCGCACGGTGCTCGTGCCGGCGCCTTCGCACAGCGTCGAGTCGAAGTCGAAATAGAACGACGCATCCGACTTCACGCGCGTCTGGCACGAGAGGATCTTGCGCTGCGCGAGGTCCTCTTCGCTGAGCGTTTCCTCGTCGACGTAATCGAGCGTGTAGTCGCCCGATTCGCAGCGCCCCTGGCAGGTGCCGCACACACCTTCGCGGCAGTCGAGCGGAATGTTCACGCCGTTCTTCAGCGCCGCGTCGAGCAGCAGCTCGTTCGGGCTCACATCGAAGAACGCGGTTTTGCCATCGGCGAAGCTCAACGCGACCTTATGTTTCATCGTCGTGCTCCCGGCTTACAGATGGTAGAAATCCAGCACCGCGTTGATGTGGTCGTTCAGCAGCAGCACGTGCTTGCGCTTGATCTTCCAGCTATCGCCCGACGCTTGCAGGTCGTACACCGCGCGGCCGTAGAAGTAGTCGGTCGAGCCGTGACGCGTGTACAGCGTCGACCAGTTCACGTTCGCTTCGACGCTCGAATCTTCGCGCTCGCTCAGGCGCACGTTACTGATCTGATGCATCGTGCGCGGCAGCGGCGTCGACGCGGCCGACTTGCCGGTGCGCAGCCGGAACACGCGGTCTTCGAGACCGGCGCGATCCGAGTAGTAAATCAGCGACATGCCCTGCTTCGGATCGGTCGTGTACACGTGCTCGGAATCCCACTGCGGCACATGGAACACGCTCTGCGGATCGAATAAATCGAGGTATTCGTCCCATTGCTGTTTGTCGCACAGATCGGCCTTCAGATACAGAAACTGCTCGACGGAGTGTTGGAGTTGGCTCATGCCTGCTCTCCCTGCGATTCGATGGATTTGTCGAGACCCTTGAGGATCGCGTCGCGCCAGGTGCCGTGCTGGTTCACGTAAAGCCCTTCGTGGGTCAGTTCGGTGCCGGTCAGATTCGGCTCGATGCCGAGCAGCGTGGTGTTCGCGGTCGCGCCGCTGGCCCACTTGTGATGCCCGCGCGAGATGTCGCTCCAGCGTTCGAGGCGCGCCTGGAAGCCGCGCTGCTGCTCGCGGAACTCGACGAGATCGTCGGGCGTGCCCATGCCGGACACGTTGAAGAAGTCTTCGAACTGACGGATGCGGTTCTCGCGATCCTTCGCCGACTCGCCCTTCACGCCGATGCACTGGCTGATGACCTCGGTCTTGTTCCACGCGACCGGCCGCACGATGCGCAGCTGCGAGCTGATCTGGTCCATGAAGAACAGGCTCGGGTAGACATTCAGATTGCGCAGCCGGTGCATCATCCATTCGGCCTTGTCCTGGCCGTAGGTTTCGACGAGCCGCGGCATCACGCTCTCGTAGCCGGGACGCACTTGCGGATTCGGCATGTCGCTGAACAGCACGCTGTGGCCATTCCTGAACGCGAACCAGCCGTCGTCGGTTTCGCTGTCGCCGGCGCCGAGCTTGCTGTAGTCGAGCGTGCCGCCGGGGTTATCCCCTTTCTTCGCATTCGACTCGATGCGGTGCTGCACGGTCGCCACGTAGTTGTAGTGCACGGTGCTCACGTGATAGCCGTCGAGACCGTTCTCGTTCTGCAGCTTCCAGTTGCCGTCGAACGTGTAGGTCGACTTGCCGGGCAGCACTTCGAGCTCGCCGGTCGGCGACTGCGCGACCATCATGTCGAAGAAGATGCGCGCGTCGCCGAGATAGTCTTCGAGCGTGTCGATGCCGTCGACGTCGAGGCTCACGAATACGAAGCCCTTGTAGCTCGCGATGCGCGCTTTCTTCAGGCCGCGCACCGACTTGTCGAAGTCGTCGCAGTATTCGCCCGGCGCCTTCACCTTCACGAGACGGCCGTCGTTCTTGTAGCACCAAGCATGGAACGGGCACGTGAAGGTCGACTGGTTGCCCTTGGTCATACGCGTGAGCGTCGCACCGCGGTGCTGGCACGCGTTGATCATCGCATTCAGGTTGCCGGCGCCGTCGCGCGAGATGATCAGCGGCTGGCGCCCCGCGCGCATCGTCAGGAAATCGTTCTTGTTGGGGATCTCGCTTTCGTGGCACGCATAGATCCAGGCCTTCTCGAAGATGTGCTCCATCTCGAGCGAGAACAGCTCGGGCTCCGTGAACATTTCGCGGGCAATCCGGTACACGCCTTCCGCGGGGCGGAAGTCCAGACAGCCGCTGACGAATTCGCGCCATTCCGAGGCGCCGCGCTTCTCGCTCATGATGTGTCTCTCTCCTTGTGTTCAATCGTTTGAACGTGACAGGCTCGATTGAATACTCAAGTGGCGAGGCCAACTATCCAGCCAATTCGCATTTGCTATCCGAATAATTGGACGGCGCCCGGATAATCTGGCGATCGGGCGCAACCTCCGCCGGACGGGACTTCTGGCGTGCCGTTCCGGTGCATGCGGGCAAAAACCCGGCTACGCAAACGTTTGCCTGCACGCCATGTCTGCTACGCTAACGTTTTCGTAGGTCGCGTTTTTGACGGTGATTGCCGAGACGCGGCCGCTTCCTCACGCGCGACGTTCAGCGCATGTCAGAACCAAAAACGCATGGTGACGCGCCGACCGAACAACGTGATTGCGATCAGTGTCTTGCTGGCTGGCGCGATCCTCGCGATCGCCGTGTCGCTGCTCGCACAGATGCGCGAAGATGCGTTGCGGCGCGCGCAGGACTCCGTCGCCAACATATCCCTGCTGGTCCAGCGCGACGTGTCGCGCAATCTCGAGATCTACGACCTGTCGCTGCGCGCGGCGATCGACGGACTGAAGCAGCCGGGCGTGCTCGATCTGCCGCCGGAGATCCGCCAGATGGTGCTGTTCGACGGCTCGATCAGCGCAAAGGACATGGGCTCGGTATTCGTGCTCGACGAGAACGGCAACGTGCGCTTCGATTCGCGCGCGTGGCCGCCGCGCGCAAGTAACCATGCGGACCGCGACTACTTCAAGGCGCAGCGCGCTTCGCCCGACGTCGGCCTGTACGTCAGCCATCCGTTCAGCCCGAGCGGCACCGACGACGACCTGCGCATCGCGCTGAGCCGGCGCATCTCGAGGCCGGACGGCAGCTTCGGCGGCGTGGTGGTCGGCACGCTGCGCCTCACGTATTTCCATCGGCTGTTCGACGGCATGAAGCTCGGGCCGAGCGGCTCGATGGCATTGATGCTCAACGACGGCACGATGTTGATGCGCCGTCCTTACGATTCGAAAACGATCGGCATCAACCTGACCGGCACGGCCAACTTCTCGCGCTTCATCAAGGGGCCGAGCGGCGACTTCTTCGGCACGGCGGCGATCGATCGCGTCGAGCGCTGGTATGCGTTCCGCCATATCGACGGCTTTCCGCTGATCCTCGACGTCGCGCTCTCGACGCGCGACATCTACGTCGAGTGGCGGCGGCGCGCATGGATCATCGGCACGCTGATCGTCGCGCTCGACGTAACAATCATCGCGCTCGCGATCCTGTTCTCACGCCAGTTGCGTCTGCGCCGCGCGGCCGAGGAAGAGTTGCGCGAACTGGCGCGCACGGACGGGCTGACCGGCCTGAACAACCGCCGCGCCTTCGAGGAGCACGTGAACGACGAATGGCGACGCGCGCAGCGCACCGGCCGGCCGCTGTCGCTGCTACTGATCGATGTCGACAACTTCAAGGGCTTCAACGACCTTTACGGCCATTCGGCCGGCGATGAAGCGCTGATCGGCGTCGCGCGCTGTATCGCGCAGAACGTGCGACGTCCGGGCGATACGGCCGCGCGCTTCGGCGGCGAGGAGTTCGCGGTGCTGCTGCCGGACACCGATGCGACGGGCGCGCAGCGGATCGCCGAGCAGATCCGCGCGGCGGTGCAGGCGCTGCAATGCCGCCATGTGGCCAGCACGCATCACGTGCTGACGGTGAGCGCAGGCGCTGCGACCGCGCAGGGCGCGGCGCTCGCGACGAGCCGCGCGCTCGTCGACGCCGCCGACGAAGCGCTGTATCGCGCGAAGGATGCCGGCCGCAATCGGGTGATGCTGTACGGCGCGCCGACGGACCACTCCGCGCGGGACGGCGCCGCGGTGACGCCGGACACTGACCCGCGCCGCACGAATTGACGCGCTTCCAGGGCTCGTTTCCCGAGCCACTTGCCGGCCCGCTTGCCAGCCCTTATTGCTCTCCGTAAACTCGCGCGTAACTTTTGCCGGACCCACGCCGCAGCGCGTGATCGGCACACACCACGCCGACCCTGAGGAGAATCCCCGCGATGGCCGCATCCTATTTCCCCCGCTGGCGCCGCCAGCCTGCCGGCGCCGAAGGCGGCATCGTCGGCATCGACGAAAGGCTCGGGTGGCCGCAGATGTTCGCGATGGGCGTCCAGCACGTCGTCGCGATGTTCGGCTCGACCGTGCTCGCGCCGCTGCTGATGGGCTTCGATCCGAACCTGGCCATCTTCATGTCGGGGATCGGCACGCTGCTGTTCTTCGTGCTCGTCGGCGGGCGCGTGCCGAGCTATCTCGGTTCGAGCTTTGCGTTCATCGGCCTCGTGATCGCGGTGACCGGCTACGGCGGACACGGCGCGAACCCGAATATTGCGGTCGCGTTGGGCGGCATCATCGCGTGCGGCGTCGCGTACGGGGTGATCGGCCTGATCGTGGCGGCGGTCGGCACGGGCTGGATCGAAACGCTGATGCCGCCGGTCGTGACCGGCGCGATCGTCTGCGTGATCGGTCTGAACCTCGCGCCGATCGCCGTGCATGGCGTGAGCGGCAGCAATTTCGAGTCGTGGATGGCGCTCGTCACGGTGCTGTGCGTCGGCGCGGTCGCGGTGTTCACGCGCGGCATGCTTCAGCGTCTGCTGATCCTGGTCGGCCTGCTGCTCGCCTACGTCATTTACGCGATCGTCACGAACGGCCTCGGCATGGGCAAGCCGATCGATTTCTCGATCGTCGCGAACGCCGCGTGGTTCGGCATGCCGCACTTCGTGTCGCCGGTGTTCGACCCGCACGCGATGACGCTGCTCGCGCCGATCGCGGTGATCCTCGTCGCCGAAAACCTCGGCCACATCAAGGCCGTCAGCGCGATGACGGGCCAGAACCTCGACCGCTATATCGGCCGCGCGTTTCTCGGCGATGCGCTCGCGACGATCGTGTCCGGCTTCGCGGGCGGTACCGGCGTGACCACGTACGCGGAGAACATCGGCGTGATGGCGGTCACGAAGATCTATTCGACGCTGGTGTTCGTGATCGCCGCGTTGATCGCCCTCGTGCTCGGCTTCTCGCCGAAGTTCGGCGCGGTGATCCAGACGATTCCGGGACCGGTGCTGGGCGGCGTGTCGATCGTCGTATTCGGGCTGATCGCGGTGACGGGCGCGCGCATCTGGGTCGTCAACAAGGTCGACTTCTCCGACAACCGCAATCTGATCGTCGCGGCCGTCACGCTCGTGCTCGGCGCCGGCGACTTCTCGCTGAAGCTCGGCGGCTTCGGGCTCGGCGGCATCGGCACCGCGACGTTCGGCGCGATCATCCTGTACGCGCTGCTGAGAAGAAAGCCGACGCAAGGGCCGGTGGCCTGAGCGTCTTTTATCGGCACTGGCATTGCAAGCGCCGGTGCCGATGCCGATGCGGCAGCCAACTCCTACCTTTTGCGCGCGGTCAGCGCCGTCTCCGACAGATCCACCTCGCGCATCAGCTTGTTCAGCGTCTCGTCGTTGATGCGCTGGGTGTCGCGCAGGTCGAGCAGCGTCTTGCGCTCGGCGCGCATCGCCGCGAGCTTCATGCGGAATTCGAGGGCATCGGCGCTGCGCGCGAGTTCGCGTGGCGCCTGTTCGTCGTCGAGCGTCGCGAGGCGGCGGCGGTACAGGTCCATTACCCGTGCGGTTACATCGGTCGCATACGCCTGAGCCGATTCCTCGAGGTCCGCGCATTCCGTGTCGTGCAGATGATCGACCGCGCGAATCGCCGACTGCGCGGCGAGCGTACGCGCGAGTGCTTCCTCGGCGGCATGCGGGTCCTTGCCGCGCCGCCAGCCGCGCAGCAGCAGCGGCAACGCGGCCACCGCCACCAGCAGCGACAGCAGGATCACCCCCGACGCGATGAAGATCGCGAGATCGCGTCCCGGCAGCGGCGTGCCGTTCGGCAGCACCTCCGGCAGCGACAGCACGCCCGCGAGCGTCACCGCGCCGCGCACGCCGGCCACCGTCGTCACCGACACCATGCGCAACCCGGGCACTGCGTTCGCGACGCCGTGCTTCGTCGCGCCGCGGCTCGCGAACCAGCGCAGCAGCCACACCCACGCGAAGCGCATCGCGTACAGCGCGAGCGCCACCGCAACGATATAGCCGATCAGCAGCGCGACCTGCGCGTCGTTGGTTTCGTGCGCGTCGAGCAGCGCGCGGCCGAGGATGTGCGGAAACTGCAGGCCGAGCATGATGAACACCATGCCGTTGAACACGAACTCGATCATCGTCCACGTGCTCGAGGCCCGCACGCGCGAGGCGACCTGCCATTTTTCCGTGATGCTCGCGTAGTTCATCATCATGCCGGCGGAGACCGCGGCGAGAACGCCCGACAGCTCGAAGCGCTCGGCGGTCAGATAGGCGGCGAACGGGATCAGCAGGGTCATCACGACGCCCGGCGCGGGATCGCCTTCTTCGGTGAGATTCAGGAAGCGCGCGGACACGAAGCTGAACACCGCGCTCACCGCCGCGCCGACAGCGAGGCCGCCCACCGCGATGATCACGAAGCTCACCGACGCTTCACGCAGCGAGAACGCGCCGGTCAGCGCGGCGGCGATCGCGAACTTCAGCGCGACGAGGCCTGACGCGTCGTTCATCAGCGCCTCGCCTTCGAGGATATGCATCAGCTGGACCGGAATCTTGCCCTTGCCGGCGATGCCGGACAGCGCGACTGCGTCGGTCGGCGACAACACGGCGGCGAGCGCGAATGCGACCGGCAGCGAGATCTGCGGCACCAGCACGTGCACGAAGTGACCGACCACCAGCACCGTCATGAACACGAGGCCTAGCGCGAGCATCAGGATCGCGCGGCGCGCCATGAAGAACTCGCGCTTCGGGATGCGCCAGCCGTCCGCGAACAGCAGCGGCGGAATGAACAGCAGCATGAAGATTTCCGGATCAAACGCGACGTGCAATTCGAGGCGCGGCCACGCGAGCATCGCGCCGATCGCGATCTGCACGAGCGGCAGCGGCAGCTTGAACGGCAGTGCGCGGGTCAGCATGCCGGACGCGGCGACGGCGAGTAGCAGGATCAGGACGGTAAAGACAATTTCCATCGTGTGTTTCGGGGGATGAAGGGGTTGTCCCGGGAGAGGGCGCGATGCAGGGTCGAGTGTAGCCGGCGGCGCGCGCAGTTGCCGCGAGCTTCGCCGCGACGCGGCCTGCGAATCCGTGCACCGCAACGGTGCGCGCGACGCCCACGGGCGGCGCACGAGCGCTGTCGCCGGTGCAATCTTTCGAGCGAGTTACAGCGCAGTGTGCGCCAGCGTGCGCATGGACCTTGCTTAACCGGTAACGATGACGCACATTTTGAGAGCTCGTTGCCGGTCGCGTTCGGACCGGCCGGCTCTCGCGTGAGAGGATTGCATGACGATTGCGCAACAGGACAGGGCGGCGAGCATGCCGCACGGCTTCGAGGTCGAGGTGAGCTCGGGCCTTCAACGCTATTCGGTGCAGCACGGCGAACTGACGCTTACCAGCGTGTTCCAGCCGATTTTCAGTCTGTCGCACCTGCGCGCGGTCGGCTATGAGGGCTTGCTGCGCGCGCACGACGCGCTCGATCGCGCGGTGTCGCCGCTCGATGTGTTCGGCGAGGCCGCGCGCCTCGGCGACGCGCTGCAGGTCGACCGGCTGGCGCAGACGCTGCATCTGGAGAACTTCAAGGTGCTCGGCGCCGAGCGCGAATGGTTGTTTCTGAACGTGCACCCGGGCGTGCTGACCGACCCGTATCTCGCGGCCGCTTTGCTCGCCAATCTGCGGCGGCTCGATCTGTCGCCGCGGCGCGTCGTGCTCGAAGTGCTCGAGCAGAGCGCCGAAGATCTCGATCGACTCGCCGACGCGGTGCGCGAGTTTCGCGAGCGCGGCTTCCTGATCGCGCTCGATGATTTCGGCGCCGGCCATTCGAACATCGAGCGGATCTGGCAACTGAATCCCGACATCGTGAAGCTCGACCGCGTCATGCTGTCACATGCCGCGCATCGCGCCGACATGGCGACGATCCTGCCGGGGCTCGTGGCGATGCTGCATGAAGCAGGCAAGCTCGTGCTGATCGAGGGCATCGAAACCGAGCACGAAGCGCAGATGGCGCTCGCCTGCAATGCCGACTTCGTGCAGGGCTTTTTCTTTGGCCGGCCGAATCCGGGTGTTGCCGATCCGATCCACGCGGCGGTTTGCATCGGCGAAGTCACCGAGCGTTATCGTGAGCAGGCCGAGGCACGCGAGCGGCGCAGCGCGAGTCGGCTGGCGCCGTATCTGCGCGCGTTCGAGCGCGCCGCGGAGCGTCTCGCCGCCGGTGAGCCGCTCGACGAGGTGTGCTGGAATTTCCTCGCGCTCGATCACGTGGCGCGCTGTTTTCTGCTCGACGCGAAGGGGCGCCAGGCCGGCCGCAACGTCGTGCTGCGCGCCGATCGCGCGGCGCACGAAACGCGCTTTCTGCCGCTCGCCGACGCGCAGGGCGCGAACTGGCTGCGTCGGCCGTACTTCAGCGTCGCGATCAATGCGCCGGAGCGGGTGCACGTGACGCGGCCATACCTGTCGATCAACGAGGCGTTGCCGTGCGTGACGCTGTCGGTGGCAACGCGCGTCGGCAGCGAGACCTGCGTGCTGTGCGGCGATATCGACTGGGTCGAAGACGAACGCGACGCGCGCATCTGACATGATGTCGTTTTCAACGACACCAGGTTGCGCTCATGTCCGTGCTGCTCGAAGTGATTGCCACGACCGTCGCCGATGCGCGCGCTGCCGCGCAGGCCGGTGCCGACCGTCTCGAACTCGTGACCGCGATGCGCGAGGGCGGACTGACGCCGAGTGTGGGGTTGATCGAGGCGGTGGTTTCAGCGCTCGGCGTCCGGGCAGCCGGCGTACCCGTGAACGTGATCGTGCGGCCGCATAGCCGCGCGTTCGTCTACGACGCCGACGACTACACGGTGATGCTGCGCGACATCCGGGCCGTCAAGGCGGCCGGCGCGAACGGCATCGTGATCGGCATGCTCGATGCCGAGCGGGCGATCGACCGCGAAGGTCTCGCGCGCGCGTGCGAAGCTGCCGATGGACTCGCGATCACGTTCCATCGCGCGTTCGACGAGGCGCGCGATCTGCGCGAAGCGCTCGACGTATTGCTCGGTTTCGAGGCGGTGACGAATGTGCTGACGTCGGGCGGACAGCCGTCGGTGCTGCGGGCGCAAGCGACGATCGGCGAACTGCTGCGGCAGGCTGCCGGCTCGCATTGCACGGTGCTCGCCGGTGCCGGCTTGACGGTCGATGCGGTCGCGGAGTTCGTGAGCAAAACGCGCGTCGAGGCCGTGCATTTCGGCTCCGGCGTGCGCGTGAACGGCAACGGACTCGCGCCCGTCGATCCGGCGAAGGTGATGCAGGTGAGGGCGCTGCTCGACGCAATGCAACGGTGAGCAGCGCAACGAACCACTTACTTCGCGACCACCACCGGAATGCCGCGCAATTGCCCGGCGCCCTTCATCGCCTCGAGCGACTTCTTCACCGCGACACCCGTCGCCGCATCGATGCCGAGGCGCACGGCGAGGTCATGCTCACCACGCTTGACCCCCGCCAGATTCGCCAGCTTCACGTGCCCATACCCGCGCACGCGCGCATGCAGTTCAGCGAGTTTCGCGACGTCGTCGAAATGGCTCGCGTCGAGTTTCGCTAGCGCACGGTGCAGCGTGACTTCGTAATCGCCCGCGAGCTCGCGCTCCATCTTGCGCTCGAGCGTGCGGCCGAACGGATCGAGCGCAGAGCCACGCAGACCGCGCCATTTCGCGAGCAGGCCGAGCACGGGCCACATCCACTGACCATAGGTTTTCTTCGTCGGCACGGCGCCGGGTTGCGCGCGTGTGAGCGTCGGCGGCGCGAGGTTGAAGCGGATCGTGAAGTCCTTGCCGGCGACGCCCTCGAACTGCGCTTCGAGCGCATCGCGGAACGCGGCATCCGTATGCAGACGCGCAACTTCGTATTCATCCTTCACCGCGAGCAGGCGGTAGAACGTGGTCGCGACCGCGCGCGTCACGCGCTCGCTCGCCGCATCGACGGCGGTTTCCGCCCGCCGTGCCGCATCGACGAGCGAGCGATACCGCTTCACATAAGCCGTGCCGCCATACGCGAGCAGCCGTGCTTCGCGATGGGCGATCAGCTCGTCGAGCGTATCGACCCGCACGCTCGGCTTCGGTGCATGACGCGACTGCCACAGCGATTCGAGCGCGGCGGGATCAGCCGCGGCCATGCGCCCGATCGAGAACGCGAGCTGGTTCATCTGCACGGCGACGTTGTTCAGTTCGATCGCGCGCATCATCGCGGCGAACGACACCGGCACGAGACCGAGCTGCCACGCGAAACCGAGCATCAGAATGTTCGCGCCGATCGTATCGCCGAGAAAACGCGTTGCGAGCGCTTGCGCGTCGCACGTCGACATACGCTCTTCCCCGGCCGCGTGACGCATCTTGTCGATCAGCGCGTCGGCATGCAGCGTCGCATCCGGGTTCTGCACGAAGCTCGCGTTCGGAATCGCATGCGTGTTGACGACGATGCGCGTGCGGCCATGTCGCACCGTCTGCAGTGCCTCGGCACTCGCGCCGACCACCATGTCACAGGCGAGCAGCACGTCGGCCTGCTGCGTGTCGATGCGGACCTGGTTCAGCCATTCGTCGCGGGCGGCAAAGCGCACGAACGACAGCACCGCGCCGCCCTTCTGCGCGAAGCCCATGAAGTCGAGCACCGACGCGCTCTTGCCTTCGAGGTGCGCGGCCATGCTGATCAAGGCGCCGACCGTCACGACGCCGGTACCGCCGACACCCGTGATGAGGATGTCGTACGGCGCGGCGTCGAGTTGCGTCGCGGGAATCGGCAACGCGTCGACGTGCGTGGCGAGCGCCTGCGGATCGAACGCGTCGCCCGCGGCTTTTTTCAGCGTACCGCCTTCGATGGTGACGAAGCTCGGGCAAAAGCCGTTCACGCACGAGTAGTCCTTGTTGCACGACGACTGATCGATGCGGCGCTTGCGACCGAGCGCGGTTTCCACCGGTTCCACCGACAAACAGTTCGACTGCACGCCGCAATCGCCGCAGCCTTCGCAGACTTCCTCGTTGATGAAGAGCCGTTTGTTCGGGTCGGGGAATTCGCCCTTCTTGCGGCGCCGGCGTTTTTCGGCCGCGCAGGTCTGGTCGTAGATCAGCACGGTCACGCCGTCGGTGTCGCGCAACTGGCGCTGCACCGCGTCCATCTCGCTGCGATGGTGAAACGTCGTGCCCTGCGGAAACTGGCCGTGATGGCCGTCGTATTTCTCCGGCTCGTCGCTGACCACGACGAAGCGCGACACGCCCTCGGCTTCGACCTGCCGCGCGATCTGCGGCACCGAGATGCTACCGTCGACTGGCTGGCCGCCCGTCATCGCGACCGCGTCGTTATAGAGGATCTTGTAGGTGATCGTCGCGTTCGCGGCGACCGCCTGGCGGATCGCGAGAATGCCGGAGTGAAAGTAGGTGCCGTCGCCGAGATTCTGGAATACGTGGCGGGTTTTCGTGAACATCGAATGCGCGGCCCAGTCGACGCCTTCGCCGCCCATCTGAATCAGCCCGGTCGTGTCGCGCTCCATCCACGACGCCATGAAATGACAGCCGATGCCCGCCTGCGCGATCGAGCCGTCCGGCACTTTGGTCGACGTGTTGTGCGGGCAGCCGGAGCAGAAGTACGGCGTGCGCTTCACGCTGTCCGCCGCGTTCGACAGGATCTGCGGCGCGACCAGATCGACGACGCGTTCACGGCGATCGAGCGCCGGCTTGTGCTTCGCGAGCCAGTTCGCGAACACCGGGAGAATGCGCGACGGCCGCAATTCGCCGAGCGACGACAGCAGCAACGTGCCATCTTCGGCGTGCTTGCCGATCACGACCGGCCGTGTGCCTTGCGTGCGGTTGTACAGATAGTCCTTGATCTGCTGCTCGATGACCGGGCCTTTCTCTTCGATCACGAGCAATTCGGACAGACCCGACACGAACGCGTCGATGCGCGTCATCTCCAGCGGAAACGACAGCCCGACCTTGTAGATGCGCACGCCGGCCGCGTCGAGATCGGCGACCGTCAGATCGAGCCGGCGCAGCGCTTCCATCAGATCGAGATGCGCCTTGCCGCAGGTGACGATGCCGACATTGGCGTGCGGGCTCGGCGCGATCCATTTGTCGATGCTGTTCATGCGCGCAAACTGGCGCACCGCGTCGAGCTTCGCGTGCAGACGCGCTTCGATCGTCAGACTCGGCAGATCGGGCCAGCGGTTGTGCAGACCGCCGGCTGGTGCTTCGAATTCCGGTGGCGGTGTCCATTCGGTTTGCAGCGCGTCGAGATCGACGGTCGAGCCCGATTCGACGGTCTCCGAAATGGCCTTGTAGCCGACCCACGCGCCGGAGAAGCGCGACAATGCCCAGCCATACAGGCCGAATTCGAGCATGTCCGCGATGTTCGACGGATTCACGACCGGCATATGCCAGCCGATCAACGCGAAGTCGCTCTGATGCGGCATCGACGACGACACGCAGCCGTGATCGTCGCCCGCGACCACCAGCACGCCGCCGTGCGGCGACGAGCCGTACGCGTTGCCGTGCTTCAAGGCATCGCCCGCGCGGTCGACGCCCGGGCCTTTGCCGTACCACATCGCGAATACGCCCTCGACGGTGCGCTCGGGATCGGCTTCGACGCGCTGCGTGCCGAGCACGGCGGTGCCGCCGAGTTCTTCGTTGATCGCGGGCAGAAAGCGGATGTCGCTCGCGGCGAGCAGTTTTTTCGCCTTCCACAACTGCTGATCGACCATGCCGAGCGGCGAGCCGCGATAGCCGCTGATGAAACCGGCCGTGTTCAGGTTGCGGCTCTTGTCGAGCGCGCGCTGCATCAGCGCGAGGCGCACGAGCGCCTGCGTGCCGGTCAGAAAGATCCGGCCGCGCGTCGCGGTGAGATTGTCGGAAAGCTTGTAGTCGGCGAGAGCGGGCGTGCCGTCGATGGGCAGGCGAGCGGTCATGGGGGAGTCTCCAAGGTTCTGGCTTCGCGCGCGGGCGGTGGGGTCACGGATGCCGCGCAGCGAAAGAGACTCTATTTTTTAGCGCTCGTGAGAGTGAATTATTTCTTCTTTAATCGGGCGTGCGCGAATGGGCGCGACGAGTCGCGCGTTTCGGCCCGCTTTTGAGCCGGATTTGCCACGCGGCGGCGCGCTTCGGGTATGCCCTGGGTGTCGTGAGGCGGCGAATGGGACGATGGCTATTGCTATTGCGCCGTGTTCGCCGCGATGTCCGGTTGGAGCGGTGCCGCATCGAGCGGCACGATTTCGTCGAAGTGCGCGTAGTCGATGTGGCTCACGCCGTCGCGCTCACTCATGATGTCGACGAACCGGTACTGCCAGACGATCTGGTCGCAGGTCCACATGTGGCGCGCCTGCATGGTTTGCGACGTCGATTCGTCGATGCCTTCGAGCGTGAGCAGCAGCGAAACGTCGCGGCCTTTCAACGATTCGGCGTTTTCGCCGAACAGCGGACTCGCCTCGTCGATGATGTGCATCAGCGTCCAGCCGAGCTTGAAGACCGGGTGCTGGTCGCGCACCAGCGCGAGGTCGTAGAGCTTGCGCAGCGTAAAGCCTTCGATCGAGGTCTCCAGACGCATGATGCGCAGCCGCGCGCGTGCCTCGGCGATCACGTTCTGACGCGCGTTGGCCGAGCGCACCATCAACGTCATGCGGCCGTCGATCGGCCGGATCACCGCGTAGCGCGCGAACATGATCTTCGCGTGCGGCCGCGAAAAGCGCGCGAAGATCAGCCCGGTCGCCAACGCGATGCTCGACATGCCGATGAAGATTTCGAGCGTCGCGATCCAGTGCGCGTAGACGGTTTGCGGATGCATGTCGCCGTAGCCGACCGTCGCGAGGGTTTCGACGCTAAAGAAGAACGCGCCGGCGAAGCCCTTCGGAAACTGATTCGCGATCGGGGCGTCGCCGAGCATGTAGAGCATGGCGAACACGATGTTGAGCAGCAGGAACAGCAGCGCGAGCGACACGAAGAACCCCGGCCAGCGCACGCCGAGCGCGCGGTGATACAGGTCTTGCCACAGCGGCGTCGGCATGCCGTGCGCGATCACCACGCGATCGTCGAGACGCATTTCGCGACTGCCGCGCGCGCGGCGCCTCGATGCGCTTGCGTCGGTGTCGGTGCCGGTGTCGCCGAGCGTGGAAAAACGGTCTGACGGTTCGCTTGCCATCACGCGCTCGTGGGGATGAAGACGTGCACAGCGTAGCATGGCGCGTTGTGCGCGCTGCGCGAGTTTCCGCGCGGTGCGAAGGCGGCGCGGCGCGATGTATCGCCAAGGTGCGAGGTTGCGCGATGCCGTCGTTGAAATGCTTCCGGGCGCGTCCCGGATTTCAGGCTGGGTCAGGTCGCATCACGCGCGGCGAGCGGGTCGGGCGCAGCCGCGCACCACACGCACCCAACCGCCGTCACGGAAACACGCGCGGCTTCGGAATTCCCGCGCCATGCTCGATATCGTCGACCGCCTGCCGATGCGCACTTTCCACCGCTTCGGCCTGCTCGGCATAACCCGCGTCGCCGCCGACCGTGGTCCACGCCTTGACGGCCTTCTCGCGATGACGGATTTCGTATTCCGCGTCCCAGCGCGCGCCACTGAGTTCGAGCGGACGAACGTGAATCGAATACACGCCGTATTGGAACAGCTGTTCAGCCATGATCGCCTCCAGCCGGCCGATCCGGCAGCGGCGCGCCGATGCGCGAGGACGCGCGACGCGCTGCCCCCTGGTTCGGCCTACAGTTCGATTTCCCCGAGGATACGATGTGCGAGCGCTTTGGCTTCTTCGAGCGCTTCTCCCGGCGTCGACGACGTCGAGTCGACTTCATAGAGCGTGGTTTCCTGATTGGCGCTCGGTTCGCCTTCGTCGCGCGCGAGGGTGACGACACCTTGCCAGGCGTCATGTGCGACTTCTCTTATCGACGCGGTGGCCGTGTAGAGCCCTTTGGTGTAGGTGACGTCCTCCATGGCCTCGCTCCTTTTCGCAAAGGTTTCGATGTTTTCATCCTAGCACGGCGTGGCGGGATCGGTTCCCGCCCTGGGGCGGCTTCGGACCGCGCGACGTGCTCGACATCCGTTACGCTACGCGCGCTTCAGGGCAGCAGAATTACAGCGCCGCGCTTTATAGCAGCGCGACCACCTCGTCGAGCGTCGGCGCGTGCGCACCGGCGTGCCCGCAAGCCGCCGCGCCGGCCGCGAGCGCGAACGCGAGATGCTCGGGCCACCCGCGTTGCGGCGCGCTCATCAGGCTGAACAGCAGACCGCCGATCGACGCATCGCCCGCGCCGACCGTATCGACCACTTCGACGCGCGGCGGCTTCGCCTCGATCACCGCGGCGCCGTCGAGCAGCATCGCCGCTTCGGGGCCGCGCGTGACGAGCACGGTGGCGGCGGGATTCATCGCGCGCAATTGCGCGAGCGCGGCGGCTTCGTCGCTGGTCTTGAAGATCATGCGCAGGTCTTCGTCCGATACCTTGATCAGATCCGCGAGCGCGGCCATCTTGCGCAGCGTCGGCTCGTAGCCGTGCGCCATCAGGTTGCGATAGTTCGGATCGAAGCTGATCTTCACGCCGTGCGAACGCAACTCGGCGGCGAGTTTCGCCAGTGTGTCGCCGAGCGGCTGACGCACGAGGCTGATGCAGCCGAAGTGCGCCCACTTCACCGCGTTCATCCAACCGGCGGGCAGCTTCGCCGGCTCGAACGCGAGGTCGGCGCCGTTCTCGCCCATGAAGAAGTACGCGGGCGGATGCGTCTGATGCACGATCGCGAGCAGCGGCGGGCGCTCGACGCGCTGCAGGAAGCGCACGTCGAGGCCGGCCGCGACGCTCGCGTCCCACAGCTCGTCGGAAAAGTTATCGACGCCGAGCGAGCCCGCGCACGCGGTCGGCAGGCCGAGCCGCGCGACGCAGCGCGCGGCGTTCCAGCCCGCGCCGCCCGGACGCGACAGCCAGTGCGATGCGCCGGTGCGCACGAGATCGGTCAGGATGTCGCCGGCGGATACGAAAACGGGGAGGTTGGTCGTCGCGCTCATTGTGCTTTCTCCGCGGAAACCGCTGCGGCGGGAGCGGCTGATTCAGCCGCAGCGTTTTCGCCGAGCGCATGGGCGAGCACTTCGTAGCACGCGCCCATCGTGTGATAGTCGGTCTTGCCGGCCGGGCTCTTTTCGTCGCTGTACTTGCGGTTGTCGCAGGTGAGGATGCGATACCACGCGCCGTACTTGTGGTCCACGAAGTGCGTCCAGCTATAGCGCCAGATCTCGTCGTACCAGTCCCAGAAGCGCTCGTTGCCGGTGCGCTTGCCGAGCAGCGCGGCGGTCGCGAACGTTTCGGCCTGCACCCAGAAGTACTTGTCGTGATCGCACACGGTGCCATCGGGGCCAAAGCCATAGTAGAGGCCGCCGTGATCTTCGTCCCACGCGTGCGTCATCGCGGCGTCGAACAGTTCGATCGCGCGCGGCAGCAGCCACGGCAGCGGACGGAAGCGTTCGAGAATCAGCAGCAGCTTCGCCCATTCGGTCTGATGACCGGGCTGGAAGCCCCACGGACGGAAGATGTTCGAGCTGTCCTCTTCGTTGTAGTGCCAGTCGACCGACCAGTCCGCGTGAAAGTGCTCCCACACGAGCCCTTGCGACAGCTTCGCCTGGCGCAGCGTGATATTCGACGCCACGCGCTCGGCGCGATCGAGATACACCAGATGACCGGTCGCTTCGTGCGCGGCGAGCAGCGCCTCGGTGGCATGCATGTTCGCGTTCTGCCCGCGATACGTGCTGACACGCCAGTCGGCCGACGCGTCGTCGGCATAGAGGCCGGCGGCGGCGTCCCAGAAGCGGTGCTCCATCAGCTCGAAGGTCGCGCCGATCATCGGCTTCGCTTCCTCGATGCCGGCCATCGCCGCGTGCGAGTACGCGAGCAGCACGAACGCGAGGCCGTAGCAGTGGCGCGTCGCGTCGAGGGTGCGCTGTTTGCCGTCGCGCCATTCGATTTCCCAGTCGTAGCCCTCTTGCTGCGAGTCCCAGTGCGCGTCGCGCAGAAAGCGCAGGCCGTGGCGCGTGTATTCGAGGTGCTTTGGGTCGCCGAACTGCCGGTACGCCATCGCGTAGTTGAACACGTAGCGGCAACTGCTGACCAGGTGGCGCGTGGTGCGGTTGTAGATCGAACCGTCGTCGCGCAAGAAGTGGTAGAAGCCGCCGCTCGGGTCGAGCACGTTCGGCGCGTAGAAGCGCAGCGTGTCCTCGATGTGCGTGAGCAGAAACTCGCGCTTGCGGAAGCTGGCGAACGGCGGCGCCTTCGCGGCGTCGCTGGAAAGTTGAAGCGGATCGGTTAGCGTCATGGCGTTTTCACCAAAGTACTGGCACGGGCAACGAGTTGAACGGGCAAGCGGACTTCGAGTTCGGCGGGCGAGTCTTCGAGCAGCAGTTCGACGCCGCGTCGGCCGAGCGCTTCCTTGTCGACCGCGATCGTCGATAGCGGCGGGGTAGCGTGGGCGGCGGCGGGGATGTCGTCGAAACCGATGATCGCGATGTCGTCGGGCACGCTGAAGCCGCGCGCGAGGCACACGCGCAGCGCGGCAAGCGCGGCGGCGTCGTTGAACGCAAATACGGCGTCGGGGCGCGGGCCCGGCGCGTCGAGCAGGCGTTGCATCGCGCGCGCGGCGCCGGTGTCGGGATCGAGCCCGGCGTCGATGTTCACTTCGAGCGACGGATCGAACAGCAGCCCCGCTTCGAAGAACGCGCGCCGGTAGCCGAGCGCGCGCTCGGCGATGCTGAAGTGCGCGAGCGAGCCGCCGATGAACGCGACGCGCTTGCGCTGCTGCGCGAACAGATGGCGCATTGCGAGCGTGGCGCCGCCGGCGTTGTCGAGATTGACCGAGCGCAAGCCGGGCGACCATAGATCGATCAGCACCAGCGGGCGTTGCATCGCGACCAGCGTGGCGAGCGTTTCGGGCTCGACGAAGCCGGCGATCGCGACGGCGTCGGGCGCGTGCAGGCGCATCTGATGAATCACGTCCTCGGTCGGCCCGGCAGTCAGCACCGACGGCACGATGCCGCGCTCGCGGCACGCGTCTTCGACACCGTGCAGCACGTGCGAGAAGAACGGGCTCGCGGCGAAGTTGTTGTGCTGACGATGCAGCAGGAAAGTTAGCCGGCGGATGCGCGGACGCAGCTGCGCCGAGTCGTAGCCGAGCTGGCGCGCCGCTTCGACGACGCGTTCGCGCGTGGCCTCGGAAAGGCCAGGCTGATTCTTGAGCGCGCGCGACACGGTGCCAATCGAAACGCTGGCCGCGCGGGCGACGTCGCGGATGGTTGTGGCCATCGAATGAAGCTGCCGCGCGAGGCGAGGCAGCACGGGTTCAGGTCGGGCGATTGTATAGTAAAACGCAGCTAAAGCCGCCCGCAAAACGCCAGCATGACACAGGTAAATACCCGTATCGTATGGAGTTGTCGGAAATTAAGCTGTTTAGTAAAACAGACTAAACAGCAGGCGGGCCGCCGTTTTCGAGACGGTTCGAGAATCGTCCTATGCCATCCGGCCGAGGCGACAGCGAGAGCGTTTGCGCGTGAAATAACGACAAAGGCCAGTGAAGAGCCAAAAGAAAAGCCGCCCGAAGGCGGCTTGCTTCACACGATCAAAACGACGCTCAGGGAGGGCGCTTATGAATGTCCTGTTTGCATTGCGTGTGTTTTCAACGGCGCGCGACGGCGGCGGCGGGTCGCCGCGCCGCGGCATTGCTCTCGCCGCTGAGGTCGCGGGCGCCCCAGCGTTGCGCGAGCGCGGCGCAGACCATCAGCTGGATCTGGTGGAACAGCATCAGCGGCAGCACCACGGCGCCGACCGCATGCGACGCGAAGATCACCTTGGCCATCGGCACGCCGGCGGCGAGGCTCTTCTTCGAGCCGCAGAAGATGATCGTGATCTGGTCCGCGCGGCTGAAGCCGAGCCGCTTGCTCGCGAAGATCGTCACGGCCAGCGCGAGCGCGAGCAGCACGGCGCTCACCACGACGAGGCCGCCGAGCGCCGACAGCGGAATCGTGTGCCACAGGCCTTCGGTGACGGCCTCGCTGAACGCGCCGTAGACGACGAGCAGGATCGAGCCCTGGTCGACGAACTTCAGCACGCCGCGATTCTTCTCGATCCACTTGCCGATCAGCGGGCGCAGCAGCTGGCCGGCAACGAACGGCACGAGCAGTTGCAGCACGATGTTGCCGATCGTATGCCACGGCGACGCACCGCCGCTCGCGGCCTGATTCGTCACGATGACGCTGACGAGTGCTGGAGTGACGAAGATGCCGAGCAGGCTCGAGGCGGACGCGCTGCATACCGCAGCCGGCACGTTGCCCTTGGCAATGGACGTGAACGCGATCGACGACTGGACCGTCGACGGCAGCGTGCAGAGGAAGAGGACGCCGGCGTAGAGCGACGGCGTGACCAGCGGCGAAAGGACCGGTTTAAGCGCGAGGCCGAGCAGCGGAAACAGCGCGAACGTGCTCAGCAGCACCACGAGGTGAAGGCGCCAGTGCGTCGCGCCCGCAATGATCGCCTCGCGTGACAGCTTGGCGCCGTGCAGGAAGAACAGCAGGCCGACCGCGATGTTCGTCACCCAGTTGAACCCCACGGCGGCCTGTCCATGAACGGGCAGGAAGCTGGCGAGGATCACGGTGCCGACGAGGCACAGGGTGAAGTTATCGGGCAGGAATTTCGGGCGGGCCATGTCGCAATCTCGATTCAATGACGCGGTGTAAGCATGGGACGGGTCTGTCAGGCGTGGTCCATGCTAATGGAAAGCGGCTATTGTTGTCGAAAGCCGATTGAAAACGCAAATTCATTTGCCGAATCGATTAATGAAGTTTGCGCATTGATTCCCCAATCAGGCCGAGCCCATTCGTGCGACGCGCCAGGTTTCAGTATTGGCGAGGCGCTTTCTCGCGACAAACCGTTTAACCATTGACGTTGCAAGCCGCGTTTATTTGCAACAAACGGCGCCCGAGCGGGCCAGGCGAAAACGCCGGCCAGCAAGCCGCCGAGGCGCGTCCGCACGAGGGCTCCGGCGCGGAAAAACGCCGCAGTAACAGGGTGTTACATCCACCGACGAGACCTAACACTTTTTGGCTCGACACCCTCTGCCCCCGACCATAAATTACTCGTTCAAAGGCCGCAGGGATGCCCTGCGCCGCGACAGGAACGCGGCGCTTTTCTTCCTCCCGCAACAGGTCCATCGCAGCTCGAACGGTGGATTTCAGGCAAGTCTTCGGGCGTGAGAGTCACAGGTGGACGGGTTGTCGAGAACGAGGCACTGGGCGTGGGGCGCGGTCATCGCCGTGCTGTGCTCGTTCGCCTATGCGAAGGAGCCGGGTGGGCCGCATGGCGGCGGTGCCGCCGCGGGCGGCGCTCATTCGCGCGACACTGCCGGGCGCGCGCCGCGCATGGAGATGCGTGGCGACGGCCGTTATGCCGGTGCGGGCGGCGCACCTGCTCCGCGCGGCTCGCGCAGTGCGATAGCTTCTCGTGACGCACGCGCGCAGCGCGGCAACGCGAATATCGCGGACGCCAATTTCGGTTATGGCTTCGGCAGCTACAAGTCCGGCATGCGCCGTGTCGGCAATCCGTCCGGCTATGCGGGCGCGATCACGCCGATCAGCGCGGAGTCGCGTCCGGTGCCGCATCCCCCGTCCAACATGCCGATGCGCAACGGCTCGATCCGCGCCGACGTCGCCCGCTACAACGAAGAGCGTGGCGCAGCGCGCCCGCTGCAACGCCCAGCCGACGATCCGCGTCAGCCGGGCGGTTCACCGTACCGGAATTAGCTGAGCGCGATTTCGCAAACCACCGCACCGCCCCCACCGCAGTCCCGAAACCCGTCTTCCAGATCCTTCCCGCGATCCCTCGCGTGGCTTCGCGCGCCTTCCTCTGCGCTGTAGCCCCGAATCTGACGTTTCGACGCCACACTTTTTTGAAAACACCCGGCATCGAAGTACCGGTCAGCGTCAAATCCTGGCATTCTGCCGCGTCGCGTCATCGGCCCGTCATTTAAGGCGTTCACGCACGCCGTGGCGCGCCGTTCGCCGCATGCCGCATTGCGTCCAGGAGTCGGCGCCAGTCCGCTCTGAAGCGTCGTATCAAGCCGATAACCGACCAAACTAATCAGACCGATATACCCGCAATAAGCAGCGATATTTTTGTTCATAAAAATGGTCCGCAAAGATGGGACCCGCCCAGATTGACTCGACCATCGAACGGATAACAACAACGTTTCGCGCGAGCGCCCCCTTTCGCACAGCCACACCCTTTTGACAAAGATTGGAGAATCCATGAACACAAGCCTCAGCAGCGCGCTGAAGACTACTCTCAAGGCCACCGCATGCGTCGCCGCGCTAGCGAGCGCGTCGTCGGCGTTCGCGCAATCGAGCGTGCAGCTCTACGGCCAGGTCGACGAATGGGTCGGCTCGCAGAAGTTTCCGGGCGGCAAGACCGCGGTGGTCGTGTCGGGCGGTGGCATGTCGACGTCGTACTGGGGCTTCAAGGGGACCGAGGATCTGGGCAACGGCTACAAGGCGATCTTCACTATCGAGGGCTTCTTCCGCGCGCAAACCGGCGAGTACGGCCGCTTCACCGGCGACACGACGTTCTCGCGCAATGCTTACGTCGGCATCGAATCGCCGTACGGCACGGTGACCGCCGGCCGCCTGACGACGCCGCTGTTCGTGTCGACGATCCTGTTCAACCCGTTCGTCGATTCGTACTGGTTCTCGCCGATGGTCTATCACGTGTACCTCGGCCTCGGCACCTTCCCGACCTACACGACCGACCAGGGGGTGACCGGCGACTCGGGCTGGAACAATGCGGTGTCGTATACGTCGCCGAACTTCAACGGACTTTCGGCGACCGCGATGTACGCGCTCGGCAACACGACCCAGAACGGCGCGAAGAAGTGGAGCGGCCAGGTGCTGTACTTCCACGGGCCGTTCGCGGCGACGGCGGTGTACCAGTACGTGAACTTCAACAACGTGCCGGGCGACCTCGGCAGCTTCGAAACCTCGGGCGTGCCGGGTCTGCGCAGCCAGAGCGTCGCGCAGGCGGGCGTGTCGTACGACCTGAAGTTCGTCAAGCTGTACGGCCAGTACATGTACACGTACAACAACCAGCAGGTCACGAGCTGGCACGTCAACACGGGACAGGGCGGCGTCACGGTGCCGTTCGGGCCGGGCACGGTGATGGCGTCGTATGCGTACTCGCGTAACGGCGGCGGTTCGAACCAGACGCGCCAGACGGCGGCGGTCGGCTACGACTATCCGCTGTCCAAGCGCACCGATGTCTATGCCGCGTACCTGTATGACCACATCACCGGTCAGTCGAGCGGCAATACATATGGCGCGGGGATGCGCGCGAAGTTCTGAGCTCGGCCCACGGTGTCACCGCAAAGCCCGCGTTCCGCCCGGAACGCGGGCTTTGTTGTTTTCGGGCGCCGCCGAATACGAGCGTTTGCTGCCGTTCTTTTGATAAACCCGGCAAAATGGCGTCGATTGATTCCTGAAGCGAGCGACTGAGATGGACACCCTCGTCAGCATGAAAGTGTTTCGCCACGTGGTCGAAGCCGGCAGTTTCGTCGGCGCGGCGGAGAAGATGGAGATGTCTGCGGCGATGGCGAGCAAGCACGTGATGCATCTGGAGCAGCAGCTCGGCGCGCGGCTCCTGAACCGCACCACGCGCCGCGTCGCGCCGACCGAGGCAGGCCGCGAGTACTACGAGCGGCTGAGTCAGGCGCTCACCGAGCTCGACGAAGCCGGCCAGGCGGTCGGCGCGGCAAGCGTCGTGCCGCACGGGCGGCTGCGGGTGTCGTCGCTGTCGGCGTTCGGCCTGAATCACGTGATGGCCGCGGTCGCGGACTACGCCGCGCAGTATCCGCAGGTCATCGTCGATATGACACTGTCCGACCGCGTCGTCGAGCTGATCGACGAGGGCTTCGACGTCGCGATCCGCGCGTCGCCGGGCGGGCTCAAGTCGTCGTCGTTGATCGCGCGGCAGATCGCGACCGCGCATCTGGTGCTGTGCGCATCGCCCGCCTATCTGCGCAAGCATGGCACGCCGAAGAGCGTCGCCGATCTCGCGCGCCACAACTATCTGCAGTACGCGGGCGTATCGGCGCTCGAAGTCGCGACCGGCGACGCGGGCTCGCGTGTGCGCCTGTCGGGCAACCTGATCGTCAATCAGCTCGAGGCCCAGCGCGTGGTCGTGCTGCATGGCGCGGGCATCGCGATGCTCGGCACCGAGGTGATCGGCAGCGATCTCGCCGAAGGGCGGCTCGTGCCGCTGCTCGTCGACCAGGTGCCGCCGCGGGAGCTGCCGATCCACGTCGTCTACACGAGCCGACGGCATCTATCGGCCAAGGTGCGCTCATTCGTCGATTTTCTGGCGGCGCGGTTCGCAAACGAATCGCTGTGGCCGTCGCTCGACGAAATCAAGGCGTTGGCGGTGCGGTAGCGTTTCGCGAAGCACCGAGCATACGTCGCCAATCGCCCGCCCCGCGCCCCGGCGCCGTGTTACCCCGTTTCTATATACTGATTGTGAACACCCATCAGTCAAATGATCTGGGGGAGACATGACCGATCTGTCCACGCCGCAGCGTGCCGGCAGCCACGAACTGCCCGCGGGCCGGCGCCTGCGCTTCGTCACCGCCGCCGCGTTGTTCGACGGCCACGACGCGTCGATCAACATCATGCGGCGCATCCTGCAGGCAAGCGGCGTCGAGGTGATCCACCTCGGCCACAACCGCTCCGTCGCCGAAGTCGCGACCGCCGCGCTCAACGAGGACGCCGACGGCGTCGCCGTGTCGAGCTACCAGGGCGGCCACAACGAATACTTCCGCTACCTGGTGGATTTGCTGCGTGCAAGCGGCGGCGAGCGCATCAAGGTGTTCGGCGGCGGCGGGGGCGTGATCGTCGCCGAGGAAATTGCCGCGCTCGAACGCGACGGGGTCGAAAAGATCTACTCGCCGCACGACGGTCAGCGGCTCGGTCTGCAAGGCATGATCGACGACATGATCGCGCGCTGCGTCGAAGGCGCGCGCGCGGCCGACGCGGCGCGGCCGACGCCGGTGCGCGAATGGCTCGCCGAGCTGGCCGGGCGGCCGTTGCCGCGTTGCGGTGAGGCCCATGCCCCGCACGCTGGCACTGCTGCTGGCTCGCACCCCGCCGATCCCGCCGCGCCGATCTTCCGCCGCCTCGCGCAACTGATCAGCGCGTTCGAAACGAACAGCGTCGACGCCGCCGCGCGCGACCAGCTAGCGACGCTCGCGCAAGCGCCACGCATCCCGGTGCTCGGCATCACCGGCACCGGCGGCGCGGGCAAGTCGTCGCTGACCGACGAACTGATCCGCCGCTTCCGGCTCGACCACGGCGACACGCTGAACATCGCCGTGCTCGCGATCGATCCGTCGCGCCGAAAATCCGGCGGCGCGCTGCTCGGCGACCGCATCCGCATGAATGCGATCGGCGATTGGGGCGACGGCGCACGCATTTATATGCGCTCGATGGCGACGCGCGAGGCATCGACCGAACTCTCCGATTCGCTACCCGCCGCGCTGATGCTGTGCAAGGTGGCGGGCTTCGATCTGATCGTCGTCGAGACGTCGGGGATCGGTCAGGGCGATGCGGCGATCGTGCCGTTCGTCGACGAATCGCTGTACGTGATGACGCCGGAGTTCGGCGCCGCGAGCCAGCTCGAGAAGATCGACATGCTCGACTTCGCGAGCTTCGTCGCGATCAACAAGTTCGATCGCAAGGGTGCGCAGGATGCGCTGCGCGACGTCGCGAAGCAGGTGCAGCGCAATCGCGGGGACTTCGCGACATCGCCCGACGCGATGCCGGTGTTCGGCACGATCGCGTCGCGCTTCAACGACGACGGCGTGACCGCGCTGTACCGGCGCATCGCTAATGCGCTGCGCACGCACGGCCTGCGCGAGGGCGGCGCACGGCTCGGCGCGACCGAAGGCCTGCGCTTTTCGAGCAACCTGCATGCAATCGTGCCGCCCGCGCGCGTGCGCTATCTGGCCGACATCGCGCAGACGGTACGCGGCTATCGCGAGCGGGCCGACGCGCAGGCGCAAATCGCGCGCGAGCGCTGGCAACTGGTCGAGACGCGCCGCATGCTCGGCGAGGCGGGCAGCGACGCAGCGTCGCTCGATGCGCTGATCGACCAACGCGGCGCCGCGCTCGGCGAGCGCGAACGCAAGCTGCTCGACGCGTGGCCGCAAACGGTGGCCGCCTATACGGGCGACGAACATGTGGTGCGCATCCGCGAGCGCGAAATCCGCACCGCGCTGACGGTCACGACGCTGTCCGGCTCTGAAATCCGCAAAGTGTCGCTGCCGAAATTCGTCGATCACGGCGAGATCCTGCGCTGGCTGATGCTCGACAATCTGCCCGGCTATTTCCCATTCACCGCTGGCGTGTTTCCGTTTCGTCGCGAGAACGAGGACCCGACGCGCATGTTCGCGGGCGAGGGCGATCCGCAGCGCACGAATCGTCGCTTCAAGCTGCTGTCGGAAGGCATGCCGGCCAAACGGCTATCCACCGCGTTCGACTCGGTGACGCTTTACGGTGAGGAGCCGCACGAGCGCCCGGATATCTACGGCAAGGTCGGCAATTCGGGTGTGTCGGTCGCGACGCTCGACGACATGAAGACGCTGTACGACGGCTTCGATCTGTGCTCGCCGGATACGTCGGTCTCGATGACGATCAACGGCCCCGCGCCGACGATCCTCGCGATGTTCTTCAACGTCGCGATCGACCAGCGGATCGCGCTGGGCGAGCAACAGCAAGGCCGCCCGTTGACCGAAGCCGAACTCGCCGCAACGCGCCGCGCCGCGCTCGAAAACGTGCGCGGCACCGTGCAGGCCGACATCCTGAAAGAAGACCAGGGGCAGAACACCTGCATCTTCTCGACCGAATTCAGCCTGAAGGTGATGGGTGACATTCAGGCGTATTTCGTCGAACACGGCGTGCGCAATTTCTATTCGGTGTCGATTTCCGGCTATCACATCGCCGAGGCCGGCGCGAACCCCATCTCGCAGCTCGCGTACACGCTCGCGAACGGCTTCACCTACGTCGAGGCGTATCTCGCACGCGGCATGTCGATCGACGACTTCGCGCCGAATCTGTCGTTCTTCTTCTCGAACGGCATGGACCCGGAGTACACGGTGCTCGGCCGCGTCGCGCGACGCATCTGGGCGGTCGCGATGCGCGAGCGCTATGGCGCGAACGAGCGTAGTCAGAAGCTCAAGTATCACGTGCAGACGTCGGGCCGCAGCCTGCACGCGCAGGAGATCGATTTCAACGACATCCGCACGACGCTGCAGGCGCTGATCGCGATCTACGACAACTGCAACTCGCTGCACACCAATGCGTTCGACGAAGCGATCACGACGCCGACCGAGGAATCGGTGCGCCGCGCGGTCGCGATCCAGCTGATCATCAATCGCGAATGGGGGCTCGCGAAGAACCAGAATCCGAATCAGGGCAGCTTCGTGATCGACGAGCTGACCGACCTGGTCGAGGAAGCGGTGCTCGCCGAGTTCGAGCGACTCACCGAGCGCGGCGGCGTGCTCGGCGCGATGGAAACCGGCTATCAGCGCGGGCGGATTCAGGACGAGTCGATGCTGTACGAGCATCGCAAGCATGACGGCTCGTATCCGATCGTCGGCGTCAATACGTTCCTGAGCGCGCATCCGCATGAAGCGCCGCGGCCGCTGGTGCTCGCGCGTTCCACCGACGCGGAGAAGCAGAGTCAGCTGCGGCGGTTGCGCGACTTCCAGGCGCGCCACCGCGACGCCGCGCCTGACGCGCTCGAACGCCTCAAGCGCGCGGTGATCGACGACGGCAACGTGTTCGCGGTGCTGATGGACGTGGTGCGCGTGTGTTCGCTCGGGCAGATCACCCACGCGCTGTTCGAGGTGGGCGGGCAGTATCGGCGGAATATGTAGGCCGCGAGCGGGCGCCCCGGCCCGCTCCGTTCTTCACCTCAGCGCGCGATGCCGAGCCGCGCCTTCGCGTCGTCGTATTCGTTCTTCAGACGCCGCACGAGTTCGGCGACGTCCGGCACGTCGTCCATCAGGCCGACGCCCTGGCCCGCGCCCCAGATGTCCTTCCACGCCTTCGCCTTGTCGCCGCCGAAGTTCATCTTGGTCTTGTCCGATTCGGGCAGCGCGTCGGGGTCGAGGCCCGCGTTCGTAATGCTCTCGCGGATGTAGTTGCCGTGCACGCCGGTGAACAGGTTCGTGTAGATGATGTCCGACGCCTTCGCGTTGATGATCGCCTGCTTGTAGCTGTCGACCGCGTGCGCTTCTTTGGTGGCGATGAAGCGTGTGCCCATGTACGCGAGGTCCGCGCCCATCGCCTGCGCGGCGAGAATCGAGCCGCCGTTGGCGATCGAGCCCGACAGCACGATCGGGCCGTCGAAAATGCGCCGCACCTCGCCGACCAGCGCGAACGGCGAGGTGGTGCCCGCGTGGCCGCCCGCGCCCGATGCGACCAGAATCAGCCCGTCGACGCCGGCTTCCAGCGCTTTCTGCGCATGACGCAGATTGATCACGTCGTGCAGCACGATGCCGCCGTAGCTATGCACCGCATCGACGATCTCGCGTGCCGGCGCGCGCAGGCTGGTGATGAAGATCGGCACCTTGTGCTCGACGCAGACGCGCACGTCGTGCTCGAGCCGCGCATTCGACTGATGAACGATCTGATTGACCGCGATCGGGCCGATCACCGCATCCGGGTTCTCGGCCTTGTGCCGGGCGAGTTGCGCCTGGATCTGCGTCAGCCATTCGTCGAGCAGCTCGGCCGGGCGCGCGTTGAGGGCAGGGAACGAGCCGACGATACCGGCCTTGCACTGCGCCAGCACGAGTTCGGGATAGCTGACGATGAACATTGGGGAAGCGACGACGGGTAGCGCGAGGTTTTGCAGAACGGCGGGCAATGCCATGGTGCGAGTCTCCAGGTTGGGCCAACCGGTGCGACGTGCGCCCGGCGAATCGATGAATGAGTTTAGCGGCACACGGCTTGCGGCGTGTTGACCGGCGAATGCGTGTGGCAATCGAACGAAACCGTCATGCCGAAGTGGCGGCAAATTTTTAAGAACGATCGTTCGATTATAGGCGAGGCAGGCGACCCGCGCGCGGTAGGCCCGTTTGGAACGGTTCGAAGGAGTATTCAGGTTCCATGTCTGCGTGGGATATCCCACCTCGCACGGACCTGTTGGCCTTCTACAATGCACGGACCTCAAACGATCAACGAGACGTCATGGCCTTCGAAAATTTCACGTCTTTTCGCGTCGCCGTGGGCGATGTCGACATTTTCGGAGTGAAGGGCGGCGCGGGGCCGCCTCTGCTTCTGCTGCACGGCCATCCGCAATCGCATCTGATCTGGGAACGCTGCGCCGCGCCGCTCGCGCAGCACTTCACGGTGATCGCAACCGATCTGCGCGGCTATGGCGCGTCGGGCAAACCGCCGAGCGATGCCGCGCACGCACCGTATTCGAAACGCGTGATGGCCGCCGACCAGGTCGCGGTGATGCGCCACTTCGGCTTCGAGCGCTTCCTCGTCTGTGCGCACGATCGCGGCGCGCGCGTCGCGCACCGGATGGCGCTCGATCACGCCGACGCGGTCGAGCGTTTGATGCTGCTCGATATCGCGCCGACACTCGCGATGTACGAAGCCACCGACCGCGCGTTCGCAACGCACTACTTCCACTGGTTCTTCCTGATCCAGCCCGAGCCGCTGCCCGAAACGTTGATCGGCGCAAATCCGGCCGCCTATGTCGACGCGGTGATGGGCGGACGTCACGCGGGTCTCGCACCGTTCGATCCCACCGCGCTCGACGCGTATCGGGCGGCGCTCGCGCAACCGGGTGCGGTGCACGCGATGTGCGAGGACTATCGCGCGTCGGCGAGCATCGACCTCGAACATGATCGCGCCGATATCGAGCGCGGCAACAAGATCGGCTGTCCGCTGCGGGTGCTGTGGGGCGACAAGGGCGTGATCGAAAAATGCTTCGATGCGCTAGATGAATGGCGGCATGTCGCGCGCGACGTGAGCGGCCGCGCGCTATCGTGCGGGCACTATCTGCCCGAGGAAGCGCCGGACGAACTGGTCGCCGAGATGCTGTCGTTTTTCGAGGCGCTCGAACAATAAGCGCCGGGCTGCTTCGCGCGACCTTCGTTTGACCTGCGCTCGACCTTCGTTAGCCGAGCGGCGGCAGCCGTCGCGCGACCGGCGTCGACTTGACGATCGCCGTGCTGGTCTCCGCGCGCTCGGTCACTTTCGACAGGATCTCGTCGAGCTGCTCGATCGAATGCAGGTACAGGCGACAGATGAAACAGTCGTCGCCGGTCACCTTGTCGCATTCGACGAACTCCGGAATCCGCCGGATCACTTCCTCCACCAGATGCAGCTGCCCGGGCAGCGGCTTCACGCGCACTACCGCCTGCAGCGTGAAGCCGAGCGCGCGCGGATCGATCTGCACGGTGAAGCGCTCGATCACGCCCTGCGCTTCGAGCCGCCGCACGCGTTCGGCCGTGCTGGGCGCCGATAAGCCGACGACGCGCGCGAGTTCGCTGACCGGCTGGCGCGCGTCCTGCGCGAGCGCGGCGAGCAGTGCGCGGTCGGTGTCGTCGAGTGCGACCGGCGTGATCGATGCAAGGCGTTTGCTCATGATGGCCTTCGTTTATGAGGTGAAAATGCGGTAACGCTTAAGTTTAGCCATGTATTCGCGCGGGTGGATTAATTAGACTGCCAGTTATGCAGTCACAATCCGGGATCGAATCATGGCTTCAAACAAGGCTTCCGTCACGACCTCGAGCAGTTCGCCCAGTGACATCCGCCGTGGCGCGGCGGAGATGAGCGTCGCGATGCTGATGTCGGGCACGATCGGCTGGCTCGTCGTGTCTTCGCAGCAAAGCCCGTTCAACGTGGTGTTTTTCCGCTGCATTTTCGGCGGCGCGACGCTCGCGCTCGTGTGCGCCGTACTCGGCCTGTTCCGCCGCGAGCTGTTTTCGTGGAAGATGCTCGGCCTCGCGTTGCTCGGCGGCGCGGCGATCGTCGTGAACTGGGTATTGCTGTTTGCCGCGTATTCACGCGCGTCGATTTCGATGGCAACGGCCGTCTACAACACGCAGCCGTTCATGTTGGTCGGGCTCGGCGCGCTGGTGTTTCGCGAGCGCATCAGCGCATCGACGATCGCGTGGCTCGTGGTCGCGTTCGTCGGGCTCGTGTTCGTCGTGAAGGTCGAGCCGGCCGTGCTCGCGGTGCCGGGGCAGTATCTGGTCGGCGTCGCCTATGCGGTCGGCGCGGCGGCGATGTACGCGGTGTCGTCGATCATCACGAAGCGGCTGAAGGGCACGCCGCCGCATCTGCTCGCGCTGATCCAGGTATCGCTCGGCGTGCTGTTGCTCGCGCCGTTCGTACGCTTCGACGCGTTGCCGGCAAACGGCGCGCAGTGGCTCGAACTGATCGTGCTCGGCGTCGTCCATACCGGGCTCATGTACGTGCTGCTGTATGGCGCGATTCAGAAGCTGCCGACGTCGATGACAGGCGCGTTGTCGTTCATCTATCCGGTGGTCGCGATCATCGTCGACCGGCTCGCGTTCGGACAGACGCTCGCATGGATTCAGGTGCTCGGCGCCGCGCTGATTCTGCTGGCGGCGGCGGGCGTCAATCTCGGGTGGCGGATCGTGCCGCAGAGAAAGCGCTTATCGTCCACGTGATGCCGATTCGACATTCAATCGGATATTGCTACGGATCCAGGAATAACGCGCAAGCGTTCAAGGGCCTAACCACGTTTGATGACAGATCATGTATGCATTCGTAAAACGTGGCGTCTAATTTCTGTAGGGAAATCACCGATGCGATGCAAAAAACCATACGCGTATCATCGACAGCGACGCTGATCACGTCCAACAGATGTTCCGCCGCTCGCTTCGTCGAGCGGTTTTCTTTTTGGGAGCACGGTTTTGCGTTCCGGTGCGCTTTTCCACCGCACGGGCCAATCACACGTTCAACGCCGCGCGAGAATGCGTGTGCCGTCCACTTCGAGCGGTCCATCGTTCGCCGCTAGCTCCCCGATCATTCCCTTCAGCAACGCGGGCCATTCGCCGCGCGGCTTCAGCATCGATGCGGCGGCGCGCATCACGGCCGCGTCGTCGAGCATGCGCAAAAGCGTGTCCACGCTCATCTCGCGGACTTCGAGCAGCTTGAATACGATCAGCACTTTCAGCGCATTCTTTGCGTTGCGCGCGGGATCGGCGCGCAACCAGGCGACGCGCGACATCGCGCGTTCGAGCGCCGCTTCGACCTGCGTGAACGGCGCGCCGTGGCCTGGGATGACGACGCGCACGTCGAGCGTTGCGATCAGGTCGAGCACGGCTTGCTGCTCGGCGAAGCCGCTTTTGCCTTCGAGTTCGGGAAAGATCACGCCGAAGCCGTTTTCCCACAGCGCATCCGCGCTGATCAGCAAGCGTTCGTCCGCGCAATAGAGCATCAGCGAATGCGGATCGTGGCCGGGCGCGCCGAGCACCTGCCAGTCGAGCGCGCCCAGCCGCAAGCGCGCGCCGGGTGCCAGCGTGCCGGTGAAGCCGAAGCGCTCGCAGGTTTGACCGGTCGCGCGAAAGGTGAGGCGAGTTTCGTCCCAATCGCCTACCGCGTTTGCTTCCGATGCGGGGATCAGCGTGCGGCACGGCCACGTAGCCTGCAGCAGCGCGTTGCCGCCGCAGTGATCCGAATGCAGATGCGTGTTGATGATCAGATCGAGCGGCCGCGCGCGCAACGCGTTGCGTACCAGCGCGACCGTCTGCGATGCGTGAGTCGCATAGCCGGTATCGAGGAGCGCCGCGCATCTGTCGTCGATGAGCAGCACGTTGTTCGACGACAGCCAGCCGCGCTCGAACACCTGGATCGATGCGGGCAGTGCGATCATGGTGCGACCGTTCTCGCTTGCGGGTCCACGAGCGCGTCGGGCTTCGGCATCACGAGAATCGTCGAGGTACCCGTCAACATCAGCTCGCCGCGCTGATTGACCACCGAACCTTCGAGATAGGTCAGATCGCCGTTCAGGCTCGGCTTCCAGTGAGCGTCGCGCACACGCCACGTGATCGTCAGCGTGTCGTGCGCCTGCACTGCCTTCTTCAGCTTGATATCGAATTCGAGGCCGAGCGGTTGCGCGTAAGTAGAGAAATGCGTGGCGAGCAGCGCCATGAAATACGCGGTGGGTTGCGTGCCCGACGCGATCAAGCCTCCAAAGCGGCTTTGCGCGGCATACGCTTCATCGTGATGCAACGGGTTCAGATCGACGACGAGCGTCGCGAACGATTTGATCGAATCCACCGACAACTCGAGCGTCGAACTGAACGTCTCACCGGGCGTCACGATGCGCGGCGCGGCGTTCATTGCTTCTCCTTCGTCGTCGATGTCGTGCGCAGCGCCATTAACGTCGCGTGGCGCACTTCGATCGCGTCCCACACCGCGCGCTTCGCGTCGCTGTCGAGCGTCGACCAGCCGGCGATTTCGTCGATCGTGCGCAGGCATCCTTCGCACCAGCCGGTCGATGCATCCATCCTGCACACGCTGATGCACGGCGACGGCACGCAACCGCCGTCGTCCCTGTCGTCGTAATCGTTGCCGCTCGCCATCGTGTTCAGGCCGGCTCGCGCAACGCGACATCGACGACCGGCGCGCCTGTGAGCGAGATCAGCTCCTGCGCGGTCAGATTGAACACCGCGTGCGGATGACCGGCGGCCGCCCACAGGCTCTCCAGCTCGAGCAGATCCGCATCGATCAACGTGACCGGCTCGGTCGCGTGACCGACCGGGCACACGCCACCGATCGCATAGCCGGTTTTTTCGCGCACGAACTTCGCGTCCGCGCGGCCGATCTCGCCGATGTGCGCGGCCACTTTCTTTTCGTCGACACGATTCGCGCCGCTTGCGATCACGAGCACCGGCGCGTCGTCTTCGCGGCGCCGGAACAGGATCGACTTCGCGATCTGCGCGACCGAGCAGCCGAGTCCGGCGGCCGCTTCGGCGGAAGTCCTGCCGGTTTCCGGCAGCATCACGATTCGCCCCGCGTGACCGCGTTCGCGCAGCAGCAGCGCGACGCGGCGTGCCGAGTCGGGCAGCGCGGCGAGATCGTCGGAGTCGAAGGACGCGAGGTCGTTCATTGTTTGGGACCCTGAATGAAAATGGATGCTGCGGTTATACGCAGGTGTTTGCTTCGCTGCGCGCCTTCGCGAGCAGCGCTTTACCGGCGCGCGACACGTTGGACCGGCCGATCGCGTTCGAAATGAAGTCACCGATTTCGACCACTTGCGCGAGGTCGATACCGGTCTCGATGCCGAGGCCGTTCATCAGATACAGCACGTCTTCGGTCGCGACGTTGCCGGTCGCGCCCTTCGCATACGGACAGCCGCCGAGCCCCGCGACCGATGCATGAAAAATCTCGACGCCTTCGAGCAGCGCCGCGTAGATGTTCGCGAGCGCCTGGCCATAGGTGTCGTGGAAGTGTCCCGACAGATGCTCGCGCGGAAACACGTCGGTCACGGCCTCGAACACTTCGCGGGTGCGCTTCGGCGTGCCGACGCCGATCGTGTCGGCGATATCGATCTCGTCGCAGCCGAGCGCCGCGAAGCGCTTGACGACGTCGACGACCGACGCGACCGGCACTTCGCCCTGGTACGGACAGCCGAGCGCGCATGACACGCTGCCGCGAATCCGCAGCTTATGTTGTTTCGCCGCCGCGGCGACTGGCGCGAATCGCTCGATGCTCTCCGCGATGCTGCAGTTGATGTTCTTCTGCGAGAACGCCTCGCTCGCCGCGCCGAAGATGACGATCTCGTCGGCGCGCGCCGCGAGCGCGCCTTCGAAACCGCGCAGGTTCGGCGTCAGCACCGAGTAAATCGTGCCGTCGCGGCGCTCGATGCCGGCCATCACGTCGGCCCCGTCGGCCATCTGCGGCACCCATTTCGGCGACACGAACGACGCTGCCTCGACGTTGCGGAAGCCTGCCGCCGACAGACGGTTGATCAGCTCGATCTTGGTCGCGGTCGACACGAATTCCTTCTCGTTCTGCAGCCCGTCGCGCGGACCCACTTCGACGATTTTCACTTGCTTCGGTAAGGCCATGATGTGTCTCCGATCCGATGCGGTTTGATCGCTGTCCCATCCGGGATGGGTGCTGCCGCGTTGCTGCAATTCAAGTCAGCCCGCACGCCTGCGACGCGTGCGGGCGCGGGTTTCACTCAGTAGCCGCGTTCCAGTTGCACTGCGCCGCTCACCTGCTCGCCGCGCATCATCGCGCCGATCTTGTCCGCGACCTGCGCGACGCTGTCCTCGCGCAACGTCAGCGCCGACGTGTGCGGCGTGATCGTGACGCGCGGCTCGCGCCAGAAAGGATGATCGGCGGGCAGCGGTTCCTCGCGGAACACGTCGAGCGTCGCGGCGGCGAGCTGGCCGCTCGCGAGCGCAGCGAGCAGATCCGCTTCGACGAGATGCGCGCCGCGCGCGACGTTGATCAGATATGCGCCGCGCGCGAGCTTCGCGAAGACTCGCGCATTCAGCACGCTTTCCGTGTCGGGTGTATGCGGCAGCAGATTGACGAGCACCTTCGCGCCGTCGAGGAAGCTATCGAATTGCGCGTCGCCGGCGAACGTCGCGATGCCATCGATCTGCTTCTCGCCGCGAGTAAAGCCGCGCACCGGCAGGCCGAACGAAGCGAGCGTTTGCGCGACCTGCGTGCCGAGCACGCCGAGCCCGAGCACACCCACCGTGAACGTTGCGCGCGGATGCGGCTCGAGCACTTTCCAGCGGCGCTCGCCTTGCAGCGCCTGATATTCGTCGAAGCGGCGCAGATAGCGCAGCACCGCATGCGTCACGTACTCGGCCATCTGCGCGCCCATGCCGGTATCTTCGAGGCGAATCAACGGCACCTCGGGCGGCAACGTGCCCGGATGCGCGCGTTCGAGCGCGAGAATCGCATCGACGCCAGCGCCGAGATTGAAGATCGCGCGCAGCGTATAGCGTCCGGCCAGCATCTCGCGCGGCGGACGCCAGACCACCGCGAAATCGGCTGGGCCGGTGTCGCCGGGCTTCCATTCGCGCAGCTCGGCGGCGGGCAGAGCGCGCGCAAAGTCGTGCAGCCACGCGGCGGCTTCGGTGTGCGATGCGTAGAAGAGTATTTTCATGCGGTCCGGAATGCGTCGGCGTCGATGTGGGCATGAGCGGGACGGACCCGGAGCGCGCGACGGCAATCGGACGACGCGTGCGGGATCGGGTCTCCTCCCGGTATGAATAGGCTTCATTCTACTTTTTCGACGCAAATCGCGCGCGTTTGCGCACGCACGTGCGCTTCGAGATGCATGCCGTGGTGGGCGTCGAGGTCGCGCGTACCCGCGCATTTCTTCGTTTGCCCGATAACGAAAGCACAAAAACCTGGTTCATCGATGCGCGACCGAGCGGGACAATGCTTGCCTGGATTCCTTGCGCAGCGAGGCACGCACATGCTTTCATGCACCCGATCGATCGCAACAATTCCTAATTTGACGCAATTTGTATATTGATTAGGTTTCTTGAATTGCTGATCAAAGCTTCGCCATGAAAAACACCCCGAAGATTGGATCAACGTCCAACTTTCGGGGTGAATTTCGCCACTATGCGGCGACGCAGACCACTAGTTCGCGCACGCAGCGCATGCGGCTCAGCGGTTCCGCGACTCAATTCGCCACGCTGTGATCCCCATGCCCATGCGCACACCCATGCTCGCGCTCACTCTGCTCGACCGGCATCTGCTGCGCGGCCTCAGCGCGAATCCCTAGGCGCGCGAGCAGCTTGCGATCCGCTTCCGCCTGCGGGTTGCTCGTGGTCAGCAACTGATCGCCGTAGAAAATCGAATTCGCGCCTGCGAGGAAGCACATTGCCTGCAACGACTCATCCATCTGCTCACGGCCGGCTGACAGACGCACCATCGCGCGCGGCATCGTGATGCGCGCAATCGCGATCGTGCGCACGAATTCGAACGGATCGATCGCTTCGGTCCCGGTCAGCGGCGTGCCTTGCACCTGCACCAGATTGTTGATCGGCACCGATTCCGGATACGGCTCCATGTTCGCGAGCTGCGCGATCAGCCCCGCGCGTTCGCGGCGCGATTCGCCCATACCGACGATGCCGCCGCAGCACACGTTGATGCCCGCGTCGCGCACGCGTTCGAGCGTGTCGAGCCGATCCTGGTACGTGCGCGTCGAAATGATCTGGCCGTAGAACTCCGGCGACGTATCGAGGTTGTGGTTGTAGTAGTCGAGGCCCGCATCGCGCAGCGCCTGTGCCTGGTGCGTTTCGAGCATGCCGAGCGTCACGCAGGTTTCGAGGCCCATCGCCTTCACGCCGCGGATCATGTCCTTGATCGGCTCCAGATGACGGTCCTTCGGATTGCGCCACGCGGCGCCCATGCAGAAGCGCGTCGCGCCGTTCTGCTTTGCGACCTGCGCGGCGGCCAGCACTTCGTCGACCGGCATCAGCTTGTCGGCGGCGAGACCCGTGTCGTGATGCACCGATTGCGGACAGTATGCGCAATCCTCTTCGCAGCCGCCGGTCTTGATCGACAGCAGCGTCGACAGTTGCACCGCATTGGCGTCGAAATGCTCGCGATGCGTTTGCTGCGCGCGAAACAGCAGGTCGTTGAACGGCAGTTCGTACAACGCGACGATATCGGCGACGCGCCAACGCGCGAGCGGCTTCGCTTCAGTGGCGGCGGCAGTCGGATTGCTGTTGGTGGCGCTCGTGTCGGCGGTGCCTGCTGCGATGTTCAGTTGTGTCATGTGATCGATCCTCGTAAACGGATGAATTTGGGTTCGGCGCTGCGGGGCAGCGCTATGCCGCGCGCAATTGGCGCAGCGTTTGCAGAAGCTGTCGAATGTCGAGCTGTTGCGCTGCAAGCTCCGGCGACGACGGGCTGATATGCGGCACGACGCCGAGCAACGGCGCGTCGTATGCTTGCGCGAAATGCACGCGAATCGACGCGATGTTTTCGTCGGGAAAGGTCATGTCCGGGTCGATGCGATTCGCGACCCAGCCCGCGAGCGTTAGACCGCGCGCGGCGATCGCCTCCGCTGTCAGCAGCGCGTGGCTGATGCAGCCGAGCCGCATGCCGACCACCAGCACCACCGGCAGCTTCAGCGCGACGGCGAGATCGGCGGTGTCCTGCGTCGCGGTCAACGGCACACGAAAGCCGCCGACACCTTCGACAACGACCACCTCGGCGAGCTTCAACGCCTCGCGATGGCACGCGACGATGTGCTCGAGATCGAACGAGACGTTTTCCAGCGCCGCCGCGATGTGCGGCGCGGCCGGTTCCCTCAGCAGATACGGCGTGCGCATGGCGGGCGGCAGCAGCACGCTCGACGCGGCATCGAGCTGATCCGCGTCCTCGTTGTGCAGCACGCCGTTCACTTCGAACGCGCCCGCCGCGATCGGCTTCATCGCTGCTGCCTGCAGGCCTTCGCGCCCGAAGCCGCGCAATAGCGCCGACGACACGAAGGTCTTGCCGATTTCCGTATCGGTGCCGGTGACGAACAGCGACAGCGCGCCGTCATCGTTAATCATGTTGCTCATGCCGCGCGCGCTCCGACTTGTTGCAGGCCGGCCTCGAGCCGGTCGAGATCCGCATGCGAGTGCGCGGCCGACAGCGAGATGCGCAGACGCGACGTGCCGGTCGGCACGGTCGGCGGACGGATCGCGGGCACCCACAACCCCGCGCGATCGAGCGACGCGGCGATGTCGAGCGTCGCATCGTTCGCGCCGATGATCAGCGGTTGCACGGCCGTATGTGAATCGACGGGCAGCCACGGCGTCGCCTTCAGCATCGCGCGCGTGCGTTCGATCAGTTGCTGGAGATGCGCGCGGCGCGCATCGCCTTCCTCGCCGCCGACGATGCGCAGACTCGCCGACACCGCATGCGCGGCCGCCGGCACCGACGCGGTCGTGAAGATATACGGACGCGCGCGCTGCACGAGCCATTCGATCACGGTCGCGTGCGCGACGACGAACGCGCCGGAGACACCCGCCGCCTTGCCGAGCGTGCCGATCGAGATCAGATGCGGCGAGCGCAGCGCGGCCTGCGCGATCGCGCCACGGCCTTGCGGACCCAGTACGCCGAAGCCGTGCGCATCGTCGACGATCAGCCATGCGCCGTGCCGCTCGGCGAGTTCGAGCAAACGCGGCAGCGGCGCGATGTCGCCGTCCATGCTGAACACCGTGTCGGACACGATCACCTTGACGTCCGCCTCCGACGCTTCGAGCATCGCGCTCAATGCATCCACGTCGGAGTGCGGATAGATCTGCACATCCGCGCGCGACAGCCGCGCGCCGTCGATCAGCGAAGCATGATTGAGCGCATCGGAGAACAGCGTCGTGCCGCGGCCCGCGAGCGCGGTCAGCGTCGCGAGATTCGCCATATAGCCGGTGCTGAAATACAACGCGCGGGCGTCGTCGAGAAAGCCGCCCGCAAATTCGGCGAGATCGTCTTCGAGTTGCGCATGCGCACGCGAATGACCGCCGAGCAGATGCGAGCCGCCGCTGCCCGCGCCATACAGGCACGCGCCTTCGGCGATCGCGTCGATCAATTGCGGATGCGCGGCAAGGCCCAGATAGTCGTTGCTCGCGAAGCCGATGATTTCACGGCCGTCGACCGTCATGTGCGCGGCGCATGGTGTGTCGGCGGTGCGCCGGCGTCGGCGCAGGCCGCGCGCGTCGATTTCCTTCAGGCCTTCGGCGAGTGTGTCGAGCAGATGCATCAGCGTGCCGCCGCGAGCGTGGCGTCGAAGGTGTCGCGCGTGCGCGTGGCGAGCAGCGCGAGTTCTTCGTCGTCGAGGATGTACGGCGGCATCAGGTACACGGTGGTGCCGATCGGGCGCAACAACAGCTCGCGTTGCAGCGCGTTTTCGAAGAAGCGGCGCGAGAACGTTTTGGCTTGCTGAGGATCGTCGATCATTGCGTCGAACGCGAAGATCGTGCCGCGCTGACGCAGATTGCGCACCTGCGCGTGCTCGACGAGCGGCGCGAGCGCGGCCGCGAGGGTCGCCGATTTGCGCGCGTTGGCGGCGAGCACGTCATCGCTCGTGAACAGATCGAGCGTCGCGAGCGCGGCGCGGCACGCGAGCGGATTGCCGGTGTACGAGTGCGAGTGCAGGAAGCCGCGCGCGGTGTCGTCGTGATAGAAGGCCGCGAAGATCTCGTCGCGCGACAGCACGATCGACAGCGGCAGATAGCCGCCGCTGATGCCTTTGGACAGACACAGGAAGTCCGGCCACACGCCCGCCTGTTCGCACGCGAAGAACGTGCCGGTGCGGCCGCAGCCGACTGCGATTTCGTCGGCGATCAGATGCACGCCGTACCGGTCGCACAACGCGCGCAATCCGGCGACGTACGACGCGTCGTGCATCGCCATGCCGGCCGCGCATTGCACGAGCGGCTCGACGATCAGTGCGGCGATGCGGTTCGCGCGCGCCTCGAACAGCGCGCGGACATGGTCGAGCGCGCGGCGCGCGACGTCGGCGGCGGTTTCGCCCGCTTGCGCGAGCCGCGCATCGGGCGAGGCGACGACGTGCGCGTGACGAATCAGCGGATCGTACGCGTCCTTGAACAGCGCGACGTCGGTCACGCCGAGCGCGCCGATCGTCTCGCCGTGATAGCTGTTGGCAACACAGACGAATTCCTGCTTGTCGGCGTAGCCCCGGTTGCGCCAGCTGTGAAAGCTCATCTTCAGCGCGATCTCGACCGCCGACGCGCCATCCGACGCGAAGAACGCGTGGCCGAGCGTGTTGCCGGTCAACGCGTGCAGACGTTCCGCGAGTTCGACGGCGGGCTCGTGCGTGCAGCCGGCGAGCATCGCGTGTTCGAGCGTATCGAGCTGATCTTTCAGCGCCGCGTTGATGCGCGGGTTCGCATGACCGAACAGATTGACCCACCACGAACTGATCGCGTCGAGATAGCGATGACCGGCGCGATCGTACAGCCACGCGCCTTGACCGCGCGCGAGGGGGATCAGCGGCAGACGTTCGTGGTGCTTCATCTGCGTGCACGGATGCCACACCGCGCGCAGGCTGCGGGCGACCCAATCTTCAGGGGCGACCGGGGGGACTGCTGACTTTTCCAAAGAGGTACTCCAGGGTGCTTTTTTGCCACGCACGCAAGCCTCGGCGAGTGCGCGGGGTCGAGATTAGCGGTTTATTTGGTCGCGCGCATCAACCGCGAAATGCTCGTTTTTCGCGGTGGCGTCGAGGTTTAGCATCGTTCGATGCAGCTCGTTCGATTTCGTGAGGGAAGCTCGCCAATCGACGGAGATAGCGACGTCAAAGTAATGGGCTGTTACTGGCCAGAATTGGGGAGACGAGGTGTTTTTTTGCGGGGGAACGGAGCGCACAAGAAAAAGCCCGCCGATACGGCGGGCTTGCGGCACATCAGAATCAGGCGCGATTTACGGCTCGACTCACGCCTCTATTCGTACTTCACTCCCGGCTCGCAATCGCTTTGCGCCCATTGGCATCGGCATCGCTTGCATCCGCCGTCTGCGAGTTCTGATTGCCCCACACGACAGCGTTATCGACCGCATACAACCGGCACGGATCGGAGCTCTGCTTCTGGCAATTCTTCACCGCCACCGACATCGGATCGTCGCCGCCCTCGGCCCACGACCACGCGCCCGAGTCCGACACCGCGAACGCGCGGCTCGGATACTGATGCAGGAAGTTGCGATAGCCATTGCGGCCCTCGTTGTCGAGGTACGGCACCGAGTCGACCGCGTCGAGCGCGGCGAATCCGGTTGCCTTCGGCGCGGCCGGATCGGCGACGTGATACTGCACGGCAGTCGGCATACCGGCGCGCGCGAGGAACGCTTCGACGGCCGGCCACCATACGTGCACGCCGTCGCGGTCGCCGACCAGCCGATGCGCGTCGTTCTTGTAGTGGCCGAAGTCGACCATCTTCACGCTGGCGCCATGCGCGCCATACGCGGCATACATGCCCGCGACGAGCGGCGCGTTCCACACCGAATCGTTATCGCCATAGAGCCACAGCGACGGCACCGCAGTCTTCTCGCCGTACGCGCCGAATGCGCGCGTCAGATTGCCTTGCCAGTCTTCGCAGGCGTCCTGGCGCAGGCCGCCCGAGAAATTGATCAGCGCGCGCACGCCGGGCGCCGCTTCGGTGCCGTATGCGATCGTCGCAAGACCGCCATGCGAGGTGCCGGCCACCGCGATGTGCGTCGCGTCGACATAAGGTTGCTTCGACATGTAATCGATCGTTGCTGCGACGTCGCCGGCCTGGCCAAGGCCGTTGCGCTCGACGTCGCAGCCGTCCTGCTCGTACACGCCATCCGAGTGACCGAAGCCCTGGCGGTTCGGCGCGACGACCACGTAACCGCGGCGCACGAATTCGCGCGCGAACGGCAGCGGGTCGCTGCGTTCCTGCGTGCGCGGGTCGCCCGGAATCTTGCCGTGGTTGAAGACGATCATCGGGAACGGGCCGGGGCCGTCCGGCTTGTAGATCGTGGTTTCAAGCGTGACCGTGCCGGCGGCGTCGACCGGCACGCGGATGATCTTTTCGTTCAGGTGAGCGGTGGGCAGGTAGACGTCGTCGTCCAGCGCGAGGCGCGGCACGCGGGCGCGCGACAGCGGTCCCTGGATGTCGCTCGACGGCGTCGCGTCGTGTGCGGAAAGGGACGAGTAGGCGAGCGGATCGGCATGCGCGATCGTGACAGCACACGTGGCCGCGGCGCAGATCGCCGCACACTTCGTCAGAACCTTGCTCAACACCATTGACGCACCTGCTTTAAAGACGTGTCCTGAACTCCGTGCTGTCCGGTTGCGCAAAACGCGGCTGACATTCAGCTTTCGTTCGCGATTTCGACACAAACAGACTCACTCGCGAGCGTTGCGGGAAGCGCACGCTCGCAAATCGAGATTGCACGGGATGAACCCAACGGCCGACGCGACCCCACGCGTCGAGGATGAACGTCACTTGATACTGTCGGAGTCCGCGCGGCTCGCGTTCGATCAGCGGCCGGTCAGCGTTCCTTTGCATGTTGCGGAGCCGGTATGACCCGCTCTCGCAATGTGACGTCATGAAGCTACGGACTCATCCTGGCACGACAATTTTGTTTTGTGCAATCAAGGAGAACCCGTGACGAAAAAATTGCTGGATGTGCGAACGAGGCTTCAAAGCCTTGCCGGGCAAGGGCCGGGGACATGTGGCGGGAAGCGGCGAGTAAAGGTCGTGTCAGTGCTGTGGCGCGAGGCCAACGAAGAAGCCCGCGTGAAAGGAACGAAAAAAGGCCTATGCAAAGGCCTTTATAAAGTTTGTGGAGGGCAAGTGAAAGACACGAGAAAGCTTCGGCGCGTAATGCAGCGATTGCTTAATCGGCGCGTGCTCTTCATTTACTCATTGACGTCGCCATCGACATAACGCCAGCGGCCATCATCGCCGCGCACGAATCGACTCGATTCATGCAACCGATAAGCACGTCCCCCCACTTTGTAGCGGGCGATGAATTCGACGGTCGCGCGATCGGCATCGCTTTCGGCGAAGCCTTTGATCTGCAGTCCGAGCCAACGGGGCGCGTCGGGCGCGGTGGGATCGACGTCGAGATCGGCGGGGCAGGTGCTGGGGTCCCACGTCGCGCGCAGGTAGTCGGTTGCACCGAGCACGTACGCGCTATAGCGCGAGCGCATCAGTTCGAGCGCGCGCGGCGCCGCTTCGCCGCCGTCGATATAGCGGCCGCAGCATTGCGCGAAACGCGGGGCTTTGGTCGCGGTGCCCCCGCGTGCGTCGGGCGCGGCGCCGCCGCACGGACAGTCGACAGGTCTTTGCAGTGACAATAATGGCTTGTTCATTGAAATTTCAGCTGAGCGCGCGAGCGATCAGGATCTTCTGGATGTCGCTCGTGCCTTCGTAGATCTGGCACACGCGCACGTCGCGGTAAATCCGCTCGACCGGGAAGTCGCTCAGATAACCGTAGCCGCCGTGAATCTGCAAGGCGGCCGAGCAGATGCGCTCGGCCGCTTCGGAGGCGAACAGTTTTGCCATCGCGGCTTCGGTCAGACACGGCTGGCCCGCGTCCTTCAGCGACGCCGCGTGCCAGATCAATTGACGCGCGGCTTCGAGTTGGGTCGCCATGTCGGCAAGACGGAACTGCACCGCCTGGTGCGAGAACAGCGGCGCGCCGAAGCTCTCGCGTTCTTTTGCGTAAGTCAGCGCCGCCTCGAACGCGGCGCGTGCCATGCCGACGCTTTGCGCGGCGATACCGATGCGCCCGCCTTCGAGACCCGACAACGCGATCCGGTAGCCTTCGCCTTGCGCGCCGATCAGGTTCGCGGCCGGCACGCGGCACGCCTCGAACACGATTTGCGCGGTATCCGACGAATGCTGGCCGAGCTTGTCTTCGACCCGCGCGACCACGTAGCCCGGCGTGCCGGTGGGCACGATGAACGCGCTGATGCCGCGCTTGCCAGCGGCCTTGTCGGTGACGGCCATCACGATCGCGACGTCGCCGTTCTTGCCGCTCGTGATGAACTGTTTGACGCCGTTCAGCACGTACGCGTCGCCGTCGCGTGTCGCGGTGGTGCGCAGCGCCGACGCATCCGAGCCCGCTTGCGGCTCGGTCAGGCAGAACGCGCCGAGCATCTCGCCGCGCGCGAGCGGCGTGAGCCAGTCGCGCTTCTGCGCGTCGTTGCCATAAGTGAGCAGGATGCTGCACACGGGGCAGTTGTTCACCGAGATCGCGGTCGACGTGCCGCCGTCGCCGGCCGCGATTTCTTCGAGGATCAACGCGAGCGCGAGCGCGTCCATGCCGGCGCCGCCATACGCTTCGGGCACCAGCACGCCATAAGCACCGAGCTCGGCGAGCTGCCGGTGCACGTCGCGCGGGAAGGTGCGCTCGCGGTCCCATTGCGCCGCGTACGGCGTGATCGCTTCGCGCACGAAGGTGCGCAGCGCGTCGCGCACCATCAGGTGATCCTGATCAAGCACCATGAGCGTGTCTCCGGTCCCATGCAACGTAGTTGTCTACCAGTCGAGCTGCGTGCCGTCGTGCTGAAAGAAGCGGCCGTGGAACGCGTCGCGCGATGCCGCCGCCTGCGCCAGCACCTCGCGCATGCCCGCCACGCTGCGCGCGGGATCGAGCGCGGCTTGCGCGCCGCCCATGTCGGTGCGCACCCAGCCGGGATGCAGCGACACGCAGGTCGCGCGCTGCGCGTCGAGCGACGCGAGCTTCAGCACGGCGTTCAGCGCCGCCTTGCTCGCGCGATATAGCCAGCCGGTCGTGCCGCTTGCATCGGCGATGCTGCCCATGCGACTCGAAATCACCGCGAGCACGCCGTCCGTTTCCTCGACGAGCGGCAGCAGGATTGGCAGCAGCTGCATCGGGCCGCGCACGTTCGTGTGCATTACGTGATCGAAGTCCTCGGCGGTGATCGTTTCGATGCCTTCGGTGCGCGGACCGTACACGCCCGACACCAGGATCGCGGCATCGAGCCGTTCGCCGTCGAGCTTCCAGCCGAGCGCCGCGATGTCTTCGGGCGCGGTGACGTCGAGCGCGAAGGTTTCGGCGCCGAGTTCGCTGAGCGCATCGAGCGCGGCGCCGTCGCGCGCGGTCGCGAGCACGCGCCAGCCGCTCTTTCTGTACTGCCGGACGAATTCCTGGCCGATGCCACGCGATGCACCGACGATCAACACTGTTTTCATCGTATTCCTCGAAGATTTTGTGGATGCATCAGATCAGTTCGATACCCATCGCAGTCGCCTCGCCGCCGCCGATACACAGCGTCGCGACACCGCGCTTCAGACCGCGATTCTTCAGTGCGCCGATCAGCGTGACGAGAATGCGCGCGCCCGAGGCGCCGATCGGATGGCCTAACGCGCACGCGCCGCCGTTCACGTTGACCTTGTTGTGCGGTAAATCGTGCTCTTTCATCGCGGCCATCGTGACGACCGCGAACGCTTCGTTGATCTCGTACAGATCGACGTCGCCGGCGCGCCAGCCGTTCTTCCCGAGCAGCTTGCGGATCGCGCCGACCGGCGCGGTGGTGAACTTCGCGGGCGCCTGCGCGAACGTCGAATGACCGACGACGCGCGCGAGCGGCGCCACGCCGAGCCGTTTCGCGGTCGACTCGCGCATCATCACGAGCGCGGCTGCGCCGTCCGAGATCGACGACGAGTTCGCCGCCGTCACGGTGCCGGTCTTGCTGAACGCGGGCTTCAGCGTGGGGATCTTGTCGAGGTTGGCCTTGAACGGCTGCTCGTCGCGCGCGATCGTGACGTCGCCTTTGCGGCCCGCTACGGTGACTGGCGCGATTTCCCAGTCGAACGAGCCGTCCTCGTTCGCGCGCTTCGCGCGGTTCAACGACTCGACCGCGAACGCGTCCTGCGCCTCGCGCGTGAAGTCGAACGACGCCGCGCATTCCTCGGCGAACGCGCCCATCAGACGGCCTTTGTCGTAGGCGTCTTCAAGGCCGTCGTAGAACATGTGGTCGAGCACCTGGCCGTGGCCCATGCGCATGCCGTCGCGCGCTTTCGGCAGCAGATACGGCGCGTTCGTCATGCTCTCCATGCCGCCCGCGACGATCACGTCGAGCGAGCCGGCGGCCAGCATGTCGTGCGCGAACATCGCCGCGCGCATGCCGGAGCCGCACATCTTGTTGACCGTCGTGCAGCCGGTGGCGAGCGGCAGACCCGCGCCGAGCGCGGCCTGGCGCGCGGGCGCCTGGCCGAGGCCGGCGGGCAGCACGCAACCGATCACCGCTTCGTCGATCTGCTCGGGCTTCAGACCCGCTCGTTCTACGGCCGCCTTGATCGCGACCGCGCCGAGTTGCGGCGCGCTCAGCGACGCGAAGTCGCCCTGAAAGCCGGCCATCGGCGTGCGCGCCGCGCTGACGATTACGATTGGATCGGCGTTGATACCACTGTGGTTTGCGTCACTCATGTTCGAGCTCCTTGGTCATAGCTTGGATGGCTACCGCCGCGCGTTGCCCGCTGCGAACCCTTGTGGGATTCATCAAGCCACGCGCACATTTGGCTCGTTCGCCTGCGCATCGGTTGCTTCGGCGAACCGCTCCGGATAGCGCACGCAGAAGCGCACGCTCCGGTCGTACGGGAAAAAATCGGGCAGATCGCCCTTCAACAGAAAATCTTTGTATCGCTGCCACAGCTCGGGCTCGAAGAAATCCGCGTGATGCCGCATGAACGAGCGCCGCACGCGTGGATCGCCGAGCAGGAACGTGCCGTACGTCTCCGGGAAAATATCGTGCGGGCCTACCGCGTACCACGGCTCGTCCGACATTTCGTCTTCCTCGTTGCGCGGCGCCGGCACCGCACGCACGTTGCAGTCGGTCAGGTATTCGATCTCGTCGTAGTCGTAGAACACGACGCGGCCGTGTCGCGTGACGCCGAAGTTCTTGTAGAGCATGTCGCCGGGGAAGATGTTCGCCTGGATCAGCTCCTTCACCGCGTCGCCGTATTCCTTGATGCCGTGCTCGACGTCGTCGTCGCTACCGTTCTGCAGGAACAGATTGAGCGGCACCATGCGTCGCTCGAGGTACAGATGGCGAATCACGAGGTTGTCGCCGTCGTACTCGATCAGCGACGGCACCTCCTTTTCGAGTTCGCGCAACAGCGTTTCGTCGAGCCGCGCGAGCGGCAGCGCGACGCTCGAATATTCGAGCGTGTCGGCCATCCGGCCGAGCCGGTCATGACGTTTGACGAGCAGATACTTCTGCTGGATCTGCGCGCGCGTGGTTTCCTTCGGCGGCGGAAAGTTGTCCTTGATCAGCTTGAACACGTAGGGGAACGACGGCAACGTGAACACCAGCATCACGAGCCCCTTGATGCCGGGCGCGACGATGAAGCGGTCGCTCGAATGCTTCAGGTGATGCAGCAGATCGCGATAGAACAGATTCTTGCCCTGCTTCTGCAGACCCACCGACGTATAGATTTCCGCCTTCGGCTTGCCCGGCATGACCGTGCGCAGAAACTCGACATACGCGGACGGCACTTCCATGTCGACCAGAAAATACGAGTGCGAGAAGCTGAAGATGATCAGCAACTGCTCGCGCTTGAGCAGCACGGTGTCGAGCGCGAGCATGCCCGGTTTCACGTGACGCAGCGGCACCGCGAACGGCAGCAGCGCTTCGCCGTTGATGATGCGCCCGACGATATACGCGCCCTTGTTGCGATAAAACAGCGACGACAACACGTGAATCTGGAAGTTCGGCGCTTCGTCGAACATGCCGAACGCTTCGTGAATCGACTGCATCACGCAGGCGACGTCGCGCGTCAGATCCTCGAACGGCGGATCGAGCTGGAAGTTCGTGACGACCCGTTCGAGCGTTGCGGCAAGTCCATCAGTACCGGGGTAATACGCGCGATAAGTCGGCTTCGCGGCCGGTTCGTCGTTCTCGATGTATTCGGTCGAGATCGCCGGGCGCACGAAAATGAAATCGTTGTTGAAGTACGAGCGATGCAGAATCTTGCAGGAAACCGAATTAAAGAAGGTTTCCGCGCATTCCGGCTGACGGTGCGTGGTCAGGAGGCCGATGTAGTGCAGCTTGATCTGCTGCCACACTTCGCTGTCGATGTTCTCCGCGTCGTACTCGTCTTCGAGCAACTGCACGCATTCCTGCACGCGATCGTCGTACGACGTGATGCGATCGCGCGCGAGCTTTTGCAGGCCATGCCAGTCGCCGACTTCGAACAGCGTCTTCGCGTGGATCGCCGCGTCGCGAAAGATCCGGTAGTGACGGTCGAACCCTTCGAGCATCGTCTGCGCGACGTCGAAACCGATTTGCGACGATAACAGCTTGGGGAAGTGATTCATCACGCGCGCTCCGCAAACGCCGGTCAGAGTCAGGCCGCTTCAGGCAGGCTTCGCGTCGTGCCTCGCGCCATCGAGCAGCGCGCGCGCCTGCGCTTCATACTGCGCGAGATCTTCGAGCGTCGCGTCGAGATCTTCTCGCTGACGTTCGAGCACTTCGCGATGACGCGCGACCGTCGCGAGGAACGCATGCAACTGCGGTACGGTATCGGTCGGCGATTCGTAGACGTCTAGCAGGTCACGGATCTCCGACAGCGTGAAGCCGAGCCGCTTGCCGCGCAAGGTGAGCTTCAGACGCGTGCGGTCGCGGCCCGAATAGACGCGCCGCAAGCCGCTCGAACCCTCGCGGCTCGGTGAGAGTAAACCCTGGTCTTCGTAGAAACGGATCGCGCGTGGCGTGACGTCGAATTCGCGCGCGAGCTCGGTGATCGTGTATTGCATATTCATCGGGACATCTCGTGGCCGCTTGGTCGGCACAAAACCGGATTGGACGATAGAATCGACGTTTACGTTATCGTCAACCTGAGCGGAAAGCAACCACAACCCGGCCGACCGGCATCGCACACCTCGCCATGCCGGAGGGTCGTCGGAGGAAGACAGTCCCCATGAATTCACTCGAACACCAGCTCGAATACCCCTTCAACGACACGATGCCCGACGCGGGCCGCACGATAAAAGTCGCGCCCGGCGTGCTTTGGCTGCGCATGCCGCTGCCATTCGCGCTCGACCATATCAACCTGTGGCTGCTGCGCGATGAGATCGACGGCCAGCAAGGCTGGACCGTGGTCGATTGCGGCATCACGTCGGAAACGATCAAGGCGAATTGGGAGAGCGTGTTCGAATCGGTGCTCGACGGCCTGCCGGTGCTGCGCGTGATCGTCACGCATTGCCATCCGGATCACATCGGCCTCGCGCATTGGGTGTGCGGCGGTGGCGATAAAAAGCGTTGGGACGCGCGGCTGTGGATGACACTCGGCGAATACATGCAGGCGCGCGTGATGGCGACCGGCGACGGCTCGAACGCGGGTGGCGAGGCCGCGGCGCGGCACTTCGCGCGGCACGGTCTGACCGACGCCGAATCGCTCGAAAAACTGCGCAATCGCAATAGCTACTACTCGAGCCTCGTGCCGGCGATTCCGGGGCAATACCGCCGTTTGCGCGAAGCCGAGGACGTGAGGATCGGCGGCAGGACGTGGCGCGTGGTGACGGGATTCGGCCATTCGCCTGAGCACTGCGCGCTGTACTGCGCGCAAACCGGCACGCTGATTTCCGGCGATATGGTGCTGCCGCGCATTTCGACGAACGTGTCGGTGTTCGATATCGAGCCTGAGGGTTCGCCGCTCGAACTGTATCTGGAGTCGCTCGGCCGCTACGAGACGATGCCTGAAGACACGCTCGTGCTGCCGTCGCATGGCAAGCCGTTTCGCGGCGTGCGCACGCGCATTCAGCAACTGCGCGAGCATCACGACGCGCGGCTCGCCGAAGTGCGCGAAGCATGCGCGGAAAGGCCGCGCAGCGCCGCCGATATCGTGCCGTTAATGTTCAAGCGCCAGCTCGATATCCATCAGTTGACGTTCGCGATGGGTGAGGCGCTCGCGCATTTGCATCTGCTGTGGCGGGCGGGGGATTTGAAGCGGACGCAGGATGCGGATGGGGTGATTCGGTTTGCGGCGGTGTGATCTTTTCGATTCGATGCGCTATATGAGCGCACTCAGCGGCGCAACGGTGCTGGGTGTGTTCATTCGAACTATTTCAACGGCAAGTCAGATGCAGCGTCGCGAAGTTGCTGGGCACGCCGGTTGTTGAGTTCCGCAACGCAAGCCAAACTGCGCACTTCGCGTGCACTGCCGGCTCCACCACCGCTTAGCGAAGCTGCGAACTGGCATTGAGTCTCGCGGTACTTAGCGAATTTGCTGTTTGATGCGACGAGTCTTGCCTTGGCCTGGTTCACGTACTTGTTGTCTTCATCCCATTTGGAGAGGGTGCCAGCCATCTTCTCCTCGGCTCGTCTGAGGGCCTTCTGACTGGCCTCTGCTTTTTCTGCCAGACAGTCCCGCATTCCCGCTTGCGAGAATGCACTGCATTCTTCGCGTAAAGCCCGCTCGCTTGCAACGAGAGCAGTTGAGGCCGCAAGGACCATTGTTGGCAGGTAGGTGGCTAGGCCGAAACAGATCAGGTTTATTGTGCGCATAAGGCTACCTTTCCTTTACGCACCATTGACAAAGCGTAATCAAGCCTCCTGGCGTAGTTGGGGTCGCCCCCTCCGTTGTAACGCTCCGCTATCACTGTCGCGGACATGGGACGCCCGGAACTGCCGCGAAGATGGCGGTTGTACTCATGGACTGCCATCTGGATCTCGCAGTCCCAGGAATTCCATTTGGCATCGCTTACAGCCTTGCTAATGCCATCCTGCCACCGTTCAAATCCTGTCCTCGTTGGAGCTTGCATTGCCATAACCATTCCTTCTGTCAAAGTGTGGGCGGCTACTTTGCAAGCAATTATCAGCTTCTTGCCTGAGGAAAATTGCATTAGGAATCGGTCTGGCGGGCGAAGGCCCGAGATCACGTCGAAAAAAGGTTACGCAGTGTCAGATGCAACCAGCCAATTCGCGTGTTCAATAAAAAAAGCCCGGTTCAAGAACCGGGCTTTCTTGCAGGGCCGGCTGCGTCAACCGCAGCGCAGAATCACTGCACCATCACCGCCCCAAAATTCTGCCGCCCAAACGGACTCACGTGATACCCGCTCACGTTCGTGCGCGTGATCGCGGCAGCGGTCGGATAGCCGAGCGGAATCCACAGCGCTTCGTCGTGGATGATCTGCTGCGCGGCTTCATACGCTTTCGTGCGCTTGGCGATATCGGACGTCGCTCTGCCGTCGGCGATCAGCTTGTCGAGATCCTGATTACAGAAGCGCGCGAAGTTGATGCCCGACTTCACCGCGTTGCAACTGAAGAGCGGCGACAGATAGTTGTCCGGATCGCCGTTGTCGCCGGCCCAGCCCATGAACAGCGTGTCATGCTGACCCTGCTTCGCCTGCTTGATCAGCTCGCCCCATTCGATCACCTTTACGTCCGCCTTCACGCCGATCTTCGCGAAGTCGGCCTGCAGCAGTTCGGCACCGGCCTTCGGATTCGGATTGAGCACGCTGCCATTCGGACGCACCCAGATCGTCGTTTCAAAACCGTTCGGATAGCCCGCGTCGGCGAGCAGCTTCTTCGCCTTCGCCGGGTCGTACGGCCAGCCCTTGATCGAGTGGTTGTAGCTCCACGTATTCGGCGGAAACGGGTTGACGGCCGGCGTCGCGGTGTTGTCGAACACGGTCTTCAGATATGTCGTGCGGTCGAACGCCATGTTCAGCGCGGCGCGTACCTTCTGGTTTTCAAGTGGCTTCTGCTGCGTGTTCAGCGCGACGAAGGCCGTCATGAACGCGGGCGTCTGCACGATCGCGAGCGACTTGTCGTTCTTCGCGTCGGCGAGATCCTGCGGCTTCGGCGACAGCGCGATCTCGCATTCGCCAGCCTTCACCTTCTGCGCGCGCACGGTCGCGTCCGGCGTGATCGCGTAGATCAGGCGCTCGATCTTCGGCTTCGGTCCCCAGTAGGTCGGGTTCGCGTCATAACGGATCACCGCGTCTTTCGTATAGCTTTTCAGCACGAACGGGCCGGTGCCGATCGGCTTCGCATTCAGATCGACCTGCTTGCCGGCCTTCAGCAACTGGTCCGCGTACTCGGCCGAATAGATCGACGCGAAGCCCATCGTCAGGATCGACAGGAACGTCGCGTTCGGCTCGTTCAGCTCGAACTTGACCGTGTTGTCGTCGACCTTGGTAATCGACTTGATCAGCTTCGGCAGCCCCATCGATTGCGCATGCGGGAAGCCGCTCGCGCCCGCCACCTTGTGCCACGGATTGCTGTCGTTGAGCATGCGGTCGAACGTGAAGATCACGTCGTCGGCATTGAGCGCGCGGGTGGGCTTGAAGTAGTCGGTGGTTTGGAACTGCACGTTGGGGCGCAGGTGGAACGTGTACGTCAGGCCGTCGGGGCTCACTTCCCACTTGTCGGCGAGCGCGGGCACGACCTTCTTCGCGGCTTCGTCGAACGACACCAGCGAGTTGAAGATCACGTCGGCCGATGCATTCGTCGTGACGAGCGAATTGAACTGCACGACGTCGAAGCCGTCGGGGCTCGATTCGGTACAGACGGTCAACGGTTTGGCGAGCACGAGCGCGGGCGCAGTGAGCAGGATGGCGGCTGCGAGCAGTTTGAAACGCATAGGATCTCCGGTAACGAGCGCAGTCAGGCAGTGCGTCTGGTTGTGTTTATGGCGGCGATGCGTGAGCGGGCAGGTCAGCGGTCCCGGCGCGCGCGTCGCCACGATTGTGATACGTTCCCGGCGCCGTCGTACAGGTCGGGCGATCCCGGCCTGAGGCCTGGGCGCCAGGCCTTCGAGGCCTGGCCGGCGGCGCGCCTTCGCGAAAGCTTATCGAAGGGCCATTTTGGCGACAACAATTTAATCGACATATCCATATGGGGGCGGCGCGGCCATGCTGCCGCCTCAGGCTGCGGCGGCCTGACGCAGCAGGTAGCCGATGCCACTTATTGCGCGCACGCCGTACCACGACGTCATTTCCCCATCGATCAGATCGATGCGCTTGCCGGTGAGACGCGGATCGCGCGCGAGCGCATCGCGATGCGCGGCCGTGAAGCGGTACGGCTCGCTCGACAGCAGCACCCGGTCGACCTGCGCGAGCCACGGCGCGTCGTCGAAGTCGAGCGTGGGGTAACGCGCGGCGCCCGCGCTGCCGCCGCGCACGTCGGGCAGCGTATGCCAGTTCACGAGGCGCAGCATCGCGGCGATGTAGGTGTCGCGTGCGACGCTCATCCACGGTTCGCGCCAGATCAGGTACAGCACGCTCTGCGCGGCGAAGGCGTGAGCGGCAGCTTCGCACAGACGCGCTTCGAGCGAGTTGCTCAAGCGCCGCGCTTCTTCTTCACGCCCGAAGATCGCGCCGAGCAGCGCGAACAGCGCGAGGTTGTCGTGCGGCGTCTGCGGATGGGTGACGACGATGTGCGGCACGAACGCGCGCAGTTGCTCGACGGTGTCGCGTTCGTTCTCGTCGACATTGACGATCAGATGGGTGGGGCGCAGCGCGCGGATCGCGTCCAGTTTGACGGCCTTCGTGCCGCCGACCTTCGGCACCGCCCGGACCTTGTCGCGCGGATGCACGCAAAAGCCGGTGCGTCCGACGATCTGCCGTTCGAGGCCGAGCGCGAAAAGCGTTTCGGTGAGGCTCGGCACCAGCGACACGATGCGCGCGTCGGTGCCCGCGGATTCGTGCGCGACGCCGGCTGCATCGACCGCACGGGACTGCATGGCTTACTCGGTGGCGGCGCGCGGCTTGCGCGGCGCGCGTTCGAACACGCGGTCGTAGAGCCAGCGCGGCAGCACATGCAGCAGCAACGCGGCCACGCGCATCTGCCATGGAAACACCGCGAACGACGTCTGCCGTTCGACTGCCCGCGCGACCTTCGCCGCGAAACGGTCGGGGTCCATCAGGAACGGCATGTTGTACGGATTGTGCTCGGTCATCGGCGTGCGGATATAGCCGGGCGCGATCGTGACGACCCCGACGCCGAACGGCCGCATCTCGACGCGCAACGCCTCGAGATACTTCAGGGCCGCCGATTTCGACGCGCTGTACGCGCCCGAACCGGGCAAGCCGCGCACGCCCGCGACGCTCGCAATGCCGACCAGCGTGCCGCGCTTCGATGCGGCCATCGCGGCGGCAAATGGCTCGAACGTCGCGACCATGCCGAAGTAATTGATGTCCATCACCTCGCGGAACGTGCGCAGATCGCCGTGACCCGTCAGCGCGCCGCGGCTGATGCCGGCGTTGGCGATCACGACGTCCGGCACGCCGTGCGCGGCGATGAAGCGCGCGGCCGCATCGGCGAGCGCTTCCGCGTCGCGCACGTCGACTGCATAGATCGAGACGGTGTTCTGGGGATGGGACCGCTGGAACGCGGCGAGCGCGTCGCCGCGGCGGGCGACGAGGCCGAGAATCGCGCCGCGCCGTGCGTACTCGCCGGCGAGCGCGAGGCCGATGCCGCTCGAAGCGCCGGTAATGAAAACCTTCAGCGGAGAGGTCATACCGGCGCCTCGTGATTACATCTTCTTGGCGCGGACTTGCGAGACGAGGTAGTCGAGCACCTGGACCGTGCCCGGCAGGGTGCCGGTCGCGGCCGGGCCGGTTTCATACTTGCCCTGCACGGCGAGCGTCGGCACGCCGTCGATCTTGTAGTCGTCGAGCAGCTTCTTGTCCTTCTGCAGCGCGCTTTGCGTCGAGAACGAGTTGTACGCTTCCATGTACTTCTTCGGATCGACGCCGAGCTTCGCGAGGAATTTGGTCTGGTCTTCCGGCGTCAGCAGATAGTTCTTGTTGACATGGATCTCGTTGAACACCTTCGGCGTCAGTTCGTTCGCGACGCCGAGCGCGTCGAGTGCGTGGTACATCTTCGAGTGCGGGATGAAGTCGTCGCGGAAGGCGACCGGCACGCGGCGGAACACGACGTCCGGGCCCTGCTTCTTGACCCAGGCTTCGAGGAACGGCTCGAATTCATTGCAATGCGGGCAGCCGTACCAGAAGAATTCGGTGACTTCGATCTTGCCGGCCGGCACGTCGGTCGGTTGCGGCGAGGCCAACACGGTGTAGTCCTTGCCGGCAACCGGCGCGGTCGGCGACGCATGCGCGCTGGCCGCGATCAGGCCTAGCGAGAGAAACAGGATGCTCAGCAGCTTTTTCATGTTGTGTAGACCCAGATAAGGCGGTAGCGCGGCGACGCCATGCTAAGGGCCCGTCGCCGCTGGTCGGATTCGGTGTGGCCGCCCGCCACAATACAGGTCGAAGCGGCCATCGTGCTTGTGACCCGCGCGCCGCGCCGATAGTTCGACGCGCCGTGCGGGCCGGCATTACCGTTTATTTATTGTTTGGTGAAGCGGATCACCGCGGTATCGACACCCGCGTCCGACAGACGCTGACGGCTCGAATTCATGTCCTCGAACTTCGAGAACGGCCCGATGCGCACGCGGTAGTACGTGACGCCGCCGGCATCGCGCTGCGTGACCTTCGATTCGAAGCCCTGGAACGCGAGGCGCGCGCGCTGCTGTTCGGCATCGGCGGAGGTCTTGTACGCGCCGACCTGCAGGAAATAGCCGGTGTTCGCCTCGCCCGGCGCCGGAGCGGCGGCCGGGCCCGGCTTGGCGTTGGCGGCCGTGGTCGCGCTCTTAGGCGCGGAGCCTGCCGCCGTGGCGGCCGGCGCGCTCGAGGTCTGCGGCTTCTTCGCCGGCGCCGGCGCGACGATGCCGCCGGTGCCGTTCTCCTGCGCGGGATTTGGCGCGACCGCCGTGCCGTTGTTATTCGCGTTGCCGCCCGACGGCGGCACTTCGACGATCTGCGGTTCTTCGAGCATGCCCGACTGGGTCTGGGCGTTGGTCTGGCCCGGCGCGGTGTTCGGCGGAGCCGGTTGCGCGGCCTGCGGCACCGGCTGGCCCGGCGTCTTGCCTTGCAGCGGACGGTTCGGATCGTATTGCGGCTGGCTCGCACCGTTGTCGGTCGCCGCTGGCGGCGCGACCTTCGACACGAACGGCGTAGGTGCACGGGTGATATACAGCGCCACCACTACCGCGATCGCCAGGCCGACGATCAGGCCCAGCACGATGCCGAGAAAAGTGCCCCCGGTTTGCTTCGATTGCTTTGTTGTGCGGCGTGGTTTTGCCATCGTACGAATCACCTGCAAAAAGAATCCAGGAACGGCCGCCGATTATAACGACGGCCGCGCGCATATTACGCTGGAGGAGTTACATCTTGACGGGAGCGGAGACGCCGATCGTCGCGAGACCGTTGGCCAGCACCTGGCGCGTGGCCGCGAGCAGCGCGACGCGAGCGTTGCGTTCGGCCGCGTCGTCGACCAGCACGCGCTCGGCACGGTCATTGTAGAACGAGTGAAATTCGCCGGCGAGTTCGCGCAAGTAGAAGGCGACCGCGTGCGGCGCGAGTTCGTCGGCGGCGTGCTGCAGCATGTCCGGGAATTCGGCGAGCTTGTTGAGCAGCGCCATCGAGCGCTCGCTTGTCAGCGGCGCGAAGTCCACGCTTGCGAGCGCGTTCTCGTCCAGGCCGTAGCGCGCGTTGCACTCGGCGATCACCGAGCAGATGCGCGCGTGCGCATACTGCACGTAGTGCACCGGATTCTCGTCGTTCTGCTTCAGCGCGAGGTCGATGTCGAACACGAACTCGGTGTCCGCCTTGCGCGAGATCAGGAAAAAGCGCACCGCGTCGCGGCCGCGGCGAATGGTTTCCTCGTCGATCAGATCGACGGCCGCTTCCGAGCCCGGCGTCGCGCCGCCCGACCATTCGATCAGGTCGCGCACCGTCACGTAGCTGCCCGCGCGCTTCGAGATCTTCACCTCTTCGCCGTTGCGCATGACCGTGACCATCTTGTGCAGGATGTAGTCGGGGTAGCCCTTCGGAATGCCGATGCCGAGACCCTGCAGACCTGCGCGCACACGTGCGATCGTGCCGTGGTGATCCGAGCCCTGCACGTTGATGACCTTGGTGAAGCCGCGCTCCCACTTCGCGACGTGATAGGCGACGTCCGGCACGAAGTACGTGTAGGTGCCGTCGGTCTTGCGCATCACGCGGTCTTTGTCGTCGCCGTCGTCGGTGGTGCGCAGCCACAGCGCACCTTCCTGCTCGTAGGTCTTGCCCGCGGCGATCAGCGCGTCGACCGTTTTCTCGACGCGGCCTTCCGTGTACAGCGACGATTCCAGGTAGTACTGGTCGAACTTCACGCCGAACGCCTGCAGGTCCATGTCCTGCTCGCGACGCAGATACGTGACCGCGAAGCGGCGGATCGCCTCGAGGTCCTCGACGTCGCGCGCGCCGGTGACGGGCTCGCCGTCGCTCGCCTCGACCGTGATGCCGTTCAGATAGTCTTTCGCGATGTCGGCGATGTACTCGCCGTTATAGGCCGACGCGGGCCAGCCTTCGTCGCCGGGGGCGAGGCCGCGTGCACGTGCCTGGGTCGACAGGGCGAGCGTGTGGATCTGCACGCCGGCGTCGTTGTAGTAGAACTCGCGGTGCACGTCCCAGCCCTGCGACGCGAGCACGTTCGCGAGCGCGTCACCGAGCGCGGCCTGGCGGCCATGGCCGACGTGCAGGGGGCCGGTGGGGTTGGCCGACACGAACTCGATCAGCACGTGCTTGCCGGCGTCGCGCCGTGAGCGGCCGTACGCGTCCTTCTCGGCGAACACGGCGGCGATCACGCCTTGCTTGGCTGCGGCAGTGAGCCGCAGGTTGATGAAGCCAGGGCCCGCCACTTCGGCGGTGTCGATCAGGCCTTTGGCCTGCGGATTGACGAGCAGCGCATCGACGATCTGTTGCGCGAGCTGGCGCGGATTGGCGCGCAGCGGCTTGGCGAGCTGCATCGCGACGTTGCAAGCGACGTCGCCGTGCGCGGCGACTTTCGGGCGCTCCAGCGCGATGGCGGGCGAGACGAAGGCGGCTTCCGTCGCGCCTTGGGTGGCAGTCGCGACCTGCTTCACCGTCTCGGCGAGCAGTGTTTCGAGTGTGTGTTTGTGTGCGGGCAGCATGCTTGTTGCGAGTCCAGTGAGGCAATCCGGTAAGGCGGAAGAGGCGCCGGCCGAGGCCGGTGTCGCAAGCGTTGAACGCGGCAGCGCTTTGCGGCGCCGATGGCAGACTGTCCCCCAAGCGATGCGACGAGACGCAAGCAGCGCAACGCGGTGGACTCCCCTCGGCGGCCCGCCGGCACGCAGGCTCGCGCGGCATGCGGATCGCGGCCGATGGTTCGACGCCCCCGCTTTGCCCACGTGTGCGATGCTCGTCGAGCCTTGCCATACGTGGCGCTGGGCGGCGCGCTTTTCCGTTCAGACGGATTTTAGCAGGTGCTAATATGTTCAATGAGTTGCCCACTAGGGGCTGGGGCCGCCGCGCCTTGCCGGCGCCACGTCAGGCGCGCGCTGTTGCCGCCCTTGGGACGCTCATGCGTTAACCCGACATAACGAAAAAGGGAACAGTCATGCTGATTACTTTCAAGTGCCACGCCTGCCCGGACGTGATGATGCTGGAGAATCTGGCGCAGTATCTGGTCGGCATTGTCGGCAAACGCCTTGGGCAGCGGGGCGTCATTACTCACGACGAACTGGGCCCGGCCATCGAGAAGCTCGAAGCGGCGATCACCTCCGACAAGCAGGAGCGCGCCGAGCACGAGGGCCATTTCCACGAGGGCGAAGACGGCCGCGATCGTCACGAGATTCCGCCCGGACTCGCGCAGCGCGCGTATCCGTTCCTCGACATGCTGCGCGCGGCGCAGAAGGAAAACGCGGATATCGTCTGGGGGCTTTGATTTCTGCTGGGTCCCGAGCGCCGCGGCCCGGTCTCAGAAGGCCTTCATAAGCGCTTTTGGGGCGCACTCAAAGAAAGAAGCCCGCTTGACGCGGGCTCTTTGTCATTCAGAGGGCTTGTCCGCCTCGCCGCTCACTGGCTCGCGGGGGCCGCCGACGCTGCCGCGCCTTTCTTCATCTTTTGCTTCTTCGCCTTTTTGACATGCGCCTCGGTGGGGGGCGAGTAGGAGCTGACCGCGCTCGATCCGCCCGGAGCGGCGGGTTGCGCGAGCGCCACGGAAGCGTCCGCGGCCAGCGAAACAGCGGTCAATAACAGTGTCAGCTTCTTCATACGATTTTTCTCCGTTGACGGTTGCAATCTCGGTGAGCCGGCGCGTTGTGCTCGCGCCTGACGGGATGAAAGCCGACTCAGTCTACAAAGCCGAAATTGCCGTGGCGCCAAATATTCTGTCTTTCGGACTCGATATAGTCGCGCACGCGCGGCCCGGGCCGCACGGCCCGGCCACGTATCGCTTCACGCTCAAAGCAACGGCGCCAACGCGCGCTCGGCGTCCGCTTTCGTGAGCGACATCCGCTGCGCGTAGTCGTCGAGCTGATCCGCGCCGATCTTGCCGACCGAGAAATAGGTGCTGTCCGGATGCGCGAGGTAGAAGCCCGACACGCTCGCCGCCGGCAGCATCGCCAGCGATTCGGTCACGCTCATGTTGATTTCGTTCGCCCGCAGCACGTCGAACATGTCGCGCTTGACGAGGTGGTCGGGGCAGGCCGGATAGCCTGGCGCCGGGCGGATGCCTCGGTATTTTTCGGCGATCAGCTCGTCGCTGGAGAGGTTTTCGCTGTTCGCGTAGCCCCACAGGTCGCGCCGCACGCGCGCGTGCAACGCTTCGGCGAATGCTTCGGCGAGCCGGTCCGCGAGCGCCTTCAGCATGATCGCGCTGTAGTCGTCGAGATCCTTCTCGAACTGCCTCTCCTTCACGTCGACGCCAAGACCCGCCGTCACCGCGAACATGCCGATGTAGTCGGCGACGCCCGAGTCCTTCGGCGCGATGAAGTCGGCCAGCGAGCGGTTCGGTCGCATCACCCCGTCGACCACCGGCCGCACGCTCTGTTGACGCAGATTGCGCCACGTCAGCGCGACTTCGGTGCGCGATTCGTCCGTGTAGATTTCGATGTCGTCGTCGTTCACCGTATTGGCCGGCAACAGCGTGATCACGCCGTTGGCCTGCAGCCAGCGGCCCTGGATCAGGCGCGCGAGCATCGACTTGCCGTCGGAGAACACGCGCCGCGCCGATTCGCCGACGATCTCGTCATTGAGAATCGCCGGATATGGGCCGGCGAGATCCCACGTCTGGAAGAACGGACCCCAGTCGATATAGTTCGCGAGCTCGTTCAGATCGAAGTTCTTGAACACGCGCCGGCCGATGAACTTCGGCTTGACCGGCTGATAGCCTGCCCAGTCGATCTTCGTCTTATTGGCGCGCGCTTGCGCGAGCGTGACCATCGGCTGTGCTTTTTTGTTCGCATGCTGATCGCGGATGCGGTTGTAGTCGGCGTTCAGTTCGTCGATGTACTTCGCGGCGCCCTCGTCGGACAGCAGGCTCGAGGCGACCGATACCGAGCGCGACGCGTCCGGGACGTAGACCACCGGCCCGTCGTAGTGCGGAGAGATCTTCACCGCCGTGTGCACACGCGAGGTCGTCGCGCCGCCGATCAGGAGCGGAATCTTCTTGACGCGGAAGTAGTCGTCGCGCTGCATTTCCGATGCGACGTAGGCCATTTCTTCGAGACTCGGCGTAATCAGGCCCGACAGCCCGATGATGTCCGCGCCCTCGACCTTCGCCTTCGCGAGGATCTCGCTGCACGGGACCATCACGCCCATGTTGACCACTTCGAAGTTGTTGCACTGGAGCACGACCGACACGATGTTCTTGCCGATGTCGTGCACGTCGCCCTTCACGGTCGCGATGACGATCTTGCCCTTGGCGCGCACGTCGCCGCCGGCCGCCGCGAGCTGGCGCTTTTCTTCCTCGATGAACGGGATCAGATGCGCGACCGCCTGCTTCATTACGCGCGCCGACTTCACGACCTGCGGCAGGAACATCTTGCCCTGGCCGAACAGGTCGCCGACGATGTTCATGCCGTCCATCAGCGGACCTTCGATCACGTTGATCGGACGGCCGCCTGCAGCGGCGATCTTCGCGCGCACTTCCTCGGTGTCTTCGACGATGAACGTGGTGATGCCGCTCACGAGCGCATGCGCGAGACGCTTCTCGACCGGCTGCTTGCGCCACTCGAGGTTCTCTTCCTTCTTCGCGGCGCCGCTTTTGAACTTGTCGGCGATTTCGAGCAGGCGGTCGGTGCCGTCTTGACGGCGATTCAGCACGACGTCTTCGACGAGCTCGCGCAGTTCGGGATCGAGTTCGGCATACACGCCGAGCTGGCCCGCGTTGACGATGCCCATGTCCATCCCCGCCTGGATCGCGTGATAGAGGAACACGGTGTGAATCGCCTCGCGCACCGGATCGTTGCCGCGGAACGAGAACGACACGTTCGACACGCCGCCGCTCACCTTCGCGTACGGCAGGTTCTGCTTGATCCAGCGGGTCGCCTCGATGAAGTCGACCGCATAGTTGTTGTGTTCCTCGATGCCGGTCGCGATCGCAAAGATGTTCGGATCGAAGATGATGTCCTCGGGCGGAAAGCCGACTTCGTTGACGAGCACGTCGTACGAGCGCTTGCAAATCCCGGTCTTGCGCTGGAACGTATCGGCCTGGCCCTGTTCGTCGAACGCCATCACGACCGCAGCCGCGCCATAGCGGCGAATCAGCTTCGCATGATGAACGAACGCTTCCTTGCCTTCCTTCAGCGAGATCGAGTTGACGATCGCCTTGCCCTGCACGCACTTGAGACCCGCCTCGATCACGTCCCACTTCGACGAGTCGATCATGATCGGCACGCGCGCGATGTCCGGCTCCGACGCGATCAGATTCATGAAGCGGACCATTGCCGCTTTCGAATCGAGCATCGCCTCGTCCATGTTGATGTCGATTACCTGCGCGCCGTTCTCGACCTGGTGGCGCGCGACGGCCAATGCTTCGTCGAACTGATTGTTCAGGATCATTCGCGCGAACGCTTTCGAGCCGGTCACATTGGTGCGTTCGCCAACGTTGATGAAGAGCGTCCCGGACGTGACGTTGAACGGCTCGAGGCCGGCAAGGCGCATGGTGTGATCGGTCATGGCGTGTGTGCGAGTCGGGTGCGTGCGTTAAGGGACGTGCAGGGCGTCAGGGCGAAGTGTTTCAGGCGGGCTCAGGCCGCGTCGCGATACTGGCTCGGCCACTTGCGCGGCTTCAGCTCGGCGAGCGCCTTCGCGATCGCCGCGATGTGCTCGGGCGTCGTGCCGCAGCAGCCGCCGGCGATGTTCACGAGCCCCGCTTCGGCGAATTCCTTCAGCAGGCCAGAGGTATCCGCGGGCAATTCGTCGAAGCCGGTGTCGCTCATCGGGTTCGGCAGGCCGGCGTTCGGATAGCACGACACGTAGGTGTCGCACAGCTTCGCGAGCTCGGCGATGTACGGACGCATCAGCGCCGCGCCGAGCGCGCAGTTCAGGCCGAACGTGAGCGGCTTCGCGTGACGCAGCGAGTTCCAGAAGGCCTCGACGGTCTGGCCCGACAGAATGCGGCCCGACGCATCGGTGACGGTGCCCGAGATCATGATAGGCAGACGCTCGCCGGTGTTTTCGAACAGCTCGTCGAGCGCGAACAGTGCGGCCTTCGCATTCAGCGTGTCGAAGATCGTTTCGACGAGGAACAGGTCCGCGCCGCCGTCGAGCAGCGCTTTCGCCTGCTCGTAGTACGCGGCGCGCAGTTCGTCGAAGGTCACGTTGCGCGCGCCCGGATCGTTGACGTCCGGCGAAATGCTGGCGGTTTTCGGCGTCGGGCCGATCGCGCCGGCGACGAAGCGCGGCTTGTCCGGCGTTGCGTATTTGTCGCACGCGGCGCGCGCGAGCTTCGCCGATTCGATGTTCATCTCGACGGCGAGCGATTCCATGCCGTAGTCGGCCTGCGCGACCGTGGTCGCGCCGAACGTGTTGGTCTCGATGATGTCCGCGCCCGCCGCGAGATACTGCTCGTGAATCTCGGCGATGATCTGCGGCTGGGTGATCGACAGCAGTTCGTTGTTGCCCTTGATGTCGCGCGCGTAGTCCTTGAAGCGCTCGCCGCGATAGCTGGCTTCGTCGAGCTTGTAGCGCTGGATCATCGTGCCCATCGCGCCGTCCAGAATCAGGATGCGCGAGTTCAGCAGCGCGGGCAGCGCTGCGCCGCGGGTGTAGGCGGGCTCCGAACGGACTGGCGTGATGGATTGAGCAGGCTGGGTCATGGCGGACGAGGGCTTGCGCCGGCGTTGGCGGAAAGCCTGTCATTGTAGCCGCAGCCGGGCGGATGCGCCCGCCGCGGAGGAGAGTGCGAGGCGCGGCCGGCAAAATCGACCGATACGAACGCGCCGCGCCGGGAATTCAGAAACGCGCTAACAAACGATGCAATAAAAAACGGCCCGGCAAGCCAAAGCCTGCCGGGCCGTTTCGCTGCCGCCGACCGCTTGATGGAACCCGCCGCCAAAGCCGCGCGGTGCGGTCGATCGATGTCGCCAGAGCGCCAGCTGAACACCTCCGGTCAATGCAGGACCACCGGTTGATGCATCAGACTGTCGAATTGACCGAGGAATTCATCAACCTCGTCGAGCGTCGGCTCGCCTTCGATCAGCTTTTGCACATGCTCGCGAAAACGCGCCGCCATTGCCCCATCGATGTAGATTTCGCGCTGCATGTTCTTGTCGACAATCTCGTAGCCGCCCGACTTCATGGCAAGCAGACCTTCCTGCGGAGGAAACTCGACGACACAGTAGTTAGGGCTGTTATAGATCATTTGCATGGCGACACTCCTTATTTCCGTTGGGCTCCTGCCCTTTTCTGCACCGTAGGTGGAGCATGTGGGATGGAATTCAAGGGGTGGGTCCGGACGACGCAAGTAAAAACTCCGGACCTGACGGTTAGACTCGCCGCTCCAGAAACGATTCAAGCAAGGCGGCGAAACGCTGTGATTGCTCGATTGGCGCGAGATGCGCGGCGTCCAGCAACTCGAAGCGGGCGCCCTCGATCGCCTCCGCTATTGCCTGCGTAGCAGCAGGGGGCGTGCCAGTGTCGTGACGTCCGGCCACCGTCAGCGTCGGCAAGCGGATTGCGCCGTGCTGGCCGCGAAGGTCGAAATCGCGCAGTGCCTCGCAGGCCATCGCAAAACCTTCCGGCGAGGTGCGCGCAAATGTCTCACGGATCGGCTCGACCGCTTCGGGATGGCCGGCCTGAAAGTCGGGCGTGAGCCAACGCGCGATCGTCGACGGTAACAGCGCCTCCATGCCGTCGCTGCGCGCGGTGTGGGCGCGCTGATTCCACAACTCGCGGTTCTCGGGCGGAGTGCCGCCGGTGCTGTCGGCAATCGTCAGCGTGTCGATGCGCGATGGATGGTCGAGCGCGAACTGCTGCGCAATCATGCCGCCGAGCGACAGGCCGACCAGGTGCGTCGTCCGCGCGCCGAGGGCATCGAGCAGTTTGGCGAGATCGTCGGCCAGATCGCGCATGGCGAACGGCTCGCGCGCAACCGCGCTGTGGCCGTGGCCGCGCACGTCGTAGCGCAGCACCGTGTAATCGTCGCGGAAATAGCCTGCCATCTGATCCCAGATGGAGAGATCGCCGCCCAACTGATGGATGAACGTGAGCCACGGGCCGCCGCCTTCGTTGCTCAGCACGTAGCGTGTGTCGATACCGTTGATGTTCACTTGCATGCGGACTCCTTTGAAGGAAACGCAGTGAAAAAGCGCGGTGGGTCGCCTCGTTCGCGCGAACGGGGCTCCATTGACGTGCGAGTCAGCGTTGCAAAGGAAGTTTCGCCGATCTCGTGCGGATTTGCTCGTGACACTCTGTCACGAAACCTGTCACGGTTTGATGATGGTCGGAGCGGTCGAATCGACCGGTGCAACTGGGGCGGCCTCGGGTGTTACTGCCGATGCGTCGGCCGGAGCCGGCGCCGGCGTTGCAGGGCCCGTGGCAGCGGGGGCTGCGGGTGCAGCAGGCGTGGCCGGCGCGCCACCATTGCCGCGGTCATCCGGCGACGTGCCATCGACATTCAGCTTGCCGCGCCACACCAGTTCGAACTGGGTACCGTTCGGCTCCGTCTGCAGGATGCGCGCCGGCAGCCAGCCAAGGGACGGGGCGAGCCACACATCGACGCGGCGCTGGTCGCCATCGTGCCGCGGCAGACGTTTGAAGTGACGCGTCTCCAGATAGCCTTGCGCGGCGCGGATCGTTTCGTCGCCGATCGTCTCGATCGGCCAATTCTCCCCGCTATCGGTATCGACGACGAAAAACTGTCGCGTCACGCCAGGCTTATAGGCGTCAGGATCGCCGCGCACGAGGCTCGCGAGCTGCATCACGACACTGAAGCGATCCTGCGCGCCGTCGGGCAACGGCAACGAGGCGGGCGTGCGCGTAAAGCCAACCTTCTTGTCGTTGCGATTGAAGATCGCGATGTCTTCGGCGCGACGGCCACGCTTTTCGCTGTACTGCGCCGGCGCGAGGCCAAAGGCATCGATGCCGCCGTGGCTCGAAAACACGAACGGACCGACGAACGGCAGCGGCACTGATACGACCATTTCGTAGCCCTGCCCGTCGCTCGCCCAATGGATCGTGCCGGGCGCGTTGCGCACGCCGTTGTAGAACGTGTCGTAGTCGAGTTCGGCCGACGGCGGTACCGAAAACTTCACGCCCTGCGACGCTTGCGGCGCGCTGGCCGCGGCAGGGGCGCTCGCGACGGCGCCACTGGCATTCGCATGGGCCGATGCATTCGCGTTCGCGGTGGCGGGTGGCGCGCTAGCCGCCACCTCCGATGCCGGCGTGGCCGCGGGCTCGTTCGGTTTGGCCGGTTGCAACGCGGTCATCACATGCTGCTCGCGCGGCGGCCTCGCCGCGGGCTTGCGTGCTGGCGAGGGCGGATGCGGTGCCGGCACGGCGGGCTGTGGCACGGGTTGACGCTCGACCCTTTCGGGCGTCAGCAGCACGACCTGCACCGGCACATGCTCGTGATTCGCCGGATTCAGATCCACGCGATTGCGCTCGAACCATTGCGCCGCGATCCAGTGCACAACCGCGACGGCCGCGAGGACGGCGATCCAGCGCCACGCGCGCGCGCCGCGTCCCGGCCCGCTACCAAAAGCGGGCAGGCGATCATGACGGCGGTTGGCAGAAGCAAAATCCATCGGCGCTTGAATCGGTGAGAGCGTGAAAGGATACGGTGCGTATCAACCGTTGTCACCACGCGACGTCGCGCTATAGCCGAGTTCGTACGACAGCTTGCGCGCGCATTCGCGCAGCGCGGTATCGATCTCGCCGCCCCAGCGGATATCGAACGCGCCTTCATGGCCGAGCGCGACGAGACCGAGCGCGAGTTCGCCGGTCGAATCGAACACCGGCATGGAGAACGCGTGGATCGTCGGCAGCAGCATGCCTTCGACGCGCGCAGCCTCGTGCTCGCGCACCTCGGCGAGCACCTTGTCGACCTCTTCGCGGGTGCGTGGCGCGCCGCTATACGACGAGCGCCGCGAGTCGGCCAGCTCGCGCTCGAGCATCGCGGCGGTCTTGCCGGACGGCAGGTAGGCGGCGAACAGCAGACCGGTCGCCGAACTGAGCAAGGGCATCACGTCGCCGAGCTTCAGCGACGCCTTGGCCGGATAGCTCGACTCCATCCAGTGCACCATCGTCGGTCCCTGATTGCCCCACACCGCGATGCCGACGGTCAGGTCGAGCCGGTCGCGCAATTCGGCGAGCGCGATGCGCGCGAGCTTCACACCGTCGACGCGAGCAAGCCGCGCGAGCCCCAGCTGCAAAGCGAAGCCGCCGAGTTCGTAGCGGCCCGACAGCGGGTCCTGCGCGACCACGCCGAGACGCAGAAAGCTGACCAGATAGCGATGCGCCTTCGCCGGACTCATGCCCGCGCGCTGCGCGAGATCGCGCAGCATCATCGCGCGCGGCTCGTGGGTCAGCACGTCGAGCAGCCTGAAACCGACCTCGATCGACTGGATGCCCGAGCGCAGTTTTTCTTCGCCGGGCTCGCCGGGTTCGTCATCGGCGCCGGTGGCGTCGGTTGCATGGGCGGGATCGAGCAGATCGTCGGCGGACGCGGGGTCGGTGCGGGTGCGGATCGTGCCGGAGCGGGCGTTGGCGGACATGTGCAAAAGGCGCGGGCAGCGCGTTCGGTGATCGTAATGGAGACGGCTACGGTGACACGACGACGAACACGCAGATATTGGGCCGCGCCGATTCACCATCGTAGAATACATTCCTTCCATCGTCACTAATACACGGTTCACAGCCCTATGAAACTTGCCTCGCTGAAGGACGGCACGCGCGACGGTCAACTGATCGTCGTGTCCCGCGACCTGCACACGGCGGCCATCGCCGACGCGATCGCGCCCACGCTGCAGCGCGTGCTCGACGACTGGGCCTTCTACGCGCCGCAACTGCACGACCTTTACGATGCGCTGAACCAGGGCCGTGCGCGCAACAGCTTTTCATTCGACGCCAAAGAGTGCATGGCGCCGCTGCCGCGCGCGTTCCAGTGGGCCGACGGCTCGTCGTACGTGAACCACGTCGAGCTCGTGCGGCGCGCGCGCGGCGCGCAAATGCCGCCCGAATTCTGGACCGACCCGCTGATGTACCAGGGCGGTAGCGACGACTTCATCGGCCCGCGCGACGACGTGGCGTGCGCATCGGAAGAGTACGGCATCGACTTCGAGGCCGAAGTCGCGGTCGTCACCGGCGATGTGCGGATGGGCGCGACGCCCGAGCAGGCCCTGCGCGGCGTGCGGCTGGTCATGCTCGTCAACGACGTGTCGCTACGCAACCTGATCCCCGCCGAACTCGCGAAGGGCTTCGGCTTTTTCCAGAGCAAGCCGGCCACCTCATTCGCGCCGGTCGCCGTGACGCCCGACGAGCTCGGCGAACACTGGCGCGAAGGCCGCGTGCATCGGCCGATGATCGTCCACTGGAACGGCAGGAAGGTCGGCCAGCCCGACGCGGGCACCGATATGGTGTTTCACTTCGGTCAGCTGATCGCGCATGCCGCGAAAACGCGCAATCTGCGTGCTGGTGCCATCGTCGGTTCGGGCACGGTGTCGAACAAGGACGCGAAACGCGGCTACTGCTGTATCGCCGAGAAGCGCTGCCTCGAAACGATCGAGCACGGCGCGCCGCAAACGGAGTTCATGAAATACGGCGATACCGTGAGGATCGAAATGTTCGACGATGCGGGCAAGTCGATTTTCGGTGCGATCGAGCAGAGCATCGCGCCGCTCGAATGAAGCGCGGCGCTCACGCGGCAATGCTGTGACGCGGGCGGTACGCGCGAAAGGGTTTCGCCCGATGCCGCCACTTGCGCGCGCGGCTACACTGCGGCAAACATCACAACGAAAACCCCGACGTGAGGAGACAGCATGCCGCGATTGGACTTCTCCGCAGCTGGACGTCGGCGCGCTTGCGCGTCGCCCATTGAAGAAGCGCGCACGAGCGCGCGTGGCTTGCCTCAACGTGGTCGGCGCTTCGCGCGGCGCGCCGCGACGCTGTGGGCCGCGCTTGCCTGCGCGTTGCCGCTGACATCGTTCGCGCAGGTGAAGATCGGTCTCGTGCTGTCGCTGACCGGGCCGGCCGCGTCGCTCGGCATTCCCGCGCGCGACACGGTCGCGCTGCTACCCAAACAGATCGGCGGGCAGAACGTCGAATACATCGTGCTCGACGATGCATCGGACACGACCCACGCCGTGCAGGACACCAGGAAGCTCATCAGCGAGAATCACGTCGACGCGATCATCGGCTCGTCGATCACGCCGAATTTGCTCGCGATGATCGACGTGGTCGCCGAGGGCGAAACGCCGATGATCTCGCTCGCGTCGTCCGCGAAAATCATCGAACCGGTCGACGCGAAACGTCGCTGGGTCTTCAAGACGCCGCAGACCGACGCGATGATGGCCGCGGCGATCGCCGAGCATGCGAGCGGACACGGCGTGAAGACGATCGCGTTCATCGGCCAGGCCGACGCGCTCGGCGAGACGTTCTACGCCGAGGTCGCGAAGTTCGCGCAGCTGCATCACATCGACGTGGTCGCGAGCGAGCGTTTCAATCGCACCGATCCGAGCGTGACCGGCCAGGTGCTGAAGATTCTCGCGACCCACCCCGACGCGGTAGTGGTCGGCGCGGCCGGCACGCCTGCCGCATTGCCGCCGAAAACGCTGCGCGAGCGCGGCTACAAGGGCGTCATCTATCACAACCACGGCGTCGGCAATAACGACTTCCTGCGCGTGTGCGGCGCCGATTGCAACGGCACCTTCCTGCCCGCGAGCCCAGTGCTGGTCGCCGCGCAATTGCCGGCCGATCATCCGGCGAAGGGTCTCGCCCTCGATTACATCGCGCGCTTCGAGGCGCAGCACGGGGCGGGCAGCGTGTCGGCATTCGGGTCGTACACGTCGGACGCGGGCGCGTTGCTCGAGCATGCGATTCCGCTCGCGCTGAAAGCCGGCGCGCCCGGCACGCCGCCGTTTCGCCGCGCGCTGCGCGACGCGCTCGAAGGAACACGCGGTCTCGCGGACACCAATGGCGTCGTCAACATGAGCGCGGCCGATCATCTCGGGCTCGATCAGCGCGCCCGCGTGATGGTCGAAATCACCAATGGCAAGTGGCTTTATCAGCCGCATTGAACGGGTCGCGGCGTTCCGCGCGCGACTGAACGAATCTCCTCCGGACTGCTCACCATGCCTCAGCCATCGCAACCGAACGACGCGTACTACGCGCACTACCAGTCGCTGCGTTTGCAGCGTCATCCGCATGGCGTGCTCGAAGTTGTGATGAGCGGCGAGGGTGCGAATAAAAGCGGCCTCGCGACCGCGAACGCACGCATGCACTACGAGCTCGCGGAAATCTGGCGCGATATCGATCGCGATCCCGATACGCGCGTCGCGATCATTCGCGGCGAGGGTAAAGGCTTTTCGGCCGGCGGCGATCTGCAGCTCGTCGAGGACATGGCGAACGATTTCGAGGTGCGCACGCGTGTGTGGCGCGAAGCGCGCGATCTCGTCTACAACGTGATCAACTGCGGCAAGCCGATCGTGTCGGCGATGCACGGGCCGGCGGTCGGCGCGGGGCTCGTCGCGGGGCTGCTCGCCGATATCTCGATCGCGGCGAAGACGGCCCGCATCATCGACGGACACACGCGCCTCGGCGTCGCCGCGGGCGATCATGCGGCGATCGTCTGGCCGCTCCTGTGCGGCATGGCGAAGGCGAAGTACTACCTGCTGCTGTGCGAGCCGGTGAGCGGCGAGGAGGCGGAGCGCATCGGGCTCGTGTCGCTGGCCGTCGACGAAAGCGATCTGCTGCCGAAGGCGTTCGAAGTCGCGCGCAAGCTGGCCGACGGTTCGCAGACTGCCATCCGCTGGACCAAGTACGCGTTGAACAACTGGCTGCGCACGGCGGGGCCGGCGTTCGATACGTCGCTCGCGCTGGAATTCATGGGCTTCGCGGGGCCCGACGTGCGCGAGGGCCTGAGCTCATTGCGCGAGCGGCGCGCGCCCGATTTTGGCGCGGGCGGTTCACGTAACGACCAACGATCGTGATGTCATACCCCACACGGTATGATCGAATCGACGCGCGCGGCATCGCGCGCTCCACCTATCATCCAGCACCGAGGCGACAACCATGACCGACACCACTGGCTCCGCGCCGCCCTTTCCCGGCTTCCCCGGTTTTCCGCCCGCTGAAATGCTCGATCGCATGTGGAGCATGATTCGGCTGTCGCCGTTCGGCGCTGCCATGACGGGCGCGCAGCCGGGTGGGGGCACGAGTCCGTCGCTGTCGATGATGTCCGACATGATGGCGCCGCTCACGAGCGTCGAGGAACTCGACAAGCGCATCACCGACATGCGCGCGGTCGAGCAATGGCTGAAGCTGAATCTGAGCATGCTGCAGTCGGCGATCCAGGCGCTCGAAGTGCAACGTGCGACGCTCGCGACGCTGCGCGCGTTCGGCGCGTTCGCGCAATCGTCGATGTCGCAGGCGGCGGCTGCTGCGTCGGGTGCCGCCGCGAGTGGCGCGCCGAACACCGCCCCGAGTCCCGCCCCGGCGCCGAGTTGGACGAAGCCGGCCGAGCCCACGCCCGAAAGCGCCACGCAGGCCGACGGCGACGAAGAGGAAGCGCCCGCGGCGCCCGGCTTCGATGCGTCCGCGTGGTGGAATCTGCTGCAATCGCAGTTCAACCAGATCGCGCAGTTCGCGATGACGCAGCCGTCCGTCGCGGTCGCCGCGGCGGGCGGGGGCACGCAGGGCAAGCCGGAACCGTCGAACGCCGCGGATGCGTCGGGCGCCGATGCGTCGGGCGCCGATGCGTCGGGCGCCGCCGCGCAAAACGCGAAGCCCGCCGTCAAACGGCCGGCGGCGAAGCGCGCCGCGCCGTCGGCCAAACGCGCGGCCGGAACGAGCGCGGCAACGCCGAAAAAGTCGACGTGAGCCGGACGGCGCGCCGGGAATCAGTGGCCGATGATGAAGGCGACTGATCGGCTGCGTTTTTCCCTATTCCAGCGCCGGCGGTTTCCGCCCGCGCGAATCGCCGACTTTATTGAGAGAAGTCAATGCCACAGTGCGCTCGCGCCGCTTCTGTCACGGGTTTCGTGGGAGGCGCGTGCTATCATTGTGTAAGCTTGATCTGGCTTTGGGGCGTGCGCCGAAAACGACCAATCCCGCCGCCCTCGCGTCATTCGCCGCCGGCGCTACCGGTGCAGGGCTGGACGGTGCGGTTGTCGACCCAGACTGGCTCGACCTCAGGCAAAGGGTATCCCTCACCCACGGTTGGCCACGGCGCCTGATTCACGCTTCAGGCGCCAATACAAAAGCCCGGACTTCTTTGCTGCCCGATGCTTCTGGGCGGCTGATTAACGCGTAAAATTGAATGCTTGGCCGATAAACGGCACGTCCGTTCGTCGTAGGTAAAAACGGCTACACGTAGCAGCAACAGACACACACAGTATGTGCAGAACAGGGGTGGGACTATGAACACCATGCTTTATCCGGAACTTTATAAATCGCTCGAATCCGTTCGATGGGACATGGAGAAGGACATTCCCTGGGACAAATTCGATGCATCGCTGTTGACCGACGAGCAAGCCGCGACGATCAAAATGAACGCGATCACGGAATGGTCGGCGTTGCCCGCCACGGAAATGTTTCTGCGTGACAATCATCATGACAGCGATTTTTCCGCATTCATGAGCGTGTGGTTCTTCGAGGAGCAGAAGCACTCGCTGGTGCTGATGGAATACCTGCGCCGCTTCAAGCCGGAACTGGTCCCGACCGAAGAGGAACTGCACGCAGTGCGCTTCGAGTTCGATCCCGCGCCGCCGCTCGAAACGCTGATGTTGCACTTCTGCGGCGAAATCCGCCTGAATCACTGGTATCGCCGCGCCGCCGAATGGCATACCGAGCCAGTCATCAAGCACATCTACGAAACTATCTCGCGCGACGAAGCGCGCCACGGCGGCGCGTATCTGCGCTACATGAAGAAGGCGATGGCGCAAACCGGTGACATCGCGCGTGCCGCGTTCGCGAAGATCGGCGTGCTGATGGCGTCGGCGCGTCGCACCGAAAAGCCGCTGCACCCCACCAACCTGCACGTGAACCAGGCGCTGTTCCCGCGCGACACGATCCAGTCGCGTCTGCCGGATCCGGAATGGCTCGAGCGCTGGCTCGACGAGCAGATCCGTTTCGACGACGGCTGGGAAAAGAAGGTCATCGAGCGCATTCTGCACAACCTGTCGCTGCTGTTCGAACGCACGTTCAACACCGCGCAGGAACTGAACCGTTATCGCAAGGAAGTGGTCGCGCGTCTGCAAGCTGCTGAACAAAACCCGGCGCAGCAGCAGCCGGCGTAACGACTCAGGCGTTTCAGCACCGTATCAAACGGCGGTCCGGCAAGCGCGAGCTTGCCGGACCGTTTTGCTTCGGGCCGTCCAGCGTGTATCGTGACGGCACCTGGCATTCCTGTTCCCGTCACGCCCCAACTCCCTAATTCCCCAACTCTGTGACCGTGCGATGACCGCCATCTTTGAACGCAAGATTCTGACGCGCGATGCCCTGGTGAAGCTTCGTCCTTCGCTGCGCGCGCCCATCGTGTTTACGAACGGCGTGTTCGATATCCTGCATCGTGGTCACGTGACCTATCTGGCCGACGCAAAGGCGCTGGGCGCTTGCCTGGTCGTTGGTGTCAATAGCGACGCATCGGTGCGGATGCTCGGCAAAGGCGACGACCGGCCGATCAACAACGAGGCCGACCGCATGGCCTTGCTAGCGGCGCTGGAAAGCGTCGATTACGTGGTGGGCTTCGGCGAGAAGACGCCGGTCGAGCTGATTTCCGCGCTGCGCCCGGACGTGCTCGTGAAGGGCGGCGACTACGACATGGACGCGCTGCCCGAATCGGCGCTCGTGCGCGGTTGGGGCGGCAAGGCGCTCGCGATTGCGTTCGAGCACGATCGCTCGACGACCGCGCTGTTGAAGAAGGTGCGGACGCAGGGTTGATGCGGCCCGTTACCGCAAAACGCGCGGCGCACTGCTGAACTTCTAACCGATCGCGTCGTTCACCTGATTACTGCGGCAACTCCGATGTCGAAATCGGCGCCTGCGGCGCGGGTCCGCCGACCACCGCCTGGTCGGCCGCATCGGCGGCGCTGACCGGCCGCACCTTCAGCCAGTCCGGATGAATCTGGCGATTCAGATGATTCGGCTCGCGTCCGCTGGCGGTGGGTGTGGGGCCGAAGGCGCCAAGCAGCGCGACGAAAGCCAGCACGTTGACAACAATCAGAATGGCGATCGGCCAGCGAAGCATTGTGGGTGTTTCCAATTCAGAAAGAAGTTGAGCCTGGGGCGTGCGGGAAAGACTCGGGTTCGGAAAATGGGCGGCGAATTGCGCGCAACTCAGGCGCACGTTCTACACGTACATCACGCGCCACCCGGTCGTGAATCGAACGCTAGCCACGGCAGGCAATCAGCCGCTTTGCCGCGCCGTATCCTCGGCTGCGATCAGCGCAAGCCCTGACAGCACCAGCGAATCGTGGCGAGTATGCGGCACTTTCAGGGCGCTTGCCACTTCGTCGGCGGCGCCCCCGCTGACCACGAGACGCACCGGCACCTGCCACTCATCCTGCAGGTCCCGCCACATCCGCTCGATCAATCCGGCCTGCGCCAGCGTGCAGCCCGCCGACAGCGAGCGCGGCGTATCCGTTGCGAAGAACGGCCCGCGACGGCCCGCGTCGGTGGTATCGGCCGCGACGAGCAGACCGCGCGCGCGCGCGGCGTCGAGCGTCGGCAGTTGCGCGGTGTGCTCACCGAGCGAGCGCATCATCAGCGTCCAGCCCGGCGCAATCAATCCGCCGATAAACGCGCCATCGGCGCGCAAGGCCTCGAGCGTCGTCGCGGTGCCGAAGGTCGCGAGCAGCAGATGCTCGCCGGGAAAGGTCGCGTGCGCGCCGATCATGCCGGCCCAGCGGTCGCTGCCGAGCGAGTCCGGTGTCGTGTAGCAATTGGTCACGCCGCATCGACGAGCACTTGCGCGGATCGTCGCGAGCGGCAGTCGCCGCCAGTGCGCGTCGACGAGCGCCGCGATGTGCGTCGCGACCTCCGCGCCCGCGACGTTGGAGAGCCACGCGCCGCATGGCGCCGGCCAGTCAGTCCAACCGGGTTGCGCACCCGATCGCGCGCGTGGCCCGGCAAGGTCGTCATGCGCGAGCGCGCCGCTCGCCAACTGCGTCCCATCGGGCTGCACCAGCGCCCACTTGATCCGGCTATTGCCCGCGTCGATCAGCAGATATGGCGCGCGCTGACTCATGCGACACCGTGGGCGAGGCGCAGCGACACGTCGCCGGTCGCGATGCTCTGGCGGCCCTCAGCCGTATCGAGCAGCAACTGGCCACGCTCGTCAACGCCCGCCGCCACGCCGCGCGCGAGCTCCTGGCCTTGTTCGAGCAGCACGACGTCGCGGCCCGCGTAAGCATGCACCGCGTTCCAGCGCGGCTGGAACGGCGCGAAGCCTTCGGCGCCGAAGCGCTGCAGCATCGGTTCGAGCGCGTTCAATTCGGCTGCCAGCGTATCGGTCAGATTCGCGTTCGGCAGCGCGCGTTGCAACGCGGTCGGCACGGTGCCGAGCGCCTGCGGCGGTACCTCGGCGTTCAGCGCGCCCACCTTCGCCGCGAGTTCGTCGGCGCCTTTCACGTTGGTGCCGATGCCGATCACGACCGCGCTCGCGTCGTCGGTGCTCCACGCGGTTTCGATCAGGATGCCGGCGAGCTTGTCGCCTTCGAGCAGCACGTCGTTCGGCCACTTCAGCGCGATCTGTCCGGGACCCGCGACCGGCAGCGAGCGCAGCCCGTCGACGAGCGCGACGCCCACCGCGAGACTCAAGCCCCCGAGCCCTTCGAGCGGTCGCGGCAAGACGCACGCGACCGAAAACAGCAGCGCGTTGCCGGGCTCCGCGTACCACGGCCGCCCACGGCGGCCGCGCCCGGCGGTCTGCAGATACGCGACGCGCACGATCGGCCGCGGCAGCGCGTTCGCGCGGCGCGGCAGGGCTCTCACGTGGGTCATCAGGTCGGCGTTGGTCGAGCCGGTTTCTTCGACGATTTCGATCGGCCAGTCATGCGCATGCGCGCCGAACAGCTTGACCGCGCGTTCGCGATCGATGCGCCAGTCGGTCGAAGCCGACGACGAGGCTGGTGCCGCGCTTGTCGCTGCGGACGGGGAGGCGGGAGTCTTGGTGGCATTCATGTCCCATATTGTAGCCACAGCGAACCCGCCCGGGACTCGAATGCGCAGCGGTGAACGGCGACGCCGATCGATGTGCATCAGTGCGGACCGGCGGCCGAGCCTTCGTTACAATGGCCGCTAATCCGATAACCAGATTCACGCGATCCTTGAACAACGACACTCCGCCCGGCCTTGAAGTCGCGGCCGGCAGCCAAGGCAAGATCGTCCGTCTCTCGGGCCAGTGGACGGCGCTCGCGCTCGCGCGCGATCGCGACACCGGGCACGTGATTCCGCAACTGCGTTCGCTGACCGGCGCGCAGGGCATCGGCGAGTGGGACCTGTCGCGCGTCGACAGGATGGACCACGTCGGCGGCCAGGCGCTGTGGCGCGTGTGGGGCCGCAAGATGCCGCCGGGCACCGCGCTCACGGACACGCAGCGCGACATCTTCGAGCGCATCGCGCTGCTCGACACGGTGCGCGAGAGCGCCGAGCCGGTCACGCGCCTCGATCCCTTTACGCGTCTCGGCCTCGGGCTCTTCTCGTTCGTCGAGCACATGCAAGGCGGCGTCGCGATGCTCGGGCGCTTCGTGCTCGATCTGCTCGCGATCGTGCGCAAGCCGAAACTCACGCCGTGGACCGAAATCTCCGCGAACATTTACAACGCCGGCGCTCGCGCGCTGCCGATCACCGCGCTGGTCGCGTTCCTGATCGGCATCGTGTTGAGCTATCTGTCGGCACAGCAATTGCGCATGTTTGGCGCGAACCAGTTCATCGTCAATATTCTCGGCCTCGCGGTGATTCGCGAACTTGGCCCGGTGCTGTCGGCGATTCTGGTGGCGGGCCGCTCGGGCTCGGCGATCACCGCGCAGATCGGCGTGATGCGCGTGACCGAGGAGCTCGACGCGATGCGCGTAATGGGCATCCCGCACGGCCTGCGGCTGATCCTGCCGCGCGTGATCGCACTGGCCGTCGCGATGCCGCTGCTCGTGATGTGGACCAACGTGATCTCGTTGACGGGCGGCGCGCTCGCCGCGAAGCTCGTGCTCGGCATCGACATGAGCTTCTTCGCGCGCCAGCTGCCGAACGTCGTGCCGATCGCGAACCTGTGGATCGGGCTTGGCAAGGGCGCGGTATTCGGCATGCTGATCGCGATCGCCGGCTGTCATTTCGGCTTCCGTATCAAAGCCAATTCGCAGAGTCTCGGCGAAGGCACGACGACCTCGGTGGTAACGTCGATCACCATCGTGATTCTCGCGGACGCGGTGTTCGCGATCCTCTTTCAAAACGTGGGGCTAGGATGATCGCGCCACTCACCGAAGCCGTACGCGGCCAACCCGTACCGTCGATCGCCGAGCCGGTGATCGAGGTGATCGACATCACCAAGCGCTACGGCCGCAACATCGTGCATCAGCATCTGAGCCTCGACGTGCGGCGCGGCGAGATCGTGTCGATCGTCGGCGGCTCGGGCTCGGGCAAAACCACGCTGGTGCGGCAGATTCTCGGCCTCGAGCGCCCGTCGAGGGGCACGATCAAGCTGTTCGGCGAAGACCTCGCAACGATCTCGCCCGACACCGCGCTGCTGATGCGCAGCCGCTCGGGCATGCTGTTCCAGCGCGGCGCGCTGTTCTCGTCGCTGTCGGTGTTCGACAACGTCGCGCAACCGGTGCGCGAGCTCGGCAAGGTGCCCGAAGACCTGCTGCGCGACATCGTGATGCTGAAGCTCGAAATGGTCGGGCTGCCGTGCAAGCACGCGTCGAAGATGCCATCGGCGCTGTCGGGCGGCATGATCAAGCGGGTTGGCATCGCGCGCGCGATCGCGCTCGAACCCGAACTGCTGTTCCTCGACGAACCGACCGCCGGCCTCGACCCGGAGGCGTCCGACGAATTCGTCGAGCTGATCTCGGGGCTGCATCGCGCGCTCGGTCTGACGGTCGTGATGATCACGCACGATCTCGATACGATGGTCGCACTGTCGACACGCGTGGCCGTGCTTGCCGATCGCAAAGTGCTCGTCAACGCGCCGGTCGAGGAGGCCGCGGGCGTCGACCATCCGTTCATCCACGAATATTTCCTCGGCCTGCGCGGGCGCCGCGCGCTGCAGGCGCTGCCGCCCGAGCGCCGCGCGAAGCTGCCGCAGGCGGCGCTCGAGCCGGCGTCGTCCGAGTTGCCGCTGTGAGGCCGGCCGCCATGAACCAGGCCGCTATGAACCAGGGAAACTGACAATGGAAAACAAAGCGCATGCGTTCTGGGCCGGGCTCTTCACGGTCGTGCTGACGGCGGCGATCGCGCTGGCGGCGTATCTGTTCAACGTCGACCGCACGGTGCGGGTGCCGTACGACCTGATCGCGCGCACCAGCGTGAACGGCCTCTTTGCGGACGCGGCGGTGCGCTTTCGCGGGCTCGACGTCGGCCGTGTGCAGTCGATCAAGTTCGATCCGACACATCCGGGGCAGATCCTGATCCGCATCATGGTCGACGAGCACGCGCCGATCACGCATTCGACGTTCGGCAGCCTCGGCTTGCAGGGCGTGACCGGCATCGCGTTCATCCAGCTCGACGATACCGGGCGCGATCTGACGCCGCTGCCGTCGTCGGCCCAAAAGGTCGCGCAATTGCCGATGCGCCCGGGTCTGTTCGACCAGTTGCAGCGACGCGGCGAGGTGCTGCTGCGCAAGCTCGAAAAAGTGACCGACAACGTGAACGACATGCTGTCGCCGGAAATGGTCGCGCAGCTGCACGACACGGCGGCGAGCATCGCGCAGGCGGCCTCGGGCGTCGCGACGCTGACTCGTGAGATGGCGCCGGTCGCCAGCAAGCTGCCCGGCACGATCGACCAGCTGAACCGCACGCTCGCGTCGACCAACCAGATGATCACGGGCCTGAACCGTCCGGACGGACCCCTCGAGCGCAATCTGAACAAGGTCGGCACGGCCGCGCAGCAGGCGGGCGATGCGCTCGCGCAGATGAACACGTCGCTGCAGGACCTGTCCGCGCAGGTCGGCTTCGAGACGCTGCCGCGCGTCAATTCGCTGACCGAGGACGTGCGCGCGGCGGCGCAATCGATCGACCGCGCCGCCGACACCTTCAACACCAATCCGCGCAGCGTGCTGTTCGGCGCGCCGCGCCCGGCGCCGGGTCCGGGCGAGGCCGGCTTCGCGTGGCCCGCCGCCGCCGCGCCGGCAGCTCACTAAATCCGCAGGCTAGAACAGAGGAAGATGCCCATGTCACGCTCGATTCACCGACTGTTGTCCTCGCGCGCCGCGTTCGCGGCGCTGCTTGCGTTCGGCGTGCTGGCGGCGGGCTGCGCGGGCACGTCCGCGGTGGTGTCGGACGTCCGCTACGACTTCGGACCACCGCCGCAGGCCGCCGCGGCGAGCCGGCTGCCGGCCGTCAAGGTGCTGGAGGTCAGCGCGCCGTCCGTGCTCGAATCCGACCGGCTGACTTATCGGCTGAGCTACGCCGACGCGCAGCAGACGGCCGCCTACGCCAACAGCCACTGGACGATGATGCCGTCGCAACTGCTGACGCAGCGCCTGCGCAACGCGCTGAGCGAGCGCGGCACCGTGCTGACGGGCGCGGACGGCGTGAGCGCGCCGGTGCTGCGGGTCGATCTGACCGAGTTCGAGCAGGTGTTCGACAGCCAGACGGACAGCCACGGCGCGATCACCGCGCGCGCGACGCTGATGCAGGGCGGCAAGGTGATCGGCCAGCAGACCTTCGTCGCGCACGCGCCCGCGCATTCGGCGGATGCGGCCGGCGGCGCGCGGGCGCTCGCCACGGCCAGCGACGACCTCGTCGCGCAGATCACCACGTGGCTCGGCTCGCAGGCGCTGGTCGCCGCGCAATGACGGCCGGGCAGCGCACGCAACGGAGCGCTGCATGAGCGAACGCCCCTGGCTGCGCCGCCCATCGACGCTGGCCCGTCAGGCGCTGCTGCTTTACACGGCGCTGATCGTCTACGGCTCGTGGTATCCGTTCTCGGGCTGGCGCTCGCTCGGCATCACGCCGTTCGCCTATCTGTTCGATCCGATGCCGCGGTATCTGACGGCGTTCGACGTCGTCACCAACGTGCTCGGCTATATACCGTTCGGCGCGCTGGTGGTGCTCGCGGTGTACCCGCGTTGGCGCGGCACGCTGGCCGTCGCGCTCGCGTTCGTGTTGGGCGGTCTGCTGTCAGGCACGATGGAAGCCGTGCAGACCTATCTGCCGATACGCGTCGCCTCCAATCTCGATCTCGCCGCCAACACGCTGGGCGCGCTCGTCGGCGCGGCGGTGATGTCGCCGTTGACCGGCGCGCTGCTCGACCGCGGCCTGCTCAGGCGTGTGCGGTTGCTGTGGTTCGAGCGCGGCCATGCGACGCTCGCGTGCCTCGTCGCCGCGTGGCCGTTTGCGACGATGTATCCGTCGCCGCGTCTGTTCGGTCTCGGCAACTGGCCGCGCGCGCTGTGGCTGAGCGTCGATCCGGCCACCCAGGACGCGCTGCTCGCGTGGACGCCGTCCGCGTGGCATGTCGGCGCATGGCCGGCGGCCGCCGCCGCGTGGCTGGACGACGACACATGGGAAGCGCTGATCACGGCGCTAAACCTGTTCGCGGCGCTCGCGCTTGCATCGCTGCCGGCGCGCCGTCATGCGCCGCGCGTGCGCCTGCTGTTCGTGTTCATCGTCGCGACCTTGTGCGTGAAGGCCGGCGCGACGTTCCTGCAATCGCAATCGGGCCTCGCGTTCGACTGGGCGACGCCCGGCGCGCTAATCGGACTCGTGTGCGGCACCGTCGCGGCGCTCGTCGCGCTGCCGCTGCGGCGGCGGTTGCGTGCGACGCTCGCCGGGGTCGCGCTGGTCGTCGCACTCGTGTTCGTCAATCTGCTGCCGGTGAACCCGTATTTCGACGCCGTGCTCGCCGACTGGCGGCAGGGACGCTATCTGCATTTCAACGGGCTCGCGCGCTGGCTCGCATGGATATGGCCCTATGCGGCGCTGGTGTGGCTCGCGTTCGCGGTCGAGCGGGCGTGGCTCAAGCGGCGCGCGAGGCGGGCGTGACATGCTTGCGCGCCGGCCGCCAGGTCCCGACGCCTGCACAGCCCGGTCGCTATAATCGTCCGCACCGCCATTGCACTTCCTTTCAGGCTCGCCTCCCGAACATCATGGATTCCTTCTACAAGCACCACGTTTTCTTCTGTCTGAATCAACGCGACCCCGGCGCCGAGCGTCCGAGCTGCGCGAACTGCAACGCACAGGCGATGCAGGAATACGCGAAACAACGCGTGAAGCAACTCGGCCTCGCCGGGCCCGGCCAGGTGCGCATCAACAAGGCCGGCTGCCTCGATCGCTGCGAACTGGGCCCGACGCTCGTCGTGTATCCCGAGGCGGTCTGGTACACCTATGTCGACGAGAGCGACATCGACGAGATCGTCGAATCGCATCTTGCGAACGGCAAGATCGTCGAGCGTCTGAAGATCGATCAATAACGCGAACCACAAAACGATCCATCGCGATGAACGTCAACACGAAGAAGTATCTGATCGACGGCCCGGTCGGCAAGATCGAGGTCGCGCTGGACCTGCCCGACGGCGTGCGCGAAAAAGGCGCCGCGCCACGCGGCATCGCGCTCGTCGCGCATCCGCATCCGCTGTTTGGCGGCACGATGGACAACAAGGTCGCGCAGACCCTCGCGCGCACGCTCGTGCAGCTGAACTACGTCACTTACCGGTCGAATTTCCGCGGCGTCGGCCAGACCCAGGGCGAGCACGACGCGGGCGTCGGCGAGCGCGACGATCTGCGCGCGGTGCTCGAGCACATGCGCGCAGATCCGGACTACGGCGATCTGCCGCTCGTATTGGCGGGCTTTTCGTTCGGCACCGTGGTGCTGTCGCACGTCGCGGCGAAGCTGCGCGATGAAGGCCGGGAAATCGAGCGCATCGTGTTCGTCGGTACCGCGGCGAGCCGCTGGGACGTCGCACCCGTGCCCGAAAGCACACTCGTGATCCACGGCGAAGTCGACGAGACCGTCCCCGTCCAGTCCGTGTTCGACTGGGCGCGGCCGCAGGAACTGCCGGTCGTCGTGATTCCGGGCGCCGAGCACTTTCTGCATCGCAAGCTTCACATCCTGAAGCGGATCATCGTCGACGCCTGGCGCTGAAAACGCGCGACGCGCATTTTGCGGGGGACAGGTGTGCGCAAACGTGTGCAAATCGACGACACGCGCGCGAAACTGACCAGGTAGCGCGCGTATAATGGGCGCTCTTTTTTTGGGCACAGCGCCGCCCAGCCGGCAGAATCGCGCGCCGCGGAATCATTTCGCGGGAGGGCGCGGCCGGGTGCGCGGCGCTGCGCTCGCGAACCGATTGCGTCGCCATCAGTCCAACGGGCGCCCGCCGTTTTACGGCCAGATGCCCCGCCGACCGGCTCCCCCAACTCCGCGCGCTGTCGCGCAACGAATTTTTCTGCACGAATCGACCCTATGCGTTTCTCCTCCTCTGGCCGCACGTCATTCCCGTCACTCGCTTCTTTCGTTCCCGCTTCGCTCAATCGCGCCGTCGCCGTCGGCCTCGTGCTGCCGGCCACGCTCGTCGCCAGCACCGCGTTCGCGCAGGTGCCGCCGCCGGGCGTCAACGCGCGCTCGTGGGTGCTCGTCGACGCGACCAGCAACCAGGTGCTCGCGTCCGCCAATGCCGACGAGCGCGTCGAGCCGGCGTCGTTGACCAAGCTGATGACCGCGTATCTCGTGTTCGAGGCGCTCGACACGAAGAAGATCACGATGGATCAGAGCATCGAGCCGAGCGCAGCCGTGCGGCGCGTGCGCAACGACGAATCGCGCATGTTCATCGAGGCGCTCAAGCCGGTGACCGTGCACGACCTCGTGTACGGCATGATCGTGCAGTCGGGCAACGACGCGGCAATTGCGCTCGCCGAACTGGTGGGCGGCAGCGAGGCGCAGTTCGTCGACATGATGAACAAGGAGGCGCAAAAGCTCGGCATGACGCACACGCATTTCGCCGACGTGAACGGCATGCCCGACCCGCAGCACTACACGACCGCGGGCGATCTCGCGATCCTGTCGGCCCGCCTGATTCGCGACTATCCCGAGTACTACAACATCTTCTCGGTCAAGGAATTCACGTACAACAAGATCAAGCAGCCGAACCGCAACCGTCTGCTGTGGATCGACCCGACCGTCGACGGTCTTAAGACCGGTCACACGCAAGCGGCCGGCTACTGCCTGATCGCGAGCGCGAAGCGTCCGCTGCCGGGCACGACCGACGCGTCGCGCCGTCTCGTCTCGGTGATGATGGGCGAGACCAAGGAGCACGACCGCGTGCAGGACAGCCTGAAGATGCTGAACTACGGCTACACCGCCTACGACACGACGCGTCTGTACAAGGCGAACCAGGTCGTGGCCACGCCGCGCGTCTACAAGGGTTCGCAGGACAGCGTGCAGGTTGGCGTGAAGAGCGACCAGTACATCACGCTGCCGAAGGGCGCCGCCGACAAGGCGAAGCCGCAGATCGAACTCAATGATCCGCTCGTCGCGCCGATCGCCAACGGCCAGCAGATCGGCACCGCCAAGCTCGTCGCCGACGGCAAGGTGCTCGCGCAATTCCCGGTGGTCGCGTTGCAGCCGGTGCAGCAAGCCGGTGTGGTGGGCCGCGTGTGGGATTCGCTGATGCTGATGTTCAACAAGAAAAAGTAAGGGCTACGTCGCAATGACCGTTGTCTCCGAGGTTTCGCCGGACCCGATCGTTCATCTGAACGGCGAACTGGTGCCGTTGTCCGAAGCGCGCGTGCCGGTGCTCGACCGTGGCTTCATTTTCGGCGACGGCATTTACGAAGTGGCGCCGTTGTACGCGCACGCGAGCGGACGGCGCACCGCGTTTCGTCTGAAGCAGCATCTGGCGCGTCTCGCGCGCTCGGTCGGCAAGATCGGCATCGCCAATCCGCTCGACGACGCTGGCTGGCGCGAGCTGATCGGACGCGTGGTCGAGGCCAACGAAACGGACGGCGGCTTGCGTGCCGATCAGGACGCGATCGCATACATCCAGGTCACGCGTGGCGTCGCGAAGCGCGCTCACGCATTTCCGGCCGGCGTGAAGCCGACCGTGTTCGTGATGGTCACCGCGCTGAACCTGCCCGCCGCCGCGCAGCGCGCAAGCGGTGTCCCGTGCGTGAGCGCCGAGGATCGTCGCTGGCTCAATTGCGACATCAAGTCGGTGTCGCTGCTCGGCAACGTGCTGATGGCGCAATACGCGGCCGAAAACGACGCCTTCGAGACGCTGCAGTTCCGCGATGGTTTGCTGACCGAAGGGTCGTCGTCGAACGTGTGGATCGTGAAGGATGGCGTGCTGGCCGCGCCGCCGCGCAGCAACAGGATTCTCGAAGGGATCCGCTATGGGCTCATCGAGGAGCTGACGGCCGAATGCGGTATCCGCTTCGAAGCGCGCGACATCACCGAAGCTGAAGTGCGCGCGGCCGATGAAATCATCGTCAGCTCGGCGACCAGGGAAGTGCTGCCGGTCACGCGGCTCGATGGCGCGCCGGTCGGCGCGGGCCGCCCGGGCGCGGTGTTTGCGGAGCTGTATGCGGCGTATCAGCGAGCCAAGGCGGCTGAAGCCGCCGCGGCGGAAGAAGGAGTAGAGAATGAATCCCGAGAACGACTCACTGTTTGAATTCCCCTGCGATTTCCCGATCAAGATCATGGGCAAATCGCACCCCGAGTTTGCCGCGACGATCGTCGAAGTGGTGCGCGTGTTCGATAGCGAGGTCGATGCGGCGCGCGTCGAGACGCGGCCGTCGAGCAGCGGCACCTACACGGGGCTGACCGTCCACGTGCGGGCGACGAGCCGCGCGCATCTCGACGACATCTATCGCGCGCTGACCGGCCATCCGATGGTCAAGGTCGTGCTGTAACACCGCGCGGTTTTTCACCTTACGGCGCGACGCGCAACGCGTCCGCCGTCACTCCCTGCGCCGCCAGGCGCGCGCTCGCCGCGGGACCCGCCTCGCAGGCGAGATCGAACAGCAGCCTGAAGCGCGCCACCTCGTCGAACAACCAGTCGCGAAACGCCTTGACCCGCGCGGTCCCCAGCATCTGCGGCAGGCAGACCAAATAGTATTGCCACGGGCTCGGCCCATCCACATCAAAGAGCCGCACGAGCCGGCCCGCCGCGATTTCGTGCATCGCGAGCGAGCGGCGCGTCAGCGCGATCCCCTGGCCGTCGACGGCCGCCTGCAACAGATTCGACGAATCCTGATACAGCACGCCGCGCTTCGGCTCCGGCCAGTCGGTGAGGCCGGCGGCGTCGAACCATGGGCGCCATAGCTCGTCGTCGGAGCGCAGCAGCGGGACTTTGGCGAGATCGGCCGGGGTTTGCGGCAGCTTGCCGCCGTTGAAGTTGGGCGAGCAGGCGGGGAAGAAAATCTCGTCGAGCAGCAGCTCGGCGTGCAGCCCCGGATATTTGCCGAAGCCGAAACGGATCGCGACGTCGACGTCGTCGCGCGCGAAGTCCGTCAGCGCATTGGTGGTCAGCAACTCGAGATCCCACTGCGGATTTGCCTCGATAAAGCTGCCGATGCGCGGCGTCACCCAGCGTGCCGCGAACGACGACAGCATCGATATCACGAGGCGCCGCTCGCGGTCGCCGGCACGGATCGCGCGAGTCGCGTCGGCGAGCTCCATCAACGCGGCGCGCACCTGGGTGGCGTAGCGACGGCCGGTTTCGGTGAGGCGCACGCGCTTGCCGTCGCGCGCGAACAGCGACACGCCGAGCTCGGCCTCGAGCGCGCGGATCTGGTGGCTGACCGCGCCGTGCGTGACGAACAGCTCGTCGGCGGCGCGCGAAAAGCTTTCGTGGCGGGCGGCGGCTTCGAACGCCTTGATCGCGTTCAGGGCGGGGAGTTGACGCAGGTCCATCGCAATATTTCTCACATAGACGTGAAAATTGATCGTTTTGCCCAAGTCCTTGCTGCACCTAGGATTCTAGTCATGAAACGATTTTTGGCGAGGGCCTCATGCGAGAAATTTCCTCTAGCATTGCATATGAAATCCGCACTGGCGACACGCTGCCGCTGAAGGTCGCGCGCAGCACGAAGTTGCGCGTGCATGGCGGCGCAGTGTGGGTCACGCGCAGCGACGACACGAAGGACTATTGGCTGCAGCCCGGGCAGACGCTGCATCTGCGGCGCGGCGAGCGGCTCTGGCTCAGCGCCGAGGGCGCCACGTTCGCGAAGGTTACGTTCTCGGTGCCGACCCGCTGCGACGAGCGCGCGCTGAACTGGCTCGCTCGCATCGGCGAGCGCTGGATGATGCGTGTGCGCGGCGGCTGGCGCACCGTTTGACGGTGGCGCGGCGCAACAGCCGTGCATGACGCCGGGGCCGGCAGGGTACCGGCCCCGGCTGTGCAGGTTCCCGGTGGCCGCGGGCGCGGTTTCCGAGATTTCGGTAAACTCCCGGAATCATGTGCGCCACCCCGGTCTCTCCGTCTCCTCTACCTGCCATCGAGCCGCCCATGCTGCGCTGGCTCGGCCGCGAACCCTACGAAGCCAGTTTCGACGCGATGCGCGCCTTCACCGACGCCCGCACCGCCGACACCGCCGACGAAATCTGGCTCGTCGAACATCCGCCCGTCTTCACGCTCGGCCAGGCCGGCGATCCGGCGCACCTGCTCGCGGCAGACAGCAACATTCCGCTCGTCAAGGTCGACCGCGGCGGGCAGATCACGTATCACGGGCCCGGCCAGGTGGTCGCCTATCTGCTGCTCGACCTGCGCCGGCGCAAGCTGATGGTGCGCGAGCTGGTCACCCGGATCGAGCAGGCCGTGATCGACACCCTCGCGGCGTATAATCTCGCCGGAGAACGCAAGGCGGGCGCCCCCGGCATCTACGTGGCGCCTGGGCCCGACGCCGGGCTCCATGCCGGCGCCAAGATCGCGGCGCTTGGCCTGAAAATCCGCAACGGCTGCAGCTATCACGGCGTGAGTCTGAACGTGAACATGGACCTGCGGCCGTTTCTCGCGATCAATCCATGCGGCTACGCGGGGCTCGAAACAGTCGACATGGCGACGCTCGGCATCGCCGCCGGCTGGGACGACGTGGCCCGTACCCTCGCAGCAAGTCTCACCGCAAACCTCGACGGCAATCCCGCGGCCGTCGCCCAACCGCAGGCCGGTGCGCTCACCGCCTGACTGGATCGAACGAATGACTGACGTAACCGCGAATTCCGCAGCAGCCACCCCCGCGCCCGAAGGCGTGCCGGCCCCCGCCGCCTACGACGCCACCGCGAAGCAGAAAGCGCAAGCCAAGACCGCGCGCATCCCGATCAAGGTCGTTCCGATCGAAAAGCTGAAGAAGCCGGACTGGATTCGCGTGAAGGCGGCCACCGGCAATTCGCGCTTCTACGAGATCAAGCAGATCCTCCGCGAGCACAATCTTCACACGGTGTGTGAAGAGGCGAGCTGCCCGAACATCGGCGAATGTTTCGGCAAGGGCACCGCGACCTTCATGATCATGGGCGACAAGTGCACGCGCCGCTGCCCGTTCTGCGACGTCGGCCACGGCCGTCCCGATCCGCTCGACGCCGACGAACCGGCCAACCTCGCGCGCACCATCGCTGCGCTGAAGTTGAAGTACGTGGTGATCACCAGCGTCGACCGTGATGATCTGCGCGACGGTGGCGCGGCGCACTTCGTCGAATGTATCCGTCAGACGCGCGAGCTGTCGCCGCAAACGCGTATCGAAATCCTGACGCCGGACTTCCGTGGCCGCCTCGACCGCGCGCTCGGCATTCTGAATGCGGCGCCGCCCGACGTGATGAACCACAACCTCGAAACGGTGCCGCGTCTGTACAAGGAAGCGCGCCCGGGGTCGGATTACGCGCATTCGCTGAAGCTGCTGAAGGACTTCAAGGCGCTGCATCCGCACGTCGCGACCAAGTCCGGCCTGATGGTCGGCCTCGGCGAAACCGAAGAGGAAATCCTGCAAGTGATGCGCGATCTGCGCGAGCACGACGTCGACATGCTGACGATCGGCCAGTACCTGCAGCCGTCGGAGCATCATCTGCCGGTCCGCGCTTACGTGCATCCGGACACCTTCAGGATGTACGAGGAAGAGGCGTACAAGATGGGCTTCACGCACGCCGCGGTGGGCGCGATGGTTCGTTCGAGCTATCACGCCGACGTGCAGGCGCATGGAGCCGGCGTGGTCTGACGCGCTCGCGCCTCGCCGCTGTTGCCTCGCTTCACGCCCGCAGAAACGAAAAGCCCGCCGATGTGCGGGCTTTTTTCATAGACCGCTCTTCTATCAGCAAGGAAACGACACGTGGCAACCCCGATGGATCGCGGGACCTCCGCACAATGGCCTTATCCGCGGCTGATCGCGCACCGCTGCGGCGGTACGCTTGCGCCGGAAAACACCTTGGCCGGTTTCGACGCCTGCGTGCGCTACGGCTATCGCATGGTCGAATTCGACGCGAAGCTGTCCGCCGACAACGCGCTGTTCCTGCTCCATGACGACACGCTCGATCGCACGACCAACGGCCACGGGCCGGCGGCCACGCACACATGGCAGCAACTCGCCGCTCTGGATGCCGGCGCGTGGCGCGGCGCGGAGTTCGCCGGTACGCGGCTGCCGACGCTGGCCGACGCGGCCGAGCGTTGCGCGCGCGACGGCATCGCGGCGAACATCGAGATCAAGCCGTGTCCGGGCCGCGAAGTCATCACCGGCGCACTGGTCGCCCGGGGCGCGCTCGAGCTTTGGCAAGGGCAGACGCCGCCGCTGGTGTCGTCGTTTTCGTTCGACGCGCTCGCCGCCGCGCGCGATGCCGCGCCGTCGCTGCCGCGCGGCATGCTGTTCGAGCGGGTGCCGGCGGACTGGCTGCGCGTCGTGCGCGAACTCGACTGCGTCTCGCTGCACGCGAGTCACCGCTATCTGAGCGAACCGCTGGTCGCGCAGATCCGCGCGGCCGGGCTGCGCGTGCTCGCCTACACGGTGAACGATCCGGCGCGCGCGCGGTTGCTCGAAGAATGGGGCGTCGACATGATCTGCACGGACCGGATCGATCTGTTGACGTGACGTCGCACTGGCAAGCTCCGCACAAACCCCTGCGGGTTTCCCCGCAAACGCGCGCGCACCGAATTCCGGATTCCTCGACAGCGCTCGTCCGGATTTCCGGAAACCCGGACGGCGCGCGCCGAGCTGTGCCGGAAAACCCATAAAAATCAAGGCTTCCAGTCTGAAATCAAACTGGCATCGACCTTGCGAAAGAAAGCGCGTGGCCGCCACGGCCCGACAAAAAAGCAAGGAGACAAAATGTCCGATTTCCCTTCCCGGTATTTCTGAATTCGTCGTCTTTGCAGCGGTCCGCTAACGTGCGCCCGCGCGACGACGTTTCGTTCGCGTGTCGCGCCTCGCGGCGGGTCATCAGCCCATATCCCTCGCAGGAACCATCGTGAAGAAACCTATCCATAAAGTGCTGTACGTCCAGGTGATCGTGGCGATCATCATCGGCATCGTACTCGGGCATTTCTACCCGAACCTCGCCATCGACATGAAGCCGCTCGGCGATGGCTTCATCAAGCTGATCAAGATGGTGATCGGGCCGATCATCTTCTGCACGGTCGTGACGGGCATCGCCGGCATGGAGGACATGAAGAAGGTTGGACGCGTCGGCGGCAAGGCGCTGTTGTACTTCGAAATCGTCTCGACCTTCGCGCTGGTGCTCGGCCTCGCCGCCACGCACCTGCTGCGACCCGGCGCCGGCTTCAACGTCGATCCGGCTTCGCTCGACGGCCGCGCGGTTGCGTCGTATGCCGCGAAGGCGCACGGCCAGTCGACGGTCGACTTCTTCATGCACATCATTCCGGACACGCTGTTGTCGGCGTTCGCGCAGGGTGAGATCCTGCAGATCCTGCTGATCGCGCTGCTGTTCGGCGCCGTGCTCGCAACGGCCGGTGAGAAGGGCAAGCCGGTGACCAACTTCATCGAAGGGCTCTCGCACATCCTGTTCGGCATGGTGCGCATCATCACGAAGCTCGCGCCGATCGGCGCGTTCGGCGCGATGGCCTTCACGATCGGCAAGTACGGCATCGGCTCGCTGCTGCCGATGCTCAAGCTGGTCGGCACGTTCTATCTGACCTCGATCGTGTTCGTGGTGGTCGTGCTCGGCGCGATCGCGCGGGCGGCGGGCTTCAACATCCTGCGTTTCGTCGCATACATCAAGGAAGAGATGCTGATCGTGCTCGGCACGAGCTCGTCCGAAGCCGCGCTGCCGCAGCTGATGCTGAAACTCGAAAAGCTCGGCTGCTCGCGCTCGGTGGTGGGCCTCGTGGTGCCGACCGGCTACTCGTTCAACCTCGACGGCACCAACATCTACATGACGATGGCGGTGCTGTTCATCGCTCAGGCGACCAACACCGACCTCACGTGGGGCCAGCAGCTGACGCTGCTCGCGGTGACGATGCTGACCTCGAAGGGTGCGAGCGGCGTGACCGGCGCGGGCTTCATCACGCTCGCGGCGACGCTGGCCGTGGTGCCGACGATTCCGCTGTCGGGCATGGTGCTGATCCTTGGCATCGACCGGTTCATGAGCGAGTGCCGCGCGCTGACGAACATCGTCGGCAACGGTGTCGCGACGGTCGTCGTGTCGGCCTGGGAAAAGGAGCTCGATCGCAGCAAGCTGAACAAGGTGCTGCGCGGCGAGGTGGCGGTCAAAGAGCCGGCCGGCGTTTGAGTCGCGCCTCGCCAACCCTGTCGTGACCAGCGCGGACGCTTAAGCATGAAACCGGCGTCCGCGCGACCTTCCGAGGCGTCTGCCGGCGAGACCGCCGGCAAAAGTCGCGGCCCAGCCCGCGACGCGTCTGGCGGCGACGCCTTGCCGCCCTATGCCACAATGTCCGATGCACATCGATCGGACTTTGCCAACGTGACCCGCCGCCTGCTGATTCTCTTCGCGCTCGCAGCCGGGCTCGCGGCGGCATGCTGGCTTACCTACAACCTTGCGTGGAAAAGCGGTGTCGATACGCTGCGGCGCAACGCCGCCGTGCGCGCCGAGCGCACCGCGAGCGCGCTCAAGAGCACGCTCGAACGCTACGAATCGCTGCCGTATCTGCTCGCCGAGCATCCGATCGTGCAGGACGTGCTGATCGATCCGAATCCCGCCAACGTCAAGCGCGCGAATCTCTATCTCGAAGACCTGAACCGCCACGCGCGCGCGACGGTCACCTACATCATTTCGCTCGACGGCTACTGCATCGCCGCCAGCAACTGGCGCGGGCCGGGCAGCTTCGTCGGCGCGGGCTATCAGTTCCGGCCGTATTTCGTCGATGCAATGAAAGGCGGCGTCGGCCGCTTCTTCGGCATCGGCACGATTTCGCAGGCGCCCGGCTACTACATCTCGCAGCCGGTGCGGCGCGACGGCAAGATCGTCGGTGTGGCGGTCGTCAAGCTCGATCTCGAATGGTTTCAGGGCGTGGACGCGTCCGAGCCGCTCGTCGTCACCGACGATCATGGCGTGATCTTCCTGTCGTCGGTGCCGGCATGGAAGTACCACACGATTCGGCCGCTGCCCGGCCAGATCGCCAATTCGATCTACCAGGCTCGCCAGTACGCGCAGCAGCCGATCGAGCCGCTGCCGGTGACGGTCGAGCGCATACTCGAAGGCAATGCGCAGATCCTGCGCATCGGCGGCGGGCGCTCCGCGCCGCGCTTCCTCGCGTCGCGTCACGCCATGGGCGAGCCGGACTGGCATCTGATCACGATGTCGCCGGTCGATCCGGTCGATGCCGACGCGCGCAAGGCGACCATCGTCACCGGCTTCGGCTATGTGTCGCTGGTGCTGCTCGCGTTCTACTGGCGCATGCGGCGCGCGCGTGTGCGCGAAATGATGCGCAGCCGCGCGCTGCTGCAGAAGGCCTATGCCGAGCTGAACCAGCGCGTTGCCGAGCGCACCGCCGATCTGTCCGAGGCGAACGAGCAGTTGCACAAGGAAGTCGCCGAGCGTACACGCGCCGAGCAGGAACTGCGCGCCGCGCAAGACGAACTGATCCAGGCGAGCAAGCTGGCCGCGCTCGGCCAGATGGCGGCCGGCATCACGCACGAGCTGAACCAGCCGCTCGCCGCGCTGCGCAGTTTTTCCGATAACACGCGCGTGCTGCTCGAACGCGGCGATCAGGCATCGGCGCGCGAGAATCTCGAAGCGATCGCGGCGCTCACCGAGCGCATGGGCAAGATCACGAACCAGCTGAAGCTGTTCGTCGGCCGCGCGCGGCCGCGCAGCGCGCGCGCGTCGATCGTGCGGGCCCTGCGCAACGTCGTCGCGCTGCTGCAAAAGCGCCTGCAGGGCGTCGACCTCGAGTTCGTGCTGATCGATATCGCGGCCGACACCGACACCGACGCCGACGCCGCCGCTGCGGCAGGCGGCGCGCGCACGCCGCTGAATCTCGCCGACGATCATCCGGAGCTGGTCGCGAATTGCGACGATCTGCGGCTCGAACAGGTGCTGATCAACCTGCTCGGCAACGCGCTCGACGCAACCGCCGGCATGAACCCGCCGCGTATCACGGTCGAGGTGGAGGCCGGCGTCGCAAACCTGTCGATCGCGGTCGGCGACAACGGCCCCGGCATTCCCGACGACGTGTTGCCGCACCTGTTCGAACCGTTTTTCACGACGAAGGAAATGGGCCAGGGGCTCGGCCTTGGCCTCGCGATTTCATCGTCGATCGCGCGCGATTGCGGCGGCTCGCTCGTCGCGCGCAACGCGCCGCACGGTGGCGCATCATTCGTGTTGACGCTGCGTCGTGCGCGCGTGCAGACCAGCCCCTCGCACAATTCGCTGACCGCGGGCTCCTGATTTCACCCCGAAGCATCACCCGGAACACGCAATGAACGACGGCCTGCAAGTGCTGTATATCGAAGACGACGAACTGGTGCGCCGCGCGAGCGTGCAGAGCCTGCAACTGGCGGGCTTCGAGGTGGTCGGCCATGCGTCGGTCGAGGCCGCGGCGAAGCTGATCAGCGCGGACTTCTCCGGCGTGATCGTCAGCGATATCCGGCTGCCCGGCGCGAGCGGTCTCGACCTGCTCGCGCAGTGCCACGAGCGCGCGCCCGACGTGCCGGTGATTCTGGTCACCGGTCATGGCGAGATCTCGATGGCCGTGCAGGCGATGCGCGACGGCGCCTACGACTTCATCGAAAAGCCGTTCGCGTCCGAGCGGCTGATCGAAACCGTGCGGCGCGCGCTGGAGCGCCGCAAGCTCGTGCTCGAAAACCTCGCGCTGCGCCGTGAGCTGGCCGGGCAGAACGCGGTCGCGCCGCGCATCATCGGCCGCAGTCCGGCGATCGAGCAGGTGCGGCGGCTGATCGCCAACGTCGCGCCGACCGATGCGTCCGTCCTGATCAACGGTGATACCGGCGCGGGCAAGGAGCTGATCGCGCGCAGCCTGCACGAGTTGTCGCCGCGGCGTGACAAGCCGTTCATCGCAGTGAACTGCGGCGCGCTGCCCGAGCCGATGTTCGAATCGGAGATGTTCGGCTACGAGCCGGGCGCGTTCACCGGCGCGGCCAAACGGCGGATCGGCAAGCTCGAACATGCGTCGGGCGGCACGCTGTTTCTCGACGAGATCGAGAGCATGCCGCTCGCGCTGCAGGTCAAGCTGCTGCGCGTGCTGCAGGACGGCGTGCTGGAACGGCTCGGCTCGAATCAGCCGATTCGCGTCAATTGCCGCGTGGTCGCGGCTGCAAAAGGCGACATGGCCGAGCACGTCGCGGATGGCTCGTTCCGGCGCGATCTGCTGTACCGGCTCAACGTGGTGACGATCGCGCTGCCGCCTTTGAGCGAGCGTCGCGAGGACATCGTGCCGCTGTTCGAGCATTTCCTGCTGGATGCTGCCGTCCGTTATCAGCGGCCGGCGCCGATGCTCACCGATCGCCAACGCGCGAGTCTGATGCAGCGAGACTGGCCGGGCAACGTGCGCGAGCTGCGTAATGCCGCCGACCGCTTCGTGCTCGGCATCGCCGACGAACCGGTGCTGTCGTTCGGCGAAGACGGCGGGGCCACCCATCCGCTGAAGGAGCGTGTCGAGCAGTTCGAGCGCGCGATGATCGCCGAGGCGTTGGAGCAGGCGGGCGGCGTGGTCGCGGTCGCGGCGGACCGGCTGCAGCTCGGCAAGGCGACGCTCTACGAGAAGATCAAGCGATATGGCCTTGCGGCCAAAGGGGAAGGGGAGCGGTGAGGAGGCGGACGCCGGCGGCGGGAGGTTGCGCCGGCGTGTGGGGATCTGCTTGCGCCGGCTTAAGCCGCGCCAGCCTTCAGCGCTTTCGCGAGCAACTGGTCGAGTTCCGCGAACTGCGGCTCGCCGACATAGCGCTTCAGGATCTTGCCGTCTTTATCGACGACGAAGGTGGTCGGCGTGAGCTGCACGTTGCCGAACCGCTTGGCGGCCGAGCCGTCGTCCATTGCGACCTTGAACGGCAGCTGACGCGTTTGCGTGTAATTGGTCACGTACATCGGCGCGTCGTAGTTCATTGCCACCGCGACGAATTCGAGGCCCTGGCCCTTGAAGCGGTTATAGGTCTCGACCATCTGCGGCATTTCCTTCATGCAGGTGTCGCAACTCGTTGCCCAGAAGTTGACCAGATAAACCTTGCCTTTGAGGTCCGCTGTCGTGAGCTTCTGTCCCGATAGCAGCGTGAAGGTCGCATCGGGTACGCGCTGCTGGCCGGCAAACGCGAAGTAACCGGCGACGGCGAGCGCAATGGCCACGGCCACCGCAATCAGATAGCGAAGCGGGTTCGTGCGCCGGACGGCGGTCGGTGAATTGGAACTCATGGACGGAACCTCGTGAGTCGCGCGCGGCGCGGAACAATGGGGCGGTGTGGTGGCCCGCGGGCCGGTACTGAACAACTCTTCTATTCTAGCTCCAATGGGTTCGGCTGCGCCGAAATGGCGGGACGGCTGCGCTCCGCGTCGGCCCGGCAGTCGATCAGCGGATAATGGCGCTTTACGCTCCGAGAAGCCCGATCTTCCGTCCCATGCTCCGAACCGTTCTTCGCGTCTGCTCTTTAGTTGCCCGCGTTTCTTGCCGTTTTCCGTTGATCAGCCGATTGTCCGCCCGCCGTGCGGGCGTCTTCCAACCGGCGGGCCTATTTCTCCGTGCATTCACGCGATCCGGTCACGCTCGAACCGTGATCGGCGCGGCGACGGCCGCGTTGGCGCTCGGCGTCGCGCTCAGCGCCTGCTCACCGACCTTCGACTGGCGCACCGTGATGAACAACGACAAGGGCTACACGGTCGACTTCCCAGCCAAGCCGGACAACGATCAGCGCGCGGTGCAGATCGGCGGCACACCGATGCAGATGGCAATGCAGACCGCCGAAGCGGGCAATGCGGTCTTTGCGGTCGGCACCGTGATGCTGCCCGACGACAGCGACGCGACCCAGCGTGCCGCACTCGATTTCCTGCGCGCGGGACTGGCGCGCAATGTCGGCGCGACGCCCGATGCTCACCCAGCGCAAATCCCGCTGGCGGCGGGCGGCAAGATACCGGGGCTGGAAATGACGGTGAGCGGCGCGGCGGGCGCCAAACACGAGACGCGCACGCTGTATGCGCGGCTCGTCGCGCGCGGCCGGCACGTGTACCAGGCGGCGATCATCGCCGATCAACCGCTGCCGCAAGACCAGGTCGACCAGTTTTTTTCGTCGTTCCAGCTGTACTAAATGCGGTATTTTTGGCCGGTCGGGCGCACCTCAGAGGGCCGAACCCAGTGAAAGTTCCTTCGCAGGTTTGTACGCTAATTGCCGGTTTACGTTGAGATTTTTGAGTTACGCGCACAGCCTGTGGATAACTCTGTTGAGAAGTCGGCCTCAATGGCCGCAAAAGCCCATCAGGCGGGCCTTCCGGCAAAATCCACAGGCGTAGGGAATTTAAAAAAATACAGTGAAATCAATGGCTTGGTGAGATGCTCGTCTGCGCGCTTTTGAGTTGTATCAAAATCTAACAGGATCGCGCGTGTGTGAATAAGTCAAGTCTTGACAGTCGTTTTTTCTCCTCATAACGAGCCAAAAGCGCGGCGGTATTGGACTGCCTCGGCGACCTGCGCGGCGCTCGGCATCGCCGCGCCAGCCAGGTCCGCGACGGTGCGCGCGACCTTCAACACCCGGTAGTACGCCCGCGCCGACCAGCCAAAGCGCTCGCCGGCTTCGCGCAGCAGCGCCTCGCCCGCTGCGTCCGGGCGACATACATCGTCGACTTCGCGTCCGTCCAGCTCGCGGTTGGTCTTGCCTTGCCGGGCCAGTTGCCGCTCGCGCGCAGCGCTCACGCGCTGTGCGATCGCCACGCTTGCTTCGCCGGTGGTGGCGGCGCGTGCCGCGAGTTCGGTGGCGGTCAGTGCTGGAATTTCGAGCTGGATGTCGATGCGGTCGAGCAGCGGTCCCGACAATTTACGCAAATAGCGCGCCGCAACTTCAGGCGTACAGCGGCAGCGCCCGCCCGGATCGCCGCGCCAGCCGCACGGGCACGGGTTCATTGCGGCGATCAGTTGGCAGGCGGCGGGGAAATCCGCTTGCCAGGCGGCGCGCGAGATGGTGATGCGGCCAGCTTCGAGCGGCTCGCGCAGCGTTTCGAGCACCACGCGATCGAATTCGGGAAGCTCGTCCAGAAAAAGCACACCCAGATGCGCGAGCGTGATCTCGCCAGGCTGCGGCGGATTGCGTCCGCCGACCAGCGCCGCCGCGCTCGACGAATGGTGCGGCGCGCGAAACGGCCGCTGGCGCCACTGCGACGGCTTGAAGCCGATGCGGCTCGCGGACAGTAGCGCGGCGGAGGCGAGCGCTTCGTCGTCGGTCATGGGCGGCAGCAAACTGGGCAGGCGTGCCGCGAGCATCGACTTGCCGGCGCCGGGCGGTCCGATCAGCAGCACGTGATGGCCGCCGGCCGCCGCGACTTCGAGGGCGCGCCGAGCGGCACGCTGGCCAATCACGTCGGCCATGTCCGGCGACGGGGCGGCGGCGTGCTCGTTGTGCTCGGGCGCGGCGACCGGACTAAGACGCGCGTCCGGCGAGCCTGCGAGATGCGCGCATAGCGACGGCAGATCGGCGGCGCCGAACACGTCGACGCCGGGCACGAGCGCCGCTTCCGCCGCGCTCGCGGCCGGCAGGTAAAGCTGTGGGGTATGGAAGGCCGGTGCGGCTAGTTGATCGAGGAGGGCGGGCAACGCAGAACGCACTTCAGATGAAGCGTCGGCGTCGCCGGCGTTCGCCAGAGCGCCGCGCGCGGTGCCGCAGGCCATCGCGAACGCGCCGCGCATCGGCCGCAGCGCGCCGGTCAGCGACAGCTCGCCGGCAAACTCGCGATGGAGCAGCGATGCGGCGGGAATCTGCCCGCTTGCGGCGAGGATGCCGAGCGCGATCGGCAGATCGAAACGACCGGATTCTTTCGGTAGATCGGCCGGCGCGAGGTTGACGGTGATGCGGCGGACCGGAAAATCGAAACCGCAGTTCTGCAGCGCCGCGCGCACGCGTTCACGGCTCTCGCGCACTTCCAGGTCGGGCAGGCCGACGATCGAAAAGGACGGCAGTCCATTGGCGAGGTGAACCTCGACGGTCACCTCGGGCGCACGGCCAGCGGCCGGCGCGCGGCTGCGCACCACGGCAAGCGACATATTCTCTCCCGTCGGACGGCGCGCTCACATCGCGCGCAAATCCCCTAAAACGCTGATGACGTCACGGCCCGCTTGTCTGTGATGTGCGGCACTGCGCAGCGCGAAGGCTGCGAGCAGCGCTTACGGCGTCTGCGTGAGCGGCAATTTCTGTTCGAGCTCGGCGACGCGGCGTTCGAGTTCTTCGAGGCGCGCGCGCGTACGCACGAGCACCTGGGTCTGCGTATCGAATTCCTCGCGCGTGACCAGATCGAGCTTCGAGAAGCCCTGCGACAGCATTGCCTTGACGTTGCGTTCGACATCCTTGGCCGGCGAATTCTTGAACAGATCGCTGACGCGGGCCTGGAAGTCGTTAAAAACGTCGTTCGGTTGTTTCATCGTGTTCCCCTTGGTGCACAAAAAGTGTGCATGTTTGATTGCGCCCGTGCCCCGTTACGGCGAACGGGCGATCCTGGTGCGCGCGACGTATTGGTTGCCGCGGCCGCGTGAGCGTGTTTGGTGCGCGCCCTCGCGTTCAGAACGTTCGAACACTCTAGCAATGATCCCCCCGCCGCGCCACCGCCCGCCGCGCCGCTGGCCGTTCGGACAAGGCCGCTCGGGCGCGCTGCGCCACGCGCGCGAGGCGCGCTCCGACACAACATGGCATAGGAGTTGCTGTTACTGCCCCGCGCGCGCACTGCCAGGGCGCTTTTCCCGGTAGCGCAGGAGACCGCCGTCACGGGTACGCCACGGGGCACAACGGATCAGCAATAACTAGCGAGGATTTCATGAAACTCATTACCGCAATCATCAAGCCGTTCAAGCTGGATGAAGCGCGCGAAGCCCTGTCGGCGATCGGCGTGTCGGGCATCACGGTGACCGAAGTCAAAGGCTTCGGACGGCAGAAGGGCCACACCGAGCTGTATCGGGGCGCCGAATACGTCGTCGACTTTCTGCCGAAGGTGAAGATCGAAGCGGCGGTATCCGACGACATCGTCGACCAGGCGATCGAGGCGCTCGAGCGCGCCGCGCGTACCGGCAAGATCGGCGACGGCAAGATCTTCGTCACGCCGATCGAGCAGGTGGTTCGAATCCGCACCGGCGAGACCGGCGCGGACGCACTGTAAAAGACCAGAACATAGCGACACGGATAGCGACAAGAGGAAAACCAAGATGCGCAAACTAATGATGTCCCTGCTGATGGCCGGCTCGCTGCTCGCGGGCGGTGTCGGCACCGCCCTCGCGGACGATGCGTCCGCTCCCGCAGCCGCCTCCGCTCCCGATACGACGGCGAGCGCGCCCGCACCGGACGCCTCCGCCGCAGCCGCTGCCCCGGCGGCCTCGGCTCCCGCCGCCGATGCGTCCGCCGCGCCGGCCGCAAGCGCACCGGCCGCCGCCGATGCATCGGCCGCCGCCGCGCCGGCCACCCCGACCGCGCCGTTCTCGGTCGATTCATCGAAGATCAACTCCGGCGACACCGCGTGGATGCTGACCTCCACCGCGCTCGTGCTGTTCATGACGATCCCGGGTCTCGCGCTGTTCTACGGCGGCATGGTCCGCAAGAAGAACGTGCTCGCGACGCTGATGCAAAGCTTCGCGATCACCTGTGTCGTGACGATCGTCTGGACCGTGGTGGGCTACAGCCTCGCGTTCACGCCTGGCAGCTCGTTCATCGGCGGCTTCTCGCGCGTGTTCATGACGGGCATGAACTACATCAAGGGCGACAAGGCCACGACGCTGACCGTCAGCCACCTCGCGCCGA
>NZ_VZQO01000027.1:0-100066 GCF_014397665.1 Paraburkholderia sp. UCT2
CTGATCCGATCAAGGTCATCACCGTGCGCTCGACCGGTTTTGATGCCGTCGCGGCCGAAGGCGGCAGCGCAGCGGTCGAGAAGATCGAAGCGGCAGCCGACGCAGGCCTCGCGCAGTTCGTGAGCCGGGAAGTGACGAAGCTCGATCGTCCGGAACTGACGAGCGCGAAGATCATCGTGTCGGGTGGCCGTGGTCTGGGCAATGGCGAGAACTACACGAAGGTGCTGGAACCGCTGGCCGACAAGCTCGGCGCGGCGCTCGGTGCATCGCGCGCGGCGGTCGACGCGGGGTTCGTGCCGAACGACTATCAGGTTGGCCAGACCGGCAAGATCGTCGCGCCGCAACTGTACGTCGCGGTCGGCATCTCGGGCGCGATCCAGCACTTGGCCGGCATGAAGGACTCGAAAGTCATCATCGCGATCAACAAGGACGAAGAAGCGCCGATTTTCAGCGTCGCCGATTACGGCCTCGTTGGCGATCTGTTCACCCTCGTGCCGGAACTCGAGCAGGCGCTCGGCTAACCGCATCCAGCGGTTAGCGTCCGGCACAACGCGCAGTTCGCGCCAGAAGAGGGCAAATGCGCGCCCAGCAAGCGGAATAATCATGAATGAGCTTAACGGATACGATTTCGAAGACCTGCGACCGGGCATGAGTGCCCGGTTCGCCAAGACCATCACGGAGGCGGACATTCTGCTTTTCGCGGGCGCGTCGGGAGACATCAACGCGGTTCACATCAACGAGGAGTTTGCGCAAACCACACCCTTCAAGGGGCGCATCGCTCACGGCATGTTGACCGCCAGCATCATCTCCGCGGCGATCGCGGGGCGGCTGCCCGGCCCGGGCACGATCTACCTCGGCCAGAACCTGCGCTTCAAGGCGCCGGTTCGGCCCGGCGACACCGTGCAGGCCGAAGTGACCGTCAAGGAACTGATTCACGACAAGCGCCGCGTGGTGCTGTCCACCGTTTGCACGGTCGGCGGCAAGGTGGTGATCGAAGGCGACGCCGTGGTCATGCCGACAACCTGCCGCGACCGCGTCGTCGAGGACGCGGCTTGCGCCGTCGGCAAAGCATGATAGCGAGCCCCGCCATGAGAATGCCATTCAGCATGCCACACGAGTTTTCCACGGGCTGGGTCAATGCCGGCTTCGATTTCTGGCGTTTTTCGCCGGTCAAGGATGAATACGCTACGACGGTGCCCGACACCGACGGCTCGGACTTCGATTTCAACGGGCCGTTTGCGCGAGGCTCCGTGACCCACACGAGCGCCCACTACCTGCAACAGCAGGCGCAACTGTGGAGCGACGCCGTCGCCGGATTGGTCGGCGGGCGCACGGAGTTGAAGGCGGTCGCCGAGCCCGAGCAGGGAGACCGGCGCTTTCACGCCGACGACTGGTCCAGCAACGGCTGGTACAGCCTTCTTAAACAGAGCTATCTGATCAATGCCCGGGCACTCGCGGAGTTCGTCGAGGCGAGCGCGCTCGACGAAAAGGGCAAGCACAAGCTGCGCTTTTTCATGCGCCAGTTCATCGACTTCGCCAGCCCCGCGAATTTCGTCGCGACGAATCCCGAAGTCATCCGGGCGGCGGTGGAATCGGGCGGATCGAGCCTGCTCGCGGGCGTCACGCATCTGCTCGACGATCTGGGCAGCGGCTCGATTTCGATCACCGATCAAAGCGCGTTCGAAGTGGGCCGCAGCGTTGCCACGTCCAGTGGCGCGGTGGTCTATGAGAACGATCTGTTTCAGCTGATCCAGTATGAGCCGCTGACACCCAAGGTCGCCGCGCGGCCGCTCGTGATCGTTCCTCCGTGCATCAACAAGTTCTACATTCTGGATCTGCAGCCGGAGAATTCCTTCGTGCGCTTCGGCTGCGAGCAGGGCCTGACGGTGTTCGTCGTGTCCTGGCGCAACCCGCAGCAGGACATGGCGCAGACCACGTGGGACGCCTACCTCGAGGACGGCGTGATGCAGGCGATCAGCGTCGCGCGTGCGATTAGCCGGGCCGACCAGGTCAATGCATTGGGCTGGTGCGTGGGCGGCACGATGCTGTCGTCGGCGCTGGCGGTCATGCGTGCGAACGGCGACGACTCCGTGGCCAGCCTGACGCTGCTGACGGCGTTGCTCGACTTCACCGACCCGGGCGATCTCGGCGTGTTCATCGACGAGCAGGGCGTGGCGATGCGCGAGCATGCGATCGGTGGCGGTGGGCTCTATCCCGGACGCGAACTCGGCTTCGTCTTCCAGTCGCTGCGTGCCAACGATCTGATCTGGCCGTATGTCGTGAACAATTACCTGAAAGGCAAAACCCCGGCCGCGTTCGATCTGCTGTACTGGAACGCGGACACGACCAATCTGCCCGGTCCGATGTACAGCTTCTATCTGCGCAACATGTACCTCGAAAACAGTCTGCGCGTGCCGAACAAACTGAAGTTCTGCGACACGCCGGTGGATCTCGGCAACATCGATATTCCGAGCTATCTGATGGCGGCCGAGGAAGATCACATCGTGCCGTGGCGATCCGCCTATCAGTCGACGCAACTACTGGGCGGTCAAACCGAGTTCGTGCTGGGGGCAAGCGGCCATATCGCGGGTGTGATCAATCCGGCCTCGAAGAACAAGCGCAGCTACCGAACCAACGATGCCTGCGACGAGAACGCCGACGAGTGGCTCGCAACGTCGGTTCAGCAGCGCGGCAGCTGGTGGAATCACTGGATCGACTGGGTCAAGCAGCATTCCGGCCAGCAGGTCGAGGCGCGCACGAAGCTCGGCAATAGGAAGTACAAGGCAATCGAGAGTGCACCGGGCCGCTATGTGAAGCTTCGCGCCGAGTGACCGGATGGCGATAGCGGGTGCGGCAACAACGGAGGGTGATGCTCAGTGCATCACCCTCCGTTTTTTTGTCTTCACTGCCACCGGCCGTCACTTCGCATGGCTCGCGCGCCAGTCGCGCGGCGTCATGTGGAAGCGCGACACGAACCAGTTCGTGAACGATCCCTGTTGCGCGTAGCCGAGAAGCGCCGAGACCCGTCCGATCGGATAGGTGGGATTGCTCATGTAACGCACGGCGAGTTCGCCGCGGACTTCCTCGACCTGATCCGAAAAACTGGTGCCGGCCGAATTCAACTGCCGTTGCATGGTGCGTACGCTCAGACGCAAATAACGTGCAACCAGCTCGACGTTCGCCTGCTCGAGCGGCAGCAGCAGGTAGATCGCCTTGCGCACTTCCAGCGCGGCCGATTCCGCGGTGCTCGCGTTCAGCGGAGAGGCGAGGCTTTCCGCATAGCGCACGAGTTCAGGATCGGCCAGTGGATTCGGGTAGTCGAGATCGGCGCTTGCGCAGACGAACCCGTTGAAGTCGCTGCCGAACACCAGCGGACAGCCGAAGAAGCGTCGATGAAACGTCAGGTCTTTGGGCGCCGGATGCGTGAAGTGGACCTCGCGCGGTTTCCAGAACTTGCCGAGCAGGGCACCGGAGTGCCGCGCGAGGACGCCGAGCGCCAGTTCGATTGCCTGCCTTGTCGGGGTACCCCGTTCGACGACGAGTTCCTCCCGAATGGTGACCGTATTGTCCGCGTCCTCGACGTACACCGCCAGGGCTTCGTTGAGCAGATGGCGGTATTCGGCCGCGGCCAGCAACACTTCGCGCAGCGTGCGTTTGTGCGCGAGCAGGACATTGATCACGCCGCTGCCGAAGGTCTGCCGCGTTTCCGCCATTTGCAGCGCGAGGGTCGGGCACGACGCCTTTTCGGCCGTCATTTCCAGCAGCCGGCAACAGGCGGTGGCCGATACGCGATCGTCCGGATTCGCGAGCGCGCCGGCGTCGATGCCGGCCTGTTTCGCGAGCTCGACCGGATTCAGTCCAAGCCGTCGCGTCACTTCGAAATAGCCGCTCATGGCTACCGACGTCACCATCGTTTCCATCGTAGTTTCTCCGGACGATTCATACGCTGAGTATTTTTCTAGTCATTAAACACTTGCTTCGCGCAATTATTGGTGTTAACGCGCAGTGGCACGAATCGCTAAAAGGATGGCGTCCAATCATAAAAGTGTAGCGCGCGATTGCCGTATTGTGGGCACATGTCGTTCGATGTGTTCCAGCAAATTTTCACGCGACCTCGCGATAGCGGAACACCGTCACTTCAAAACTGGATGGAGGCAAACAAATGCAATTTCTCGACGATTCGTTGCACCCTGAGAATCAGGACAAGGTAGTCATCACCACCGCCCCTTACGGCCCGGAATGGATGCCGGAGGACTTCCCGGAAGACATCCCCGTGACGATGGATGAGCAGATCCAGAAGGCCGTCGATTGCTACAACGCCGGCGCCACGGTACTGCACCTGCACGTGCGTGAACTGGACGGCAAGGGCTCGAAGCGCCTGTCGAAGTTCAATGAACTGATCGCGGGTGTGCGCGCGGCAGTGCCCGACATGATCATTCAGGTCGGTGGCTCGATCTCGTTTGCGCCGGAAGATGACGGACAAGCCGCGAAGTGGCTGTCCGACGACACGCGTCATATGCTGGCCGATCTCGATCCGAAGCCCGATCAGGTGACGGTCGCGATCAACACCACGCAGATGAACATCATGGAGCTACTCTATCCGGAGTATCTGGCAGGCACCTCGCTTTCCAACCCCGCGTTCATGGCCGCCTATAGTGAAATGACGGTGCCGGCTGGCCCCGCATGGGTCGAGGAACACCTGCGCCGCCTGCAGGCTTCGGGCATCCAGCCGCACTTCCAGCTCACCGGCATTCACGCGCTCGAAACGCTCGAGCGCCTCGTGCGCAAGGGCGTCTACAAGGGCCCGCTGAATCTGACGTGGATCGGTATCGGTGGCGGCTTCGACGGCCCCAATCCATTCAACTTCTTCAACTTCGTGCATCGCGCGCCGGATGGCTGCACGCTCACCGCCGAGTCGCTGCTGAAGAACGTGCTGCCGTTCAACATGATGGCGATGTCGATGGGACTGCATCCGCGCTGCGGCATCGAGGACACGATCATCGATCAGCACGGCAAGCGCTTCACGTCGGTGCAGCAGATCGAGCAGTGCGTGCGCGTCGCGCGCGAACTGGGGCGCGAAATTGCCACTGGCAAAGAAGCGCGCGAGATCTATCGTATCGGTGTGCAGTATGAGACGGTCGAAGAGACGCTGGTCGCCAACGGCATGGCGCCGAACCGCCAGGCCGGTGTCAGGAACCTGCCGCTTCGCGCGGCGTGATCACCAGGAGCCCGGGCCGGCGCATTGGCCGAGGCTGGGCTTCATGGCTAACGCTTCCGGTGCATAGCGGGGAGCAGATAGCTGAATCCATAACAGGTCGTCGGCCCACGCGGGCAAGGCGGCCGCCAGGGAGTCAGCGTGGAAGGAGACAAAATATGCTCGTTCAGCATGCAGCGCCCGCGACGGGCGAAGCTTCGGCAGCTCAGACAGACGTGCGCGCTTATGCGTGGGTAGTGTTTGCGTTGACGGTCGGATTGCTGCTTTCCGACTATATGTCGCGGCAAGTGTTGAATGCCGTGTTTCCGCCGCTCAAGGCGGCATGGCATCTGTCCGACGCGCAGCTGGGTTCGCTCAGCAGCGTGGTCGCGCTGATGGTCGGTGTGCTCACGTTCCCGCTATCGGTTCTGGCCGATCGCTGGGGCCGCGTGAAGAGCATCGTGCTGATGGCGGCGATGTGGAGTCTCGCGACGGTGGGCTGCGCGATCTCGGCGAACTATGGGCAGTTGCTGCTGGCGCGTGCCTTTGTCGGAATCGGCGAAGCGGCCTATGGCAGTGTCGGTATCGCAGTTGTTCTGAGCATCTTTCCGGTCCGGCTGCGCTCTACGCTGACCGGCACCTTCATGGCGGGCGGCGCGTTCGGCTCGGTGCTGGGCATGGCGCTCGGCGGCGCGGTGGCGGCTCACCTCGGCTGGCGTTCGGCATTCGGCGCCATGGCGGCGATGGGGGTCGTGCTGGTCGTGATCTACCGCCTCGTCGTCACCGAAAAGCGTCTTGTGCCGCTGCAGCCGGCGAGCGTGACGAGGCAGGCGCAATCGCGCGGCATGTGCATGAGCCTGCGCGCGCTGATGAAGGGGTTGTTTTCGACCAAGTCCGTGGTGTGCGCCTATGTGGGCAGCGGCCTCCATCTGCTGGTTCCCGCCGCTGTGTGGGCATGGATGCCGAGCTTCCTGAATCGTTACTACGGCATGGCCACCGGCAAGGCTGCGATGTGCGCGGCGGTGTTCGTGCTGGTGACCGGGGTGGGCATGGTGGTGTGCGGAAACCTCGCCGACCGGCTCAGCAAGAACATGCGGGAACGCAAGTGGAGCGCCGCGATCGCCTTCTGCCTCGCCTGTTTCGTTCTGCTCGCGATTGGCTTGCGGATGCCCGCGGGGCCATGGCAGCTGGTCGTGATCGGCGCCGGCATGTTCTTCTGCGCCGGTGCGAGCGGCCCGTCGGGTGCGATGGTGGCGAACCTCACGCCGCCGACGATTCATGCCTCGGCGTTTGCGACCCTGACGCTCGCGAACAACCTGCTGGGCCTCGCGCCGGCGGCTGTCCTGACGGGGATCATCGCCGATCGGATCGGACTGCTGGGCGCGTTGCAACTGGTGCCGTTCGCACCGCTCGTCGCGGCCGCCGCATTCATGATCGGCAAACGGAACTACTCGGGCGATCTGGATCGGCTGAACATGCTGCGCGAGCAGGCGGCACGCTGACATCGCATGGTGCCGCGCGGACGGCGCGGAGCACCGAACCTGTAACTGCGCCGCTGGCGCAACGAATTCTGCAAAGTGCAGATCAAGTAAAGAATTGGAGAGTCAACATGGCAAAGGCAGTTCGCTTTCATGAAACCGGTGGTCCCGACGTGCTGCGCTACGAGGACGTCGAAGTGGGCAACCCCGGTCCCGGTCAGGTTCGCCTGCGCCATCAGGCAGTGGGCCTCAATTTCGCCGACACCTACTTTCGCAGCGGCCTGTATCCGGTCCCGCTGCCCGCGGGGATGGGCGTGGAGGCCGCGGGCGTGGTCGAGGCCGTTGGCCCGGACGTCACGAACGTCGCGGTGGGCGATCGTGTGACTTACACGGGCTTCCTCAACACGCTCGGCGCGTACAGCACCGAACGCCTGATTCCGGCCGCGCCGCTGATCCGGCTGCCCGATGCGATCGGCTGCGAAACGGCTGCCGGCATGACCATGCGCGGGTTGACCTCCGCGTATCTGATGCGCCGCATTCACGACTTCAAGGCGGGCGACACGATCCTTCTGCATGCCGCCGCCGGCGGTGTCGGCCTGATCGTTTCGCAATGGGCGAAGCTGCTGGGTCTGACCGTGATCGGCACGGTTTCGAACGAGGCCAAGGGCGAGGTGGCCCGCGCGCACGGCTGCGACCACGTCATCAACTACAGCCACGAAGACGTCGCCAGGCGCGTGCGCGAACTGACCGATGGCGTCGGCGTAAGCGTCGTGTTCGACAGCGTCGGCAAAGACACCTTCGAGGCTTCGCTCGATTCGCTGAAGCGCCGCGGTCTGCTGGTTTGCGTCGGCACGGCCTCCGGCCCGATCCCGCCGTTCAATCCGCAACTGCTGGCTATGAAAGGCTCGCTCTATCTGACCCGCCCGGCGCTGGCTGACTACATCGCCGACCCGGCCGAGAAGGACGAGCTTGCCGGCGAAATCTTCGGGCTCATCGCCTCGGGGCGCATCAAGATCGAGTTGAATCAGCGCTATGCGCTCGAAGATGCGGCGCAAGCCCATCGTGATCTGGAGTCGCGCAAGACGACGGGTTCGTCGATCTTCGTCATCTAAGGAGCTAGCCATGCGAGTCGAACAACTGACGTACTCGATCGGCGCCGAACTGATAGGGGTGAATCTCGCCCACGCCATCTACGACGATGGCCTGTTTGCCCAAATCCGCTCGGCGCTGCTGAAGCACCGGGTGCTGTTCCTGCGCGACCAGGACATCACGCGTGCCGAACACGTGGCGTTCGCGCGCCGCTTCGGCGAACTGGAAGCCCATCCGGTCGCGGGCAGCGATCCGGAAAATCCGGGCCTCGTGCGGATCTACAAGACCCCGGATCAGCCCAACGACCGCTACGAAAACGCGTGGCATGCCGACGCCACCTGGCGCGAAGCGCCGCAGTTCGGTGCCGTGCTGCGCTGCGTCGAGTGTCCGCCCGTCGGCGGCGACACGATGTGGGCGAACATGGTCCTAGCCTACGAGAATCTGCCGGCGTACGTGAAGGCTCAGATCGCGGACCTGCGCGCGCGCCACAGCATCGAGGCGAGCTTCGGTGCCGCGATGCCGATCGAAAAGCGTCTCGCGCTGAAGGCGCAATTTCCGGACGCGGAGCACCCGGTCGTGCGCACGCATCCGGAAACGGAGGAGAAGGTGCTGTTCGTGAGCGCTTTCACGAGCCATTTCACGAACTTTCACACGCCGGAGCGAGTGCGCTTCGGGCAGGACGCGAATCCGGGCGCGGGCGATCTGCTGCGCTATCTGATCAGCCAGGCGTACATCCCCGAGTATCAGGTGCGCTGGCGCTGGCAGAAGAACAGCATCGCGATCTGGGACAACCGCAGCACGCAGCACTATGCGGTGATGGACTACCCGCCGTGCCACCGCAAGATGGAACGCGCCGGCATCGTCGGCGACAAGCCGTACTGAACTAGCAGGTAGCTTCCCATGAATTACGAATTGAAACCGACCATTCTGATGGTTCCGGGTCTGCGCGACCACGTCGCGGAGCATTGGCAAACCCTGCTGCAGCAACGGCTGCCGAAAGCGCTGTCGGTGCCGCCGCTCGAGCACGACAAGCTCAGTTGCGCGGCACGCGTCGCGGCGCTCGATGCCACGCTCGCGCGGATCGACGGCCCGGTCATTCTGGTCGCGCATAGCGCTGGCGTGATGATCACCGTGCAATGGGCGGCGCAGCACAAGCGCGAGATTCACGCTGCGCTGCTCGCGGCGCCCGCGGACCTCGAGACGCCGATGCCGGCGGGCTATCCGGAGCTGGGTACGCTCGAGCAGAACGGCTGGCTGCCGATTCCACGCAAGCCGCTGCCGTTTCCGAGCATCGTCGGCGCGAGCCGCAACGATCCGCTCGCGCGGTTCGAGAAAGTGCAGGAGATGGCGCAGGACTGGGGCAGCCGCCTCGTCGATCTCGGCGAAGTGGGGCACCTCAACCCTGCTTCGGGCTTTGGCGAATGGCCGATGGCGGAGACGTTGATTCGCCGCCTGGTACTGATGTGACGCGGCCCGCGTCGGATCAGAAGGAGTCTGGGATGTCGCGTCGGATCGTGGTGGGTGTTGGCGGCGAGCTCGCGCCGGGCCAGCGCAAGCTGGCCTTCATAGATGGCCGCAGCATCGTGCTGTTCAACATCGAAGGCACGCTTCACGCCATCGACAACACATGTCCGCACAACGGGGCCGCGCTGTCGAGCGGCCAGCTGGAAGGCTGCATGTTGCGCTGCCCGGCGCACGGTCTGCGCTTCGACGTGCGCACGGGCTGCATGGCGGGAACAGGCGGATTGAGCGTGACGACCTTCCCGGTCGAAATAGTGGATTCAAAGGTGGTGGTGAGTCTCGACGCGCCGAACGCGGCGCCCTCGCAAGCGCGAGCCGGCAGCGCGGCAACGTAAGGCCTCGTAGGCCAGGCGCGAGACGCCACAACCAATCAGGAGACGGAAAGATGCAAGGCTTGATGATGCAGCAGTCGCTGCTGGTTTCCGCGCTGCTCACGCACGCGGAGCGCCATCACGGCGAACAGGAAATCGTGTCGCGACGCGTGGAAGGAGACATCCATCGTTATTCGTATCGGCACCTCGCGCAGCGCGCGCACCGTATGGCCAACGCGCTGTCGACGCTCGGCGTCGGCCAGGGCGAGCGCGTCGCGACGCTCGCGTGGAACGGCTATCGCCACATGGAGCTCTATTTCGCGGTGTCGGGCTCCGGGTCCGTGCTGCATACGCTGAACCCACGACTGCACGTCGACCAGCTCGCGTACATCATCGAGCATGCGGAAGATCGTGTCGTGTTCTTCGACCTGACCTTTCTGCCGCTGATCGAGAGCGTCGCGCCCCGGGTGAAGAGCCCGAAAGTATTCGTGGCGATGACCGATCGCGCGCACATGCCGCAAGCGAACGACCTGACCGGCATGCTGATGTGCTACGAGGATCTGCTCGAGCTGCACGACGACGTTTTCGAATGGCCGCTGCTCGATGAAAACAGCGCGTCGTCGCTGTGCTACACGTCGGGCACCACCGGCAATCCGAAGGGCGTGCTGTATAGCCATCGTTCGACCGTGCTGCACACCTACGCGGCGGCGCTGCCCGATTCGCTGAACTGTTCCGCGCGCGACGTGATCCTGCCGGTCGTGCCGATGTTCCATGTGAACGCGTGGGGACTGCCCTATATCGCCTGCATGGTCGGCGCGAAGCTGGTGTTTCCGGGGCCGGCGCTCGACGGCAAGTCGCTCTATGAACTGATCGAAACGGAACACGTGACGCTGTCGGCCGGCGTGCCGACCGTGTGGCAGGGACTGCTCACGCATGTCGATGCGATGGGCGGGACCTTCTCGTCGATGCGACGCACGGTGATCGGCGGCGCGCCGTGTCCGACCGCGATGACCGAGGCGTTCCAGAAGCGCCACCGGGTGGAGGTACTGCACGCGTGGGGCATGACCGAATTGAGTCCGATCGGCACGGTCTGCAGCTTCAAGGCGCATCAGCAGTCGCTGCCGATGGAGGATCAGTACAAGGTTCAGGCGAAGCAGGGACGCGCGCTGTTCGGCATCGACATGCGGATCGTCGACTCCAACGGTAATGAATTGCCGTGGGGCGGCGAGAGCGCTGGCGATCTGCAGGTGCGCGGTCACTGGGTCACGCAGCAGTACTTCGGCGCCGACGTCGAGTCGCCATTGTGCGACGGCTGGTTTCCGACCGGCGACATCGCGACGATCGACCCGCACGGCTTCATGCAGATCACCGATCGCAGCAAGGACGTGATCAAGTCGGGCGGCGAATGGATCAGTTCGGCGGCGATCGAAAACGTCGCTTATCTGCATCCGGAAGTCTCGACGGCAGTGTGTATCGCCGCACGGCATCCTAAGTGGGACGAACGGCCGCTGCTGCTGGTCGTGAAAAAGCCGGGCAGCGAGCTGGCCAGCGACGAACTGCTGTCCTTCTTCAACGGCCGGGTCGCGCGCTGGTGGACTCCCGATGCAGTGGTGTTCGTCGACACGGTGCCTATCGGCGCAACAGGCAAGGTCCTGAAGAACCAGTTACGCGATCAGTTCGGCAACTACTACCTGCCCTGACGCACGGCTTTCGCAGCAACGCAGTTCGATTCACGCAACAACGCGACCGGGTACGCCCGGCGCACACAAAACCACCAACCATTTGAAGCGACCGCAGCATCGGCTTTTGCCCCACCGCCGGTACGCGAAGGAGACAAAATGAAGTTGAAGTCAAGCAGCGCTATCGTGTTGGCCATTTTCGCCACCGCGGCTCATGCGCAGTCGTCAGTGACGCTTTATGGCGTAGTCGATACGGGGCTGCTGTATCAGAGCACATCGGCCGCTACCTTTCTGCCGCACGCGCCGAACACGGGCAAAATTTATCAACTGAAGGACGGCGGTATCTATTCGAGCTTCTGGGGTATGAAGGGAAGCGAAGACATCGGCGGCGGCTACAAGATCAACTTCAAGCTGCAGGGCGCGTTCAACACCACGAACGGCAAGTTCGGTCTGTCCGACACGCCGGGCGTCACGGCGATCTTCAACCAGTTCGCGACGGTCGGCGCATCGGGGCCGTTCGGTACCTTCGACGCCGGCCGGCAGATCATTCCGATGATCTACGCGATGGCGGAAACCGACGTCCGCGGCGCGCAGTATTTCGGCAGTATTCTGACCGCGTGGCTGGGCATCAATCAGGCGGCCGGCTGGCCAGGCACGAGCACGAACGCGCCGATCGGCGCGCTGTACGACAGCAACGCGCTCGTCTACAACTCGCCGAAATTCCATGGCGCGTCGCTCGCACTCGAGTACGCGCCGGGCGGCGTCGCCGGTCATTTCCAGGGCGGCACGCGCGAGTCGGCCGTGCTCAAGTATTCGAACTACGGTCTGAATCTGTCCGCGTTGTATTACAACGGCCACGATACCAACCCGTACCCGATCACCTACCCGGCGGCCCCCGCTATCCCCGCGACCGGGCTTGCGAACAACCGTTTCTACTATTTCGGTGCGATGTACACGATCGCCGGATTTTCGGTGTCGGCCTCGTACGGCGCCGGCAAGAACCCGGCCCATACCAACACCGCGGACTTCGAAATGATCTCGGGGGGCCTCGGCTACCAGTTCAATCCGCGTTTCAAGATCACGTCCGGGTACTACTACCTGAAAGACAAGAACAACTCGGCGAACCATTCGGGCGAGTTCGCCGTGGGCGCGGAATACAACCTGTCGCAGCGCACCAAGGCTTACGCGCAGGTGGGTTATGTCAACAACAGGGGGACCATGAATCAGACCATCGTCTATGGCGCCCCGGTTGCACCTGGCGTGTCCACCACGGCGGCCATGGTCGGTATCCGCCATAACTTCTGATTACGTCGCCTATAACAACTGGAGTATTCGATGAAAAGCATTCAGGCACGCGCGTTGGCGATTGCCATATTGATTCTGGCCGCGTCGAGCAGCGCATGGTCGCAGTCGGGCCAGACGGCTAGTGCAGCTTCGGGCGCACCCGCGATGTCAGCTAGCGCAGCCGCTCCCGTCAGCTCGAGGCAAGCCAATCGCGCGTTGCGTCGGCAGGTGTATGCCGCGATCGGCAAGCATAAGGAGATCAGCGCCGGCAATATAAGCGTCATCGCAAAAGGCGGCGCGGTGACGCTGAGCGGCACGGTCACCGACGTTTCCCAGATCAATCAGGTCGCGGAGATCGCGAAGGGTGTTCCGGGGGTGACTTCGGTGACCAACAAGCTCACGGTGGAAAAGCCGTTCGGCGGGATGTAAAAAGAGCTCACGCATCGGGGGATTAAGCGCGAGGAGCCCAATATAACAATCCACTAGCTGTCGAACAGCGCCGTGTAACGGCGCTGCATCTCTTCAGGCGTGAGCGCTTCGATCTGCGCGCCGAGCATCCATTCGTGGCCGAATGGATCGCGCACGGTCGCCGAGCGCTCGCCATAAAAATGATCGGTTAGCGGGCGGACCACGGTTGCGCCCGCTGCAACCGCTCGTGCGAACAGCTCGTCGACGTCGTCGCAGTGGATATGCAGCAGCACACTCGGCCGGCTGTCGCCGGTCGGTCCGAGCATGTCATGCTCGGGATATTCATCGGACAGCATCACGGTCGCGGGACCGATCTTCACTTCGGCATGACCGATGCGGCCGCCTGGCTCGGTCAGGCGAAACTGCTCGACGCCGCCGAATGCCTGCGCGTAGAACTCGATAGCCCGTGCGGCGTTGCGCACGCGCAGATAGGGGTAGACCTCGTGGATCGCATTCATCGTCACCTCCGGGTTGCTGGTGATGATTATCGGAGAAACGTGTCAATCCAAGGGCTTTTTTGCATTTTCGATGCCGGAGCCCGCGCCAACAGGCCGCCAGTGAATCTCGTGTGCACTGAACGAGGTCTGCCTCATGTATTAGTTCAATACGATCTCCACGCGCCGGTTTTTTGCGCGTCCGTCTGCCGTCGTATTCGGCGAAACGGGATTGGCACTACCGTGTCCGTTGACAACGAATTGCTGCGCCTTCAATCCGTGGCTCTGCAGATACTGCGCGACGCTTTGCGCGCGCTGCGTCGATAATTTCTGATTGTAGGAGCTGGATGCCGTCGCGTCGGTATAGCCATTCACCGTGACGGTGTCGAACCTCGCACCTGCCGCAGTTCTGATCAGCGCGTCGAGACGAAGACGAGCTTCGGTCGTGAGCGTCGCCTTATTGAGTTCGAAAGTTGCATCGCCGTTCAACGGCAGCTTCTGAGGCGGCACGCTTGCTGGAGCGGCAACCCGCGCGACGGGGGGAGCGGCAGGCATCGGTGAAGGGGCTGCGACCGGAGCTGTCTGCGCGACAGGCGCCGCTCCGCACTGGAATGTCAGCGTGCGCACGTCGCGATGACTTCCAGCGGCCGCAAGCGGTGCAATCTCCTGCATCGGACGCACGGGGTTCTTGCCGCAGATTTCGCGAGCCTTCGAATAACAGGTGTTCTGGCTCGAGATGAGTCCATCGCAATCGACCCGAAACGCCTTTTCATTATTCGGCAGGTTGACCGAGTATGCACTAAACGTCGGGCCTGATGCGGCGGAACATCCTGCGAGCACCACGCTAACCAGTAGCGCTGCTCCAAATTGCTTTGTCATGTCGAACTTCATGGAGTATTGAGCCTCATTGGTCTTTTTCTTCATCTGCACGAATTCACGTCGGTTTTTCGTTGCGTCGTGGCGGTTGATCCCGTGGGCAATTGACGCGGCCAACCACCGTGCGTCCACTCTCTTTCAGTGTGCAATCGCGGACACCCAAAAAGCGACGCTCTGTTTGGTCTCCTGCGCGTGAGTTCGTGAACTGTAGCTGTGCTTATTCCTGGCAATTGCCACAATTTGTAAATCCGTCCGACGAGATTTACGGGCAGGCGATTTGGTGAAACGCTCAACTGCTGTCCTTCGCGACCAAAATCTGAACTTCTGTCAAAGTTTGCGGATTTACGTCAGTTATTAGAAAAGAGTTAAAGCGTGCTTCACAGGCTCTCTAAAAGCGCTTACCTTACGCTCAAAATATCGCCCGGCCTTGCCAAGGCGCTCAAGCGCAGCAATTTCACGAGAACAGAAATGAAGAGCATCGATCTTGCCAACTCAATTGATGCGGTATTTTCCGATTCGATCCGGCAGTGTCTTGCGGAGCAAATCGGCCTTTCGTCGGAAATACTTGGCAGGATTCCGACCCACGCCAGCCCTGCGCTGATTGCTTCGCTGATGGCGGCTGCGGTGACGCCCGATGGGGCGAAGGCCGTATTCTCCGCTGTGATGTCGCCAGAAGCGAATGCCCGTATCGAAGAGCAATTCCTGCGGCTGTGTAGTGCTTCATCGAGTATCAAAGACCTTGAAACAATAGGAGAGTCGCTCTTCGTGCGTGCTACCGGCACGCGTATCGCGCTGGCGAGTGATCCGATCTCGCGTCAGACCGGCATACCGCCTCAGGCCGCTCATGTCATGACCGCGTTGGTCGGTTCGGTGGTGTTCGGCGTGCTCAAACATCACATTCTGCTTGAGCAAGGAACGTTGGCCGGACTGCCTGCGTTGCTCGGCGGTCAATTACCTGTCGTATCGAGGCTTTTGACCGATCGCGTCGCCGAATCGATCGGATTTGAAAATGCTGGCAATTTCACTCGATCGATTGCAGGCAGGCTTGAGTCAGTAGCGGCCAACATGATGCAACCGATGGCTGACGATGAAAACGTACTTCGACGTTCCGCACCCGCCGCGGCGCACGAAGTCGCGGCGCCGGTCGGCGGAGCGAGGTCTTCGCGTAGAGGCATATGGCTGCTGTTTGCCGTGTTGACGGCCATACTGCTTGGGGTTTTCGCCTATGCCCAATTTTTCGGGCAGAGGGCGGGTGTTGAACCGACCGCGTCGTCGAATGTTTTGACCAGTGGCGTCGTCGCGCCCTCGATCGCGTCGGCCGTCCCTGGCGTCGTCGCGCGACCGGACGCGGCTTCATCCGTACCGCAGGGATGCGCGGCGGCTCCGATGACGGCGTCGGGAGGTGCAGCGTCTGCCCCGGCGGCCGATGCTGTATCCGAAGCCGCTTCAAATCCGGCGGCGAACGCTTCCACGAGAAGTGGAAAAATCGCTTTTAGCGTCAATCAAGCCGGCGTACCTTCATTGACGGGTACGCTGAGTAGTGATGCGGAGCGGCAAACACTTACCGATGTGTTGAACCGAAAATTTGGCGCGGGACGCTTCGCCGCCGACCTGAGAGTCGACGCGAGCCTGCGCCCATCTGACTGGCTGACGCATATCGATGAGCTCTTGTCGTTGATGGCCCTGCCGCGCGCCGAGGTCGGAATAGACGCGCAGCACATCGAGCTAGGCGGGGCGGCGGCGAATGCATCGCTTGGCTGGAAGCAGCGCCTGCAGAATGTGTTCGGTCCGTCCTGGGAAATCGGTCAGTTCAGCGCGGGAACAGCCGTCGATCTCGCCACGCAGCTGTTCCTGAGCACGATGGTGAAGATGCTCGATGCGGGCAACGCCTGCATAGGTCCGGATGTCGCAACAGTTCTGAACTTGCAGGTCGTGGACTTCGCCGCATCCAGTGGACATATCCCTTTATCCGCCAAAGAGAACCTTGCCGAGTCCGCACAACTGCTTAAGGCATGTTCTGACGACGGCCATCCCGTGGCACTCGATATCAAGGCATATTCCGACAACGTTGGCGATGAGCAGGCCAATCTGCTGCTTTCGCAAAAGCGTGCGGACGCGGTGCGCGGTTTTCTGATCGAGGCGGGTGTGAAGCCGGACCTGTTGACGGCACGCGGCTATGGCTCAGCGACGCCGATCGCGAGCAATGCGACGGCGGGCGGTCGCTTTGCGAATCGCCGTGTCGAGTTTGTTCTGGCGCAAGCTTCGGTTGGCTAACAGATTGCGTTGGCTGAAAGCACGGGTTTTACCTGAGAGCGTTAGGCACGTTCGGCCAGACTCGGGAGCCTCGCAGAATGGATCAATCGCAAGCCCTACCCGACAGACGCACAAGGGCCGCCGATGTCACAATTCTTGGCAACCCCCACGTACGCGTCCGGTTACATTCGGTTGCGAGTGTTCTAACCCGAACCTTGTGAGCACCGAACGAAACTGGAGCTATCCATGGCAACCCCGCATCAGGTCCAAGTGACCCTTTCGCTTCACCCCGAAGATTACGCTTCACTCAAGATGGCCGCGCGAGCTGCCGGTCTTGACGAGTTGTCGTTCGGCATTCTGGCAGTCCATCGCGAGGCGCGTCGCGTGTTGGCCGAGGACCGGCGCAATCGCGAAACCGCTCCGCACGACTACAAAATTTTTTGATTGCTGAAGGTGCCTCGCATGGTTGCATGGTCTGCAGAGGATCTGCTCTATCTACGCCTCGGCACGGAGACGCCGAATTGGTCTCTTGCCGCGGATGACGACATGCTCTTGCTCGCGGCCGGCCACGGCGAGAAACGCGTTGGGGTTCGACTCACCAGTGTGCAGTTGGAGAAGATACGCATGGCGAAAGGCGGTCTCGAAAAAATGCTATGGGCGTGATCATTCTAGAAGCATATTTTCGGCTGTACCTGGTAGGCCGGAAAGTCAACGATCATGCGTGGAAAGGGAGGGCGTCCAGCGATGCTAATTTTCTCCACGTGGCACAGGCGGCGGAGGAGTCGACCGCCTATCCGTCGATAGTGGTCGATCTTGTAACAGCACCCTGAAAACAGATACAGATGTCGTTTCCCTGGCCAGACGGCGTTCGATCGAATTCGATCAGGTTTTCACGCCAGAGCCTGGATACGATTCTGGAAATTGTTAGCGGCGACGGGAGCGACGCGTAATGAATGAGTTAAAGACGAAAACAATATCGGAATTGCATCAGCAACTCGAAGCGATGGAGGCGTGGCTCACGTCAAAACCTGCGATTGTGACGGGCGTGCAAGGGGTGAGGATCATGCGTCTGGTTGCACTGATGTCAGGCGATGCATTCCGGTATGTGCTTGTCAGGACGAGACCAAAAGGGCGCTGGTCCTAGTGTGCGTCAGGCACCTTCGTGGTCGTTCTGCCAGCTCTCTACGATTCGCATCTCGAAATCTCCTTCGAGTTTTAACAAATCTTGACAGACCGGGTTGCCCCGCGCCGGTAGAGTACAGGCGTCCGCAAGCCGATGCGGTTCGGTCGCGCGCGCATTGCATTAATCGTTTAGTCGGCGACAAACTGTGTCATACACAAAGCTGTTCAAACGCTTTCTTCGGGAAAAGCTGATATATGCGAAGCGAAGTAACTACTCAACCGGGGCTACCTGAGGCAAAGAAATTCGCCCGCCGGACCGACGAAGTTGAAGACATGTCGGGTCTTCGCAAGCGCTGGATCGCATTGCTTGGCATCGGGACGATTTCACTGTCACTGCTGTTCGTGTGGGGATTTCTCCATTTGATTCTCGCGCTGATATTTCCGAAGTCGGTAATTGTCCATTAGGTCGTTGCGGGGTGAACTCGTGGGCGTTGTATTATGGTCGCGAAGTGATCGGGGGCGGCCTTTCGGTGGTTCACTCGATGGAGTATCCCTATGCATACGGACGTTGCCTCATCTTTCGCGGTAGCGGGACCTGATCCGGCATATCGAGCATGGCTGTATTACTACGACGATGAACAGCAAGCACTTTTAGGCCAGATTCGAGCAGCTTGGGGTCAGGACTGCGTGATTCAGATTTGTGGTGGGCGACTGAGGATTTTTGCCGAGGAAGGGCGGTTGGAATTTTTCAGCGCGCGTGAGCTGTTTGACGCAATCGCTGTGAAGACGCTGAAAGGAATCGGTCGGCGACAGAAGTAGAGCAGTACAAGCCGGATGACCCATTGCGCACGTTAGGAGATTGCGGTGTTGTCCAACGAAGAAAGTCTCCAATTGCTTAGGCTGGTTTGTCACCGCCAGATCCCATGGGGGAAGAAGCCGAAGAAACTGATTACGCTTCGCAACCTCGGGCTGGTCGAGGTCCAGCGCCTTCCGCCCAGAGTCAACGCGAGAGTTCCCGAACCCATCGACATCGCGATCCTCACAAGACGAGGGCAAGAGGAGTTTGCTCGTCTCGAAAAGATGGCCTCGCTTCTGGAATGGCGATGCGCGGGGTTAATGGCATACCAGGTGGGACTAGAAACTTTTCCGTGAGCCCACCACCTGCAGGTCGCCTGTCTTTAGGCCAACCAACTAACATGGTTCACGTCTGCTCAACTTAAGTGGAGTGAAAAGCCGAGAAGATCGTATTGGACTGGCTGAAGGCCACGACTCAGTCGTCACAATGATTCCCATCTAACGAGTGAGTCTTTCATTTACAACGTTATCAATAGCAGACTGAGCGAGCCAATGGCAGTAGCCCCCCAAAGTGTTTCGATCTATCTGGTCTGATCTGATGTCAAAATATTTTCCTGCGCGAAAGTCGTGTTTTGACCAATATTGGTTCGTATGCCACGCATGAATATGCAGAACGTCACTGCCGATATTTCTCGTTGCAGAAGGGAAGTGGTCAAGGAACCCGAGCGAACATTGTTGCGGATAGGTGCGGCGAAGCGCTAGCTCCCCAGCGTACATCGTCAAAACATTCTTACACCAGCCTGGCCATGCACCTTCGAAGTTGGAAAATTCCTCTTTGATTAATTTGTTGCAATAGTCCAGCTGCGCAGTGAGGAAGTTGCACACATGGTCCGATGGTCCCAGGACCGAAGCCCCAACATTATGCAGGCCCGAATGAGGGAATCCCCACCGTAGACTACATTGAGACAATTTCCCTCGGACTTCTTCCTCATAGGCGTACGCGCCGAAACCAAAGCATAGTCCGGATGGAGAAAAGTCAAGCAATGCTGGCGTAACGAACGTGTCGCAGTCCGTTTTCAATATAAATCGGTATTTTTTGCACTCGTCAAAAACGCTTTGATCAACGAAGTTTCCAACGCTATTGATGTAAGCATATCCCTGCCATTCAGCATTCCGCTCGAGGTATGGCGTACTCGGAATGATCGTCAACTTTTCATCTACTGGCAGAAGATTGATCGCATCAGGATGACACACAGCAATAATCCTGGAGCGCAGGAACAAATTGCTGAAAATCATGCTCTTGTAGAGCCAATGAAACTCCTCGACGGTCTCCTTTCTGCTGTCGATATAGACCAAAACGCCCAAGTCGATCGACGCTTCTGAGCAGCTCAGGTCTGATCTGCTTTCAGCGTTGGCGTTGTAGTTGTTTTCCATCTGCTTACAGCCTTCATCAAGGGGCGGGCAATGCATTCCGATATGTGCGTGTCAGAGCAAAGCGAACCGGGCGTTGGTGTTAACGATCAGTCCGCCGTACTTCACGGAATGGTATCAGTGCGCGTTCGAGAGAGATATAGCGAATAGGGAGTATGGGACGAGAAAAGGTGAAGCCCCGGCAATCAAGGATTAGTCGGGGCTTCAAGGAGCAGGCGCAGCTTCGGGGATTAGCTCTCCTGCCCGTGATCGACCGGAAAAGTCGATGAATTCAGCATAACCGGAACGGGGCGTGATGTTGTGAATAATTGTCACGCACTCGCGGGTTTTTGTCGGAGCGGGAAAAGCAGATGTTTGTGACCGACCGCCGTCGAGATTCAACGAGCTTGACAGACCGGTTTGCTGGGAACCGATAGCGTATTTGGATTCGGGGACAGGCTGAATTGAAAGCGACTACTCAGGCCTGTACCAGACTCGTGCAGCTGGAGCGAGGATTGCGCAATCAGATCGCTGGGCGACTGAGAACTAATGAGTGACGCCATGTCTCGCAACGAATTCGTCGATTTGTTCGTTTGTGATCGGTGCGGAGATGTAGTAACCCTGACAATCTATCTGATCGATTGTGCTCGCCCATGCGAACTGCGCTGCCGTTTCGATCCCCTCTATGACAACACGTTTTCCGAGACGTTGTCCGAGTTGCACGAGCGACTCGACCACGACTTTCGAAGCGGCATGCTTCTGAATATCGCACATGAACTTGCGGTCCAGTTTGAGCGTGTCGACCCCAAGCCGATGCAGAATGGTAAGTGACCAGCAGCCCGAGCCGAAGTCGTCGATTGCCATACTTACGCCGGATTCTTTGATGGATTCAACGGCGGAGGCGAGCGCTTCAATTGGACCCGGATCGGTGGCCTCGGTGAGTTCGATCTGAAAGCGTGCCGCATTGAGTGAACGAGTACGAAGCAGGGCGGATAACTTGCTTGCCAGCCCGGGCCGGCCAATTTCTCGGGCGGGAAGATTGACGGCTAGCGAAAGCGTGTTGTATCCGCGAACGGTCCAATCGGCTAGCGTTTGAGCAGCTTCCTCGATAACAAAATCCGTGAAACGCGGGGTAAGTTCAGAGTCTTCCACAAGATGGATAAACGAAGCGGGCGTCAGGACGCCGCGTGCCGGGTGGCTCCATCGCAGCAGTGATTCAAAACCACACAGCCGGCCTTCCTGCATACGCAGCTTAGGCTGATAGAGGAAAAAGAACTCCCGTCTGGCGAGGCCGCGCTCCGCGTCTGCGACCGTGCAGGAGTGGAGAATGTCTGCAGCAACGTGTTCCATAGCAATCTCTAGTGCGCGTATGTTGCAAGCCTCACATCAAAATGGATCGACACTGTCTCGTGAAAGGTCGGCGAAACGCTGGTGCAAAACTTGAAAAATGCGCGCGCTCGAATGGAGGTGTAGTGGAATCGCACAACTTTCATCGTTGTTCATATCAACGTCCTCCGACCATCGACGAATGTGCCAATTGTCGGGTGGCTAGTTCCGGCCATTGAATCGTATCGAATTGAGCGACATGAGTTGTGAATTATTGAAACATCGGAGCGGCGATGAGAAACGGCGGCGCTGTTTTCGACCAGCCTTGCGGTTCACACTCTGTGACGCGCTGCACGGTGGTGTCCTCTACTATTCACCCGCTAATTGATGGGGCGGCTCGGCGGTTGTGCGGGTGAACAACGGAAATCAAGAGGGGATTGTGCGTTCGGCGTATTTGACTGACAGGTTTGTTTGGGGAATTGCATTGGGGGCTCTCGTCGGGTGGGCGATCTCCGCAGGAGTGGATCATTGGAGAATTTCTCATTCGATCGATCCGAGGTTCGGCCTGCGTCTGACGCCGGAAACTGTAGCCTCTGCATGCCTGCTTCTGCCGAGGCCATTGTTGCTGAAGACAGTCTTTCGGTTGCGACGTAGCGTGTTCATGCGGGATGAGGATGTGCATGCGATGCTGATGGGGCGCTTGTTTGGCGTTCTAGGCGGGGTCTGGCTCGGCGCGACGGTCAACTGCCTGCTCTTTTGAGTGCGTTCCCGCCATTGATAAATAAAACGATCCTGACGGCGTTTGCGGCTTGATGTGTGTCGTGTTCACTGCGGCTATCGCACAACTGCTGGACATCTGCTCGCGAAAAATTGACGCTGGTCGTGCCCCGGGGGACATTGGGCAGTATCGCGCGGGCAAGTGGCGATCGACTTGTCACGGGAATACAAGGTCGACGCAAATCGGATCGCTTTGTGAATTCAATCGAATTTCGAGGCCGACCATTGCGCTCCGACTCTAATGGTTTGGTGGCGGCGTGTTGTGAATATTCGTGAACTCTGGCGATATTTTTCGCGAAGTGTATCGAATTGGGCAATCTTCAAGAAATGACGTGGCTTCAGTACTTTCGGACTGTTATATATGCGCGCTGCCGAAAAAACTCCGGCGGTCGGGCGTGATGTAAGTGCCTTCATAAGGCACAGGCTATTTCTATTTCGTTCACCTTATGTACGCAGATTCCCTGAAGCTATCGGTTTGCCGATGGGCCGTTCACCGTAGCCCTTATCGCGTGCGTCTGCCTGGTGATCCCTTTCGGAGGGCTGGAATCGCAGGATCGCGCAAAGCCTCTCCAGAGTGGACGGGTCTCGCAACCTGCACGGGAACGATGGTGAGCGGGAAGCGGGGTGCTATTTGAGTAAATACCGACAGAAACCATGGCATGTCACAAATATTCGCAATGCGGGTTAAGGCGATCGATATGCTGCCCAAGATGATATTTGGGGAATGAGATCGTGTTGAAAGGAATTTGATAGTAATTCCTAGTGGCAGCGTTGTCGCCGGGATCTCGTTTTTTCTGTTTGGGTCGTGCTGAAGCCGGATCAAAGAATTCATGAGCGATCGGGTGGGTGGACGAGGTGGGGAATAAAAAATGAATAAGACGTACCGATCGATTTGGAACGAGTCGCTGGGGGCGTGGGTTGCCGTGTCGGAACACGACTCAGCCAGGGGCAAGCCGAAGAAGTCGAAGGTGGTTCAGGCGGTTACCTTGGCGGCTGTGGTGGTTGGCACGCATGCGCCGGTTGCTCATGCACAGTACTATGCCGGCGGTGGAGCGGGTACAGCTAGTCCAAATACCAATACAGTCGCAATTGGAACTTCTGCTCTTGCCTCCGTTAATGCGGTGGCTATTGGCGGCTCTGCATTAGCTGGCACTAACTCAGAGGCTATTGGCACGACTGCAACGGCTACTGGATGGGCTTCTCTGGCAATCGGTTATCAGAGCACTGCTAATTCCAACTATGCCGCAGCGATTGGATATGCAAACACTGCCAGTGGGAACACCGCTTCTGCGATCGGATATGCAAACACCGCCAGTGCAATGGACGGTATAGCGATAGGGGTTTCCAACGTTGTTACCAACACCGGCTCTTATGGCATCGCAATTGGTACGCAATCTACAGCTTCGGCTCTTGATGCTACCGCAATTGGTGTGACGGCTAACGCGGAGGCTACAAAGGCCACAGCCATTGGATATCAGGCGACAGCGAGTGTCATGGGGTCGGTCGCGCTCGGCAATAACGCCTCTACGACCGCTGCTTCATCGACTGCCACGGCTGGGACCACCGCGTATAGCACTCAGCAGATCGGTGGTACGACTTATGGCTCGTTCGCAGGCGCCGACGGGGCTGCTGGTGTCGTAAGCGTTGGGGCTGTGGGGGCTGAGCGACGCATTCAATATGTGGCCGCTGGCCTGATTGGCCCTAGCAGCACTGACGCGGTAAACGGCAGCCAGTTGTATTCGGTCGCAAGTACGGTCGACTCTTTGTCGACTTCGACGTCGACGGGTATTTCATCGCTGTCTACAGGTTTGAGCACGACCAATAGCACGGTCACGTCGCTGTCGACGGGTGTGAGTTCGCTGTCGGCCTCCACGTCGACGGGTATTTCGTCGCTGTCGACCGGGCTGAGCGCGACCAATAGCACGGTCGCGTCGCTGTCCACGGGCGTGAGCTCGCTGTCGACCTCCACGTCGACGGGCCTCTCGTCGCTGTCGACGGGGCTGAGCGCGACTAACAGCACAGTCACGTCGCTCTCGACGGGTGTGAGTTCGCTGTCGACGTCGGCCTCGACGGGCATCAGCACGGCACAGAGCGGCGTGAATTCGTTGTCCACGGGCGTGAGTTCGCTGTCGACCTCCACATCGACGGGTATCTCGTCACTGTCGACGGGCCTGAGCACGACTAACAGCGCGTTCACGTCGCTCTCGACGGGTGTGAGTTCGTTGTCCACGGGTCTGGGTTCGCTGTCGACGGGCCTAAGCACGACCAATAGCACGGTCGCGTCGCTGTCCACGGGCGTAAGCTCGCTGTCGACCTCCACGTCGACGGGCCTCTCTTCGCTGTCGACGTCGGCCTCGACGGGCATCAGCACGGCGCAGAGCGGCGTGAATTCGCTGTCCACGGGCCTGGGTTCGCTGTCGACTTCCACGTCGACGGGTATCTCGTCACTGTCGACCGGGCTGAGCACGACCAATAGCACGGTTACGTCGCTGTCGACGTCAGCTTCGACGGGCATCAGCACGGTGCAGAGCGGTGTGGATTCGCTGTCCACAGGCCTGGGTTCGCTGTCGACCTCCACGTCGACGGGCCTCTCGTCACTGTCGACGGGGCTGAGCACGACCAATAGCACGGTTACGTCGCTGTCGACGTCGGCTTCGACGGGCATCAGCACGGCGCAGAGCGGCGTGAATTCGCTGTCCACGGGCCTGGGTTCGCTGTCGACCTCCACATCGACGGGTATCTCGTCACTGTCGACGGGCCTGAGCACGACTAACAGCGCGGTCACGTCGCTCTCGGCGGGTGTGAGTTCGTTGTCCACGGGTCTGGGTTCGCTGTCGACCTCCGCGTCGACGGGCATCTCTTCGCTGTCGACGTCGGCCTCGACGGGCATCAGCACGGCACAGAGCGGTGTGAATTCGCTGTCCACGGGCCTGGGTTCGCTGTCGACCTCCACATCGACGGGTATCTCGTCACTGTCGACGGGCCTGAGCACGACTAACAGCGCGGTCACGTCGCTCTCGACGGGTGTGAGTTCGTTGTCCACGGGCCTGGGTTCGCTGTCGACCTCCACGTCGACGGGTATCTCGTCGTTGTCGACGTCGACCTCGACAGGCCTCTCTTCACTGTCCACGGGTATGAGCTCGCTGTCGACGTCGGCCTCGACGGGCATCAGCACGGTGCAGAGCGGTGTGGATTCGCTGTCCACAGGCCTGGGTTCGCTGTCGACCTCCACGTCGACGGGTATTTCGTCACTGTCGACGTCGACCTCGACGGGTCTCTCTTCGCTGTCGACGGGTATGAGTTCGCTGTCGACCTCCGCGTCGACGGGCATTTCGTCACTGTCGACGGGCCTAAGCACGACCAATAGCACGGTCGCGTCGCTGTCCACGGGCGTGAGCTCGCTGTCGACCTCCACGTCGACGGGCATCTCTTCGCTGTCGACGTCGGCCTCGACGGGCATCAGCACGGCGCAGAGCGGCGTGAATTCGCTGTCCACGGGCCTGGGTTCGCTGTCGACTTCCACGTCAACGGGTATCTTGTCACTGTCGACCGGGCTGAGCACGACCAATAGCACGGTTACGTCGCTGTCGACGTCAGCTTCGACGGGGATCAGCACGGCACAGAGCGGTGTGGATTCGCTGTCCACAGGCCTGGGTTCGCTGTCGACTTCCACGTCGACGGGTATCTCGTCACTGTCGACGGGTATGAGCTCGCTGTCGACCTCCGCGTCGACGGGCATCTCTTCGCTGTCGACGTCGGCCTCGACGGGCATCAGCACGGCGCAGAGCGGCGTGAATTCGCTGTCCACGGGCCTGGGTTCGCTGTCGACCTCCACGTCGACGGGTATCTCGTCGTTGTCGACGTCGACCTCGACAGGCCTCTCTTCACTGTCCACGGGTATGAGCTCGCTGTCGACTTCCACGTCGACGGGTATCTCGTCACTGTCGACCGGGCTGAGCACAACCAATAGCACGGTTACGTCGCTGTCGACGTCAGCTTCGACGGGGATCAGCACGGCACAGAGCGGCGTGAATTCGCTGTCCACGGGCGTGAGCTCGCTGTCCACGGGCGTGAGCTCGCTGTCGACCTCCACGTCGACGGGTATTTCGTCGCTGTCGACGGGGCTGAGCGCGACTAACAGCACAGTCACGTCGCTCTCGACGGGTGTGAGTTCGCTGTCCACGGGGCTGAGTTCGCTGTCGACCTCCACGTCGACGGGTATCTCGTCGTTGTCGACGTCGACCTCGACAGGCATCTCTTCACTGTCCACGGGTATGAGCTCGCTGTCGACGTCAGCCTCGACGGGTCTCTCTTCGCTGTCCACGGGTATGAGCTCGCTGTCGACCTCCACGTCGACGGGTATCTCGTCGCTGTCGACATCGGCCTCGACGGGGATCAGCACGGCACAGAGCGGCGTGAATTCGCTGTCCACGGGCGTGAGCTCGCTGTCGACGTCAGCCTCGACGGGGATCAGCACGGTGCAGAGCGGTGTGGATTCGCTGTCCACAGGCCTGGGTTCGCTGTCGACCTCCACGTCGACAGGTATTTCGTCGCTGTCCACGGGTATGAGCTCGCTGTCGACTTCCACATCGACGGGTATCTCGTCACTGTCGACGGGCCTGAGCACGACTAACAGCGCGGTCACGTCGCTCTCGACGGGTGTGAGTTCGTTGTCCACGGGCGTGAGCTCGCTGTCGACCTCCGCATCGACGGGTATCTCGTCGCTGTCGACGTCAACCTCGACAGGTATCTCTTCACTGTCCACGGGTATGAGCTCGCTGTCGACTTCCACGTCGACGGGTATCTCGTCGCTGTCGACGTCGGCCTCGACGGGGATCAGCACGGCACAGAGCGGCGTGAATTCGCTGTCCACGGGCGTGAGCTCGCTGTCGACCTCCACGTCGACGGGTATTTCGTCACTGTCGACGTCGACCTCGACGGGCCTCTCTTCGCTGTCCACGGGTATGAGTTCGCTGTCGACTTCCACGTCGACGGGTATCTCGTCGCTGTCGACGTCGGCCTCGACGGGCATCAGCACGGCGCAGAGCGGCGTGAATTCGCTGTCCACGGGCGTGAGCTCGCTGTCGACCTCCGCATCGACGGGTATCTCGTCGCTGTCGACGTCGACCTCGACAGGCCTCTCTTCACTGTCCACGGGTATGAATTCGCTGTCGACTTCCACGTCAACGGGTATTTCGTCGCTGTCGACGTCGGCCTCGACGGGCATCAGCACGGCGCAGAGCGGCGTGAATTCGCTGTCCACGGGCGTGAGCTCGCTGTCGACGTCAGCCTCGACGGGGATCAGCACGGTGCAGAGCGGCGTGAATTCACTGTCCACGGGTATGAGTTCGCTGTCGACTTCCACGTCGACGGGTATTTCGTCGCTGTCGACGTCGGCCTCGACGGGCATCAGCACGGCGCAGAGCGGCGTGAATTCGTTGTCCACGGGCGTGAGCTCGCTGTCGACGGGGCTGAGCGCGACTAACAGCACAGTCACGTCGCTCTCGACGGGTGTGAGTTCGCTGTCAACCTCCACGTCGACGGGTATCTCGTCGCTGTCGACGTCGGCCTCGACGGGGATCAGCACGGCACAGAGCGGCGTGAATTCGCTGTCCACGGGCGTGAGCTCGCTGTCGACCTCCGCATCGACGGGTATCTCGTCGCTGTCCACGGGTATGAGCTCGCTGTCGACCTCCACGTCGACGGGTATCTCGTCGCTGTCGACGTCAGCCTCGACGGGGATCAGCACGGTGCAGAGCGGTGTGGATTCGCTGTCCACAGGCCTGGGTTCGCTGTCGACTTCCACGTCGACGGGTATCTCGTCGTTGTCGACGTCGACCTCGACGGGTATCAGCACGGCGCAGAGCGGCGTGAATTCGCTGTCCACGGGCGTGAGCTCGCTGTCGACGTCAGCCTCGACGGGGATCAGCACGGTGCAGAGCGGTGTGGATTCGCTGTCCACGGGTATGAGCTCGCTGTCGACTTCCACATCGACGGGTATCTCGTCACTGTCGACGGGCCTGAGCACGACTAACAGCGCGGTCACGTCGCTCTCGACGGGTGTGAGTTCGTTGTCCACGGGCGTGAGCTCGCTGTCGACCTCCGCATCGACGGGTATCTCGTCGCTGTCGACGGGTATGAGTTCGCTGTCGACTTCCACGTCGACGGGCTTCTCGTCGCTGTCGACGTCGACCTCGACGGGGATCAGCACGGTGCAGAGCGGTGTGGATTCGCTGTCCACAGGCCTGGGTTCGCTGTCGACCTCCACGTCGACAGGTATTTCGTCACTGTCGACGTCGACCTCGACGGGCCTCTCTTCGCTGTCCACGGGCATGAACTCGCTGTCGACCTCCACATCGACGGGTATCTCGTCGCTGTCCACGGGTATGAGTTCGCTGTCGACTTCCACGTCGACGGGTATCTCGTCGCTGTCGACGTCGGCCTCGACGGGGATCAGCACGGCACAGAGCGGCGTGAATTCGCTGTCCACAGGCGTGAGCTCGCTGTCGACCTCCACGTCGACGGGTATGTCGTCGTTGTCGATGTCGACCTCGACAGGCATCTCTTCACTGTCCACGGGCATGAGCTCGCTGTCGACTTCCACGTCGACGGGTATCTCGTCGCTGTCGACGTCGACCTCGACAGGCATCTCTTCACTGTCGACGGGTATGAGCTCGCTGTCGACGTCAGCCTCGACGGGGATCAGCACGGTGCAGAGCGGTGTGGATTCGCTGTCCACAGGCCTGGGTTCGCTGTCGACCTCCACGTCGACGGGTATCTCGTCGCTGTCCACGGGTATGAGTTCGCTGTCGACCTCCACGTCGACGGGTATCTCGTCGTTGTCGACGTCGACCTCGACAGGCATCTCTTCACTGTCCACGGGTATGAGCTCGCTGTCGACGTCAGCCTCGACGGGGATCAGCACGGTGCAGAGCGGTGTGGATTCGCTGTCCACAGGCCTGGGTTCGCTGTCGACCTCCACGTCGACGGGTATTTCGTCGCTGTCGACGTCGGCCTCGACGGGCATCAGCACGGCGCAGAGCGGCGTGAATTCGCTGTCCACGGGCGTGAGCTCGCTGTCGACCTCCGCATCGACGGGTATCTCGTCACTGTCCACGGGTATGAGCTCGCTGTCGACCTCCGCATCGACGGGTATCTCGTCGCTGTCCACGGGTATGAGTTCGCTGTCGACCTCCACGTCGACGGGTATCTCGTCGCTGTCCACGGGCATGAGCTCGCTGTCGACTTCCACGTCGACGGGTATTTCGTCGCTGTCGACGTCGGCCTCGACGGGCATCAGCACGGCGCAGAGCGGCGTGAATTCGCTGTCCACGGGTATGAGCTCGCTGTCGACTTCCACATCGACGGGTATCTCGTCACTGTCGACGGGCCTGAGCACGACTAACAGCGCGGTCACGTCGCTCTCGACGGGTGTGAGTTCGTTGTCCACGGGCGTGAGCTCGCTGTCGACCTCCGCATCGACGGGTATCTCTTCACTGTCCACGGGTATGAGCTCGCTGTCGACCTCCGCGTCGACGGGCCTCTCCTCACTGTCGACGGGTGTCTCTTCGTTGTCGACGTCGGCCTCGACGGGCATCAGCACGGCGCAGAGCGGCGTGAATTCGCTGTCCACGGGCCTGAGTTCGCTGTCAACCTCCACGTCGACGGGTATCTCGTCGTTGTCGACGTCGACCTCGACAGGCATCTCTTCACTGTCCACGGGTATGAGCTCGCTGTCGACGTCAGCCTCGACGGGGATCAGCACGGTGCAGAGCGGTGTGGATTCGCTGTCCACAGGTCTGGGTTTGCTGTCGACCTCCACGTCGACGGGTATTTCGTCGCTGTCGACGTCGGCCTCGACGGGCATCAGCACGGCACAGAGCGGCGTGATTTCGCTGTCCACGGGCCTGGGTTCGCTGTCGACTTCCACGTCGACTGGCTTCTCTTCACTGTCCACGGGTATGAGCTCGCTGTCGACTTCCACGTCGACGGGCCTCTCCTCACTGTCGACGGGTGTCTCTTCGCTGTCGACGTCGACCTCGACGGGCCTCAGCACGGTTCAGAGCGGCGTGGCGTCCCTGTCGACGGGCCTGAGCACGACCAACAGCACAGTGGCACTGTTGTCCACCAGCGTTAGTACGGCAACCAGCGGCGTCAGCGCGCTGTCCACGGGCATCGCCACAGGCACGATCGGTCTCGTGCAGCAGGTAGGCGGCGCGCCGGGCAACGGGGCCATCACGGTGGGAGCCAACACGGGCGGCACCAGCGTCGACTTCACCGGCACCGCGGGCGCGCGTCACCTGACCGGCGTCGCCGCCGGTACGGCGCCGACCGATGCAGTGAACGTGAGCCAGTTGCAGGCGGTGGCCTCGGTCGCAAACGACGCCGTGCTGTACGACAGCGCGGCGCATAACAGCGTGACGCTCGGCGGCGTCGGTGCGAGCTCGGCGGTCGCGCTCACCAATGTAGCCGCGGGCACGATCTCCGCCACCAGCACCGATGCGATCAACGGCAGTCAGTTGTTTGCGCTCGAAACGCAAATCAGCTCGCTCGGCAACGGTTCACTCGGCGCCCAGCTTCCGCAGACCTCGCAGTCGACAGTCGCCAGCACGTCGTCGCAGTATGTCTCTGTGAATTCGACCGGTAGTGCGGCGAGTGCTACGGGGACGGAATCGGTGGCGGTCGGCGGCAATTCGACCGCGAGCTCGGCCCATAGCGTTGCGGTGGGTTCCGGTGCACAGGCGACGGGCTCCAATTCGTCGGCGATCGGCTCGAACGCGGTGGCCGCCGCGCCGAACTCCGTGGCGGTGGGCTCCGGCTCGATCGCCAACGAGGCGAATTCGGTGTCGTTCGGCTCGCTGGGCAGCGAGCGGACCCTCACGAACGTGGCGCCGGGTGTGAATCCGACCGATGCGGTCAACATGTCGCAGTTGAACTCCGTTCAGCAGGGCGTGAACGCGCTGGCGCGGCAGGCGTACTCCGGTATCGCGGGCGCAACCGCTTTGACGATGATTCCCGACGTCGACCCGGGCAAAACCTTGGCGGTCGGGATCGGCACGGGCAACTACAAGGGCTACTCGGCGGTCGCGATCGGCTTCTCGGCACGCCTTACCGACAATCTGAAGATCAAGGGCGGCGCGAGTACCAGCGGATCGGGCAGTGTGGTTGGAGCTGGCATTGGCTATCAATGGTAAGGCGGATGGCGCGAGTGAAGGAGCGCGTATGAGTGTGACGGATTACACCGATCGTTTCATAGCCAATCTGCTGGCGGGAGGGCTGGTGACGTGCTTGACGATGTCTGTCGTCGGCTATTTCAACTGGTTCGCGCACGGCATAGGCGGCATGATGCCGGAGGTTGTGCAGCTATGTCTGGTTGTACTGCTGGCTTCTGTCATCCTGTTTGTCTTGCCCTGGCTATGGCGCGTATGTGCGCGCTCGCGACGCACGCTCTTCGCCGAAACCCGGCCGCGCGCGGGGGCGTGGCAGGGTCGGGCGACTGGTCTCGTTTTGGGTCTTGCCGCCGCGGTTTCTATCATCGCGCAGTTGAGGTAGGGGGATGTCGAGGAGACCGCGCAACGCAGTCAATCACGTCTCCTCCTCGCATGAGGAGGAGCATGAGGCACATGACCAGGAGCACAATGTGCAGACTCCAGCGCCGAGGCTTTGGATGAGCGCAGGCGAGCTTGCATCACGTTGGACCGCTCTGCGCCCGTGGGCCTGGAGCGCCGGAGTCGGGCTCCCGCGTGGTTGGCGGTGGGTGAGGCTAAGCCCGGGAGTGCGGGCGCCGTTTTGGAGGGATTGTGCACAATGAGCAGCGCGATGGCGTCGTACTCCGAACGTATTGATGAATTGATGGCCGAGGGGGATCTCGTTGGCGCCTGGCGTCTGCTGGAGGCTCACGGTGCTTCGCGCCCCGGCGATCCGGGCATAGTGGCGGCGGCTGGGCGGCTTTTGCGTCTGCGAGGACGCCACGCGGAAGCCCGTGCATTGCTGGATCGTACATTGCAGGGCGCTTTGGACGACACCCGCGTGGTGACAGAGCTTGCGTATGTCGCGCGGGATCTTGGCGAGCGCGAAGTGGCCGATGGGTGGTTCGAGCGAGCGTACCGCAAAGGTACGGAAGGCGAGCGATGGGTACTGGACTGGATCGATCTCCTGTGCGGTCTATGCCGGTTCGATGTGGCACAACGCGTCGCGGCAACGTATTGCGAACGCATGCCTGGGAGCGCTTCAGGCTGGTTCTCGCTTGGCCTCGCGTACCAGCTCGGCAAGCGGCATGATCAGGCGCTCGACGCTTACGAGCGTGCGATGCGGCTCGATCACGCGTTGCCAATGCTGCGCAACAATATGGCGGCCGCGTACATTGCGACGGAAAATTACCACGAGGTGCAATCGCTGCTCAGGGATGTTCTCCGTGATGATCCCGGCAATGCGTTGGCCTGGACCAATCTCGCGACGATGCTACTGAAACGGGGCGATCCGACAGCAGCCCAGGTGGCAGCAGAGCGTGCCTGTTCGCTCGCACCTAACTATCCCGTTGCGCTGCAGTGCTGCGCGAATGTATTCAGTGAATTGCAGCAATGGGACATGGCGCTGCATTTTGCGCAACGCGCGGTAGAGCTTGAGCCGGCCAATATGTCTTACGTCTGGTCGCTCGCGATGTTGCAATTGCTGCGTGGCGACTATGCGGCGGGCTGGTTGAACCATGAAGCGCGATGGGACGGCTCCCCTGAATTGAACGGCAGCTGGCCTAATTTACCGATGCCGCGATGGACAGGGCAATCTCTGTCCGGCAAGAGCGTTGCCGTGTGGAGTGAACAGGGCAACGGCGATGTTCTGCAATTCGCACGGTTCCTGCCGCTCGTTGCCCGGAATGTCAGACAGGCGGGGGGCAAGCTCATCTTCATTTGCTATGCGAGCCTCCTGACGCTCATGCAGCGCAGCCTTGGCGATGAGGTGGAAGCGGTCATCCCGAGCGAGCAGCCGCTTCCCGAGACTGCGATCGATTACCACTTGCCGCTCGGGAGCCTGCCGTTTGCGCTCGGTGTGACGCCGGACCAGCTTTTCGCCGGGACGTCCTATCTCAAGACGGATCACGCGAAGGTCGGTGCCTGGCGTTCGCGGCACGAGTCGGACACGGGCCGGCTCAAGGTTGGGCTGGTCTGGAGCGGCAGTCGCGCGCATCAGCGCAATCCGTTGCGCTCTGTCGACTCGCGCGTCCTTGCGAGCGCGCTCGGCGCCGTGCGGGGTGTCGATTTTGTCAGCCTGCAGATCGGCGCCGGCAGTGAGACGAAAGCGATGCGCGAGGCCGGGATGAGTGTGTCCGACCCAACTGGCGAACTCCGGTCGTTCGATGACACGGCGGCCTTGCTGCACAGCATGGATCTGGTGATCACCGTGTGTACGTCGGTCGCGCATCTGGCCGGCGCTTTAGGCGTGCGCGCGTGGGTCTTGCTCGACGTCAGACCGCACTGGACCTGGATGATCGAACGTAACGATAGCCCGTGGTATCCGTCGATCCGGCTGTACCGGCAACAGGTCTATGGCCAGTGGGAACCGGTGCTGACGCATGTCGCGCGTGATCTCGCGGCGCTAGTCGTGACGGCAACGCACCAGTTGACTCAAAAGGCGAGCGCGTGATGGTGCCGTGCGAAGCGATCTTTCTGCCGGCGTTCGAGGCACATCGATGCGGGCATCTTCAGGAAGCCGAAGCAGGTTATCGCCGCGTACTCAAGTACGATCCCCGGCACGCCGATGCGCTGCATTTGCTGGGTTTGATTCACGCCGGACGAGGCGCGTTGCCCGAGGCTGCGGCGTTGATGCAGCAGGCAGTTGGCATCGCGCCGACTGCCGTTTACTTCGGCAACCTGGGTGATGTGCTACGCCAGCAGGGACTGCATGCGGCTGCAGAGGCAGCATGCCGCCGCGCGATCCAACTGAAGCACGACCATGCACCGGCCCACTTCAACCTCGGTCTGCTGTTCATGGCGACGGGGCGCAGGGACGAGGCGGAGCACGCGCTTCGTCAGGCATTGACGTTCGCCCCTGCGTCGAACGACGCGCTGAACAACCTCGGCGTCCTCCTTCAAGGCATGGGGCGCGCCAACGAGGCCGAGACCGCATACCGTCGCGCGATCGGCAACGATCCCAGCTACTTGCGCGCGCATTACAACCTCGGCTTACTGCTTCTGCGAGCAGGCCGTTTCGGCGAGGCCGAACTGGCCTTCAGAAACGCGCTCGAAATCGATCCGGCGTACGCCGACGCGCAGAACGATCTTGGTACAGCGCTGCGGGAGCAGCATCGTTACGCGGACGCCGAGGCGACATACCGGAGCGTGCTGCAGCAGTGCCCTGATTTCGCGGATGCCCGCTGGAATCTGGCGCTCCTGCTGCTGGCTCAGGGGCGATACGCGGAGGGTTGGCAGCATGCGGAGGCTCGCTACGATATGCATCGGACGACTCCCGTTTTACTCCCCGATCCGGGCTATCCGCAGTGGCGGGGCGAACCGCTGGCCGGCCGCTCACTCGTGATCTGTCACGAGCAAGGTCTCGGCGACTCCATCCAGTTTGCCCGATACGTGCCGCTCCTGAAGGCGCGAGGCCTGCGCCGTCTTACTTTGTTTTGCCCCGAGCCGTTGCAGGAACTCCTGAAGACGCTCGAAGGCGTGGATGAAGTGGTCTGCAATATGCAGGAAGTCGGACCGCACGATTTCTGGTCGTTGAGTATGAGCCTGCCTTTGCATGTCGGCACCACGACCGCAAACATTCCCGCACGTCTGCCGTATCTGCGCGCGCTGCCCGATCGGGTACGGCGTTGGCGTACCTGCTTGCCCGCACACGGGATCAAGGTTGGACTCGTCTGGAAGGGCTCGACTTCACATAGTCACGACGCAGACCGGTCTTTGCCTGGTCTGCTGTCGCTCGCGCCGCTTTGGTCGGTGCCGGACGTAACGTTCGTGAGTCTGCAGAAAGGGCAAGGCGAAGACGAACCTGCGGCTCTGGCGAAGCAATTGCCGATGGTGTGCGCCGCGCCAGACCTGACTGATCTCGCCGATACGGCGGCCCTCGTCAGCCAACTGGATCTCGTGATTTCCGTCGACACCGCGGTCGCACACCTCGCGGGGGCGCTCGGCAAGCCGTGTTGGCTCCTGCTGCAGAAGCCGTGGACGGACTGGCGCTGGATGCACGGCAGCACCGATTCCCCTTGGTATCCGCACGTAATGCGTATCTACCGGCAAGCGACGCCCGGGGATTGGGCCGAGGTCATAGGGCGGATCGCGGTGGCGTTGGAGCAGTATGCACAACCCACGGTGGCTTCGTGAGCATGCCAAAATCCATCGAGGCGATGTGGCCTCGAATCATTTTCGCCAGTATGGCGAATCAAGCTGCAAACCCTGGCGACGAGCGAGGGTTTATGACATGGCGTAGAGAACTGAATCGTGCGAATCGGAATTTCCGTTATTAGTCGTAGTGGGCAGAGCATCTGGGAGAACGGTCTTGGCCAGAATGTCTTCTTTCTTGCCGAACTGTTTCAGCGCTTGCCCTTTGTGGAATCGGTGCTGCTGATCGATGTCGGCGACCAAAATGCGATGCCGCCGCAAATCGATCTGGCCGCACGCAATCTCAGGCTGACGAGGGTGCGCGAGGCCACCGACGAAGTGGACGTGGTCATCGAAATGGGAGGCGCACTCGATATCGAATGGCTCGATCTAATACGTGCGCGTGGCAAGAAAGTGGTGTTTCACTGCTGCGGTCAGCCGTATGTCAATCTCGTCGAGCCGGCGATCTTCTCAAAGCCCTCATACTCGCCGCGGCCCGAGCGTTGCGACGAAATCTGGTATTTGCCGAAAGACGCAGCGTACGCGCCGATGATGCGCCTGCTGAACCGCTGCGACTTGCATGAGGTGCCGTTCATCTGGCATCCGCAGTTTATTCGGCAACGGGTGAGGGAGGTCGAGGAACTCGGCCTTCGCTACGGTTTCGATGCGCGCGATGCTACCGGCAACGCGGGCGATGTTGTCGCCGCCAGCGCACGACGCGGCCTGCGCGTGGCGATTTTCGAGCCGAACATTTCGGTCGTGAAGGCCTCGACCATTTCGATGCTGGTGTGCGACGAGGCGTACCGTGCGGATGCCGGCGCGGTGGAAGCGATGCACGTGCTCAATACGTTGCACATGAAAGACCATCCTACGATGCTTTATCTGGCCAACTCGCTGGACCTCGTGCGTCAGCACAAAGCCACGTTTCATGGCCGGCACGACATTGTCGGCTTCATGGTTCAGCATGCCGACGCGATCGTGTCGCATCAATGGCAGAACGAACAGAACTACAGCTATCTCGATGCGCTTTATGGCGACTATCCGCTGATTCACAACTCGCCGTGGCTGCGCGAAGCAGGTTACTACTACCACGGCTTCGACGCGCGCGATGGCGCAGCGCAATTGCAGCGCGCGGCCGTTGCACATGCAAGCGGTATCGACGACTACCGCGCCCGCTCGCAACGCGTGTTCGCCGAAGTCGATCCGTTCAACCAGCACAATCTCGACGCCTATGCGGCCCGGCTCCTGCATCTGTGCCGTAACACGAAATTTGCCAATTCCGCGAGCCGCCCATGAGTGTCCAACCCAATCCCCATTCGGTCCCCCGAAACTTACGCGTGGGCGTGTCGATCTTCGTGCGCAAGGGCGAGCAGTCGGTCTGGGAAAACGGCATCTACCAGAACTGCATTTTTCTGGTGATGCTGCTGATGCGCTCGCCGCTAGTCGAAGCCACGTATCTCGTGGCGGGAGGAGGTGACGGCAGTCCCGAGGACGCGCGAAATTTTCTGGCTGATTCGCCGGTGCCGCTGATCGATATGGACGAAGCGGCCGCGACGCTCGACGTAATGATCGAAATGAGCGCGCAACTTGCGCGCGAGTGGGTCGTGGCATTTCGCGAGCGCGGCGGCAAGATCGTGTCGATGCGAGTGGGCAATGATTATGTGATCGATATCGAGCGCATGATCTTCGACAAGTCGCACGGATTGTTATTCACGGCCGCGCCGTATCACGAGGTCTGGACGCTGCCTGAGTACGAGAATACTTGTGTGCCGTATTACGCCAGTACGTTCCGCTGTCCAGTGCGCGTGATGCCGCATCTGTGGAGTCCCGTCATGCTGGAGCGCGAAGCGGCGCGTCTACCGGAGGGGCTCAACTTCGGCTACCAGCCGGGACGTCGCCGTTGGCGGGCCGGTCTGTTCGAGCCCAACATCTGCATGGTGAAGACGAGCTTCATTCCGCTGCTGACCTGCGAAGCGGCGCATCGTGCGAATCCGGACATGATCGAAAAAGTGTGGGCGTACAACACGTTCCATATGAAAGAGCACGTGAGCTTCAACGGTTTCGTCCGCAGCCTCGATATCGTGAAGCATGGCCTGAGTTCGTTCGAAGGGCGCTTTCCATTTTGTCGCGTGGTCTCGGAGCATGTTGATGTCGTCGTGAGCCATCACTGGGAAAACGCGCAGAACTATGTCTACTACGAGGCGCTGTACGGTGGCTATCCACTGATTCATAACTCGCACCTGATTGGTGATTGCGGATATCGCTATCACGGCTTCGATTGCGAGGAGGGTGGCCGGGCATTGCAGCGGGCGTTCGCCGGGCACGATACGCATGTTGACGCCTACCGGCGCACGGCGAATGCATTCCTGCGCGGGCTCGATCCCGAGAACGATGACAACGTGCGGATATACAGCGATGCGTTGGCTGCGCTTTATGAACGAGAGTGAGCGGGCCGGAACACGTCCTTGCTTGCGAGGACTATCCACATCGCTGTTTCTTTATACGAGTACATATTCATACACGGGGAGCATCATTTGAAACACGTCACCATGATCGTCAAGCTGGCGGCCGTCTGCGCACTGACCATGTCGGCCACGCTGGCCGCAGCCGCACAAGGTAACTCGGCCGACGAATTGCTGAACGATGCCGAGCGTATCTTTCAGCAGTTCGACTCGAACAGGTACGCCGAGGTCTGGCAGGATGCGGCGCCATTCATCAAGGGGAAAATTCCGCAGGACCAGTTCGTCAAGACAATGAGCGACGCTCGTCACACGCTTGGAGCGGTGACACGGCGTGGCTGGTCGTCGGTCACGCGCATCCAGTCCATTGGCGTCTCCGGAATGCCCGATGGTCTTTATGCGAACGTGGACTCCACATCGACACTTGCCAATGGCCACACGGCTTTCGAACTGTTGAGCTTCCAGTTGGGAGCCGACGGGCAATGGCACTTGACCGGATATACGCCGCGTCTGACCCAAGCCCAAGCCCAAGCCCAAGCCCAGGGCGCGGAGAGCGCCGTGCGCGCCGGCGCGAAATGAGCGCACTGCGCATCGGCATCACGATCGGCCTGCATCACACGGGCGAGGCGTTGTGGAACAACGGCATCAAACAGAACGCAGTATTCCTCGCCGAGGCGTTGCGGCATTGCCCGCAGGTGGCCGGTGTGGTGCTGGTCAATACGACGGCGGTGCCGGTTACGCCGGCGTTGCCGTGGGATCTCGCCCGCTATCCGACGGTCGGCTTCGAAGCCGCGAAAGACTCGGTGGATGTGCTGATCGAACTCGGAGGGCAGATCGACGGCGCGCAGACCGATTACCTGAAGCAGCGCGGCGCGCGCCTCGTCTCCTATTGCTGCGGGTTCGAATACATTCACGCGATGGAGTCGGTGCTTTTTCGCAGGCGGCTGTGGGGTGAAAACCTGTTCGTCAATCAGCGTTACGACGACATCTGGCTCATTCCACAGGTTGCGCATATCAGCCAGTCCTACTTCGAGGTCTTGCGGCGTCAGACCGCACGCGTCGTGCCGTTCGTATGGAGTCCCATGTTTCTCGACGAACGCGTCGCCGCCATCGAACATGCCGGAGAATACCAGCCGCGGTCTGGCGCGAAGCGTCTGAGCGTGATGGAGCCGAACATCAACGTCGTGAAGTTCTGCCTGTATCCCGCGTTGATCGCCGAGCTTGCTTATCGCGAGCGGCCCGAGAGCATCGCTATTCTGCAGGTGACCAATGCGGAGGCGATCGCGACGGAAAGCCTCGAATTCATCACGTTGCTCAATCAGTTGGATATCGTAAAGGAACACAAGGCCGTGTTTCTCGGACGTTACGACACACCAACATTCCTCGCCGGCAATACGGACATCGTCGTCTCGCACCAGATGGAAAATCCGCTTAATTACTTCTACCTGGAAGTGTGCTGGCAAGGCTACCCGCTGATACACAACGCGTCGCTCTGTGACGATCTTGGCTACTACTATCGCGATAACGACGCCAGCGAGGGCGCGCGACGCGTCATCGAGGCCATTGACACACACGATGCGCAGGCGTCGTCGTATCGGGAGCGGCAACGGGCATTAATCGAACGGTATTTGCCGAACAACGCGCAGTTGGTCGCAACCTACGCCGCGCTGCTCGACGAACTAATGACTCGCCCGCTTCGCTGACCGATGTGCATCGCTGCCCGATATTTCGATCTCGTCTCGAAAGCATTGCGTTGGCTTCGGTTGCGATCTTCACATGGTCGGGGAGACGGAAGGCCTGCAACCCGCCGAACAGATCTCCCGCCCCCCATATGGGGGGCTATGTTGCCGATGCACACCGGTTATCCTGAACTTCAGAAGTTCACAAAGTTTATGCGGAACGACGGCGTTTGTTGGGGGCGCAACCCTGAACAATCGCCGGATGTCTGTCCCGTGAGGGGCGCGCGCCTACTCGACTCGGCCATCCCGATGGGGTGGTCCAGATGGCGCACTCCGGTTCGTTCCGCCGGATGCTCGATTCGCAGGTCCGTCGGCTCGAAAGAAAGAGGTGACACATGAACATCCTGTTGGTGGAAGACGATCCTGCGCAAGCTTCGGCTGTTGAAAAAGCATTGCAGCAACCGGGGCACAGAATAAGCCGGGCGGATTCTGGCGAAAATGCCGTGCGCTTCCTTAAGATCAATCAAGTCGATCTCGTGGTGCTCGACTGGAAATTACCCGGAATGACCGGACTAGAAGTCCTGCACTGGATACGCGGCAATATCGGTCGGGATGTCGCCGTGCTGTTCCTGACGAGCAGAGTGCTGGAGGTCGACGTTGCGCGTGCGCTCGATGCGGGCGCCGACGAATACGTTGTGAAACCGTTCCGCGCGATCGAACTGGTTGCCAGAATCAGCGCCTTATTGCGTCGCACCTACCGCAAGGAAAAGGTCGATAACCTGATAGCCGTGGGGCCCTACGTCTTCGATGTGGAGCGCCGCAACGTCTCTCTTCACGGCAAGACGATAGAGTTGACGGCGAAGGAATTCGACGTCGCCGCGTTTCTCTTCGCCAATATCGGGCGCGTGGTTTCCAGGGACCTGTTGGCGAAGCTTGCCTGGGGACGCGAACTCGATAGTATGTCCCGCACGATCGACACCCATATCTATCGGTTGCGGCGAAAGCTGTCTTTGCACTCGGAGAACGGCGTGCGCCTGAGCACCGTCTATACGCACGGATACCGTCTGGACGAGGTTGTCGTGCATAGCGTGGCAAGCGAAACGCTGGTCTGTGAGGCGTCGGAACAGCGCGCTGAACCCAACCCTTGGCTCCTGCCAACGGCCTGCTAGAGCAGCATCGGCCAGGACTTCGGATCGGAGCAGAGCGCGTTTCCTTGCGTCTGGTCTGAAGCCGGCCCTGCATCGGCGGGCTGTCGCGGACTCTGCGCGCGACGCGCGCCATCAGCTCGTTATGCGACGGAACGCTCTGAGAGCACGGGCCTGGCAACGCTACCTGGACCCGGAAAGCTGTTCGGCTACGTCTGTGATTCGGCGCTGCACGATATGGTTCATCCAGTCGGTAGCATCCGGGTTGGGGGCGGCTGTCAATCCTCGTGTCACCGCAGTGGCGGGTCGTTCGTCGGGCCAATGTCCAAACGACGCATCCTGGTTAGCGCCGCTCATCGACGGTAGTGCCCAGCGGTGTCGATCCGCGGCGCGATCACGCGCGTGCGGCCGATGCGCGGCCTCGAGGCGGGTTTGCCCGCCCATCGAATTCGACGGTAGCCAGGTGTGCGGCGCTGCCTGACGGTCATGCTGTCGATGTTTGCGTGACACGTCAGACGTGCCGTTGCCAACCGGTTGTGGTCCGGCGCGAACGATCTTCGTTTTCATCGTGACCCGCGCAGGCATGCGATGCGTTTCAATCGCCACGGGTAGCGCCGTGCTGCGCGGCTGCGGGACTTTGCACTGGCCGGGGAGTTTGCGGGGCGCCAACGCTCGCTGCCTGGCCGGGTCAGAGACGACATCAGCCTGAAACCGGCGTTCACGTAGCGGAGGATGACCCAGCGCGATCCACGCGCAGACGGCGACCCCACCAATCAGAAACGCAGGTCCGGCGAATGCACGCCGACGCGCTTGCGAATGGCGAGACGCGGATGGCTCATCCGTCACGACGGCCGTGCAAGGTTCCTTCAGTGTGAGAGCAAAGACGGCATTCTGCTCAATGCGTCGCGGTTCCCAGCAAAGTGTCTGGACTGCTGTATAAAGCGCGTCGCGTTGCGCACAAAGAAGAATCCCGGAGGATAACTGCTTCCACACATATGCGGAGACAGGTGGGCAGTGGCGTGGCCATGCTAATGGCACAGCGCTTCCGATACGCGTATGGGAGACTATCGTCAGCATCAGCTACTTTTCAATATCTGACATTCAATTTATACGTGTGCCAAACGATATGCGGCATCAGCAATGCATACCGGCAGATACGGCTCAAGTGATTTCAACGCTGGCAAGGAATGGTTCTGGAGACTGGAGCGCTCATGGTCCAGTCATATCGTGCGTGCAGTCGAATCATGAGTAGGTGGCGAGGCGTTTGATGCAGGCCCGAAGGTATCAGAAGGCCAATAGCGCGATGTGAACTTTTTCAAAGTCGACGTCATTCGCGATTACTCCGCTTTCATTTCCCGATCCACTTCTGTTGCCCGCTTCCGCTGCGATTGGCGCCGTCACAGGGCTGTCGCTTGCACTTCGGTGTTGTCGTTAATTTTCCATGCACGTGGGCACGGTGACCTTCGCCGTCAGACGCGATGTCGCGCCGTAGCAACTTCGCGAATCGTTTCTACGATTTACGCGGATTGGGTGTTTCTGGATATTAAGATAGCGAGCAATTCGTGTTTAGTACTAAAGCAATTCAACGTATACATAAAACGTCCCCCGTGCAGGCAATGGAGACGTCCTTTTGGGCGGTGGTTCGGCGGGATGGGGAATAGTCATGGAAGCCTCTTCAAACAGTGCCGATCGCGAGTGGAGCGTGTCATTGATCCAGACCAAAATGATCGCGCCGCGTATTCCGTCCGGCTGCGTGCAACGGCTTGCTTTACTCAACAGGCTCGATGAGCGACGACCAGGCAGCGTCGTCGTCGTGACCGCGCCGGCGGGCTTTGGCAAGACCACGTTGCTGACCGGATGGAGCGAAGCGCTGTCGGAGGAAAAGCACCCGGTCGCGTGGCTCAGCCTCGACGGAGAAGACGATGACCCGCAACTGTTCGTCGCCTATCTGGTGGCGGCGCTGTCCCGCGTGGCGGAGGACATCGCGTGGCAAGCGCAGCAATTGCTGAAGCTCGATTCACTGACGCCGATCAGAACAGTTATTTCGGTGCTGTTGAATGGCATTGCCGGATGCGGCCGCTGCGTTTTCCTCGTACTCGATGACGTCGATCGTGTGACCGCGAAACCGGTGCTGGCGGTGATCTCTCGTCTGCTGCGCTATGCGCCTGAGAACATGCACGTCATGCTTGGCGCGCGCGCCGAACCCGCGTTGACGCTCGGGCAACTTCGAACGCCGGAGAAGCTGATGCGCATCGACGCCGAGGATCTGCGCTTTTCGATCGACGATGCACAGTCGTTTTTTGACCGGACAGGTACTGTGCGGCTCGAACGAAGCCACATCGAGCTGTTGAACGAAACGACCGAAGGATGGGTCGCGGGTCTCCAGCTGGCCTCGCTTGCGTTAGGTCAGATGCGTGACGCGTCCAGGCTCGCCGACAATCTGGCGGGCCCGGGTTCAGGAATCGACCGCTACCTGAACGATACGGTCCTCGCGCATTTGCCGCCGCCGATTCTGACGTTCCTGCTGCACACGTCGATTCTCGAGCGGCTCAGTCCCGGTGTATGCGATGCGATCATGGGGGATGAAGACGGCGAAAGCGGAGAAAAGCTCGACTGGCTTGAACGGCACAACGTCTTCATCCGACCACTGGACGAAAGGCAAGACTGGTTTCGCTATCACGCAGTGCTATCCGATGCGCTGCGACGGCGTCTCATGCGCCAGATGCCGCAACAGATTCCGGTGCTGCATCGTCGCGCATGCCAATGGTTTGCGGCGCAACGTCTGTGGCCCGAGGCGGTCCGTCATGCTCTGGCCGCCGGCGATTTCGAACTGGCGACGCAGTGGGCGGAGAACTGCGCAATAGACATGCTGGAGCGCGGCGACCCCTACGCGCTGCTCGGTTGGATCAACAAGCTTCCGCCCGATGCCGTTCGTGGACGGTTGCGTTTGCGCCTTGCCAAAGCATGGGCGCTTGCGTTCTCGCTTCAGATCACCCGAGCGTCGAAGGAAATCGGCACGATTGTCGACGAATTCAACCGGAAGCATCGCGCGGATGGTGGCGTGATCGACGAAGCGATGCTGGCCGAGGTCAACGTGGTTGCTGCACTGGTCGCCGGTATCGGTGACGACAGCGAGCGTGCGCTTGAACTGGGATGCGCGGTGGACGCGTGCGGTGTGGCAGTTGCACCGTGGGTCAAGCATTACTCGCAAACAGTGCAATTCTTCGGGTTGATCTATCGGGGCAGATTCGACCAGATCCTTCGTATATGGGACCTCGTCAAAGACCGCACGGAAGCCAATCCCGAGCCGCACCACTCGGACCTGCTGCGAGACTCGATGTATGGTTTCGCCGCGCTGATGCATGGCGAGCTGGCCGAGGCGAGACGAACGTTCGAAGCGACGTTGCGGCGCGCCGAGCGTGCTCTGGGGGCTTCGGCGGCTGGCGTGGCGGGCATCGCCGGTTGTGTTGCATACATCTGCTACGAGTGCAACGAACTGCCGAAAGCACGGGAGATGGTTGCCGGCCGCACGAACATCGTATTGGAGAGCGCTCCGATGGGTGCGCTGGTGCGGCACATACTTGCCGCGGCACGCCTGCTGTGGCGTGACGGGGAGACGGGTTCGGCGCTGGCCGTTCTCGAAGACGGCCGTCAGGTTGCGTTGACCCGGCAATGGTTGCGTCTGAAGCTTACCTGCGATGCCGAAGCGGTGCGATTTCTGATCGAAGCCGGTAACCTGGCGCAAGCGAAGCGGATCGCCGACGAGCTGAGCGGGAGCGTCCCAGCGCTATGTGAAGGGCGGAAAGGATCGGCTATCGAGAGCTGGACGTACTATTGCATTCTGCAGGCCCGGGTTCAGATGGCCGAAGGCCTCGCTGCCAAAGCTGTCGTGCTTCTCGAGCGCTCGCTCGATACGGTCGCCGCAATGGGCTGGCGTGGTTCCGAGGCGCTCGTTTCGCTTCTGCTTGCCTGTGCGCTTGAACAATGCGGGGAAGCCGACAGGGCGCTCGCTATACTCGGCCGCGCGCTGAGCATTGGGGGTGCGATCGGCATCGTCAACAGCTTCGTCGATGAAGGGCAGCCCGTGCGCGCACTATTGCAACGGTTTCGCCGAGGATCGGGCAGCATTGTGACCGCGGAAATGGCCTATGCCGACAGATTGCTCGCGGCGTTCGACGCACGCGATGGTTCCCAATCCGTTCCTCCGAGGTCTGTCAGGATCATGACAACATCGTCAGATATCCTGAGTGTCAGGGAGCTGGAGATCCTCAACTGCGTTGCACTCGGACTTTCCAACAAGGAAATCGGGCGATCGTTGAAACTGGCGCCCGAGACCGTCAAATGGCATCTGAAGAACATCTTCGAAAAGCTCAACGTGAGTTCGCGCATCGAAGCCGTGCAGAGCGTCCTGGGTTTTGGCGTTGGCGAGGGGCGCGCCGCAATGTAGCGGTGCGAGGTGGTTCCAGAAGCGCCCCGCTTGGACATTGCGAGCGACGACGCGACTTTTTCTGCGGAATGGCCGGCCGCGAGCTTATCGAAGTCAATACGTGTGCGGGCCAACCGCGAACACGACCGCAGATTACAATGGCCAGATTGTTACGGCATCCTGCCGTTTTGACCTCGCTCCAATGAACGCATCCGAACGTATCGACGAACTGATCGCAGGACTCACCGACTGGCGCGGCGCAACCTTCGCTCGCATCCGTCAATGCGTGCTCGCGGCGGACCCGGCGATCGTCGAGGAATTCAAGTGGATGGGTAGTCCGGTCTGGTCGCGCGACGGCATGATCGCGGTCGCCAACGCCCACAAGGGCAAGGTCAAGCTGACCTTTGCGCATGGGGCGGGCCTGGCCGACCCGGACGGCTTGTTCAACGCAGGCCTCGAAGGCAACGCGCGGCGCGCTATCGACTTCTTCGAGAGCGACGGGGTCGACGAGCGCGCACTGAAAGCGCTGGTGCGCGCCGCAATCGACTATAACCAGAATTATCTAAAGAAGAACATGCGCGGCGCACTGCCGAAAGCCGGCCGTAAGCGGGCGTCCGGCGACGCCTGAGGCCGGCACAGTCCGCTCGCCAGCCCCGTCGCGCCACCAGCTCCGGTGAGTCGATACCAGAATTGATATCGATATCACCTAAAATATAATTGGAAAGATATCAACTCGCTCCGTACACTTCACCATCCCTGGACACTGAGCGGCAACCTTGCGCCGTAGCGCCGGGCGGGCCGCTTCAGTCAAATTGGCCGGTGAGGGTCCCGGCACATGCATCAAGGACCTAGTATGTCGGAAAAAAAGCGGAAATTGCGCTCGGCCGAGTGGTTCGGCACGGCTGACAAGAACGGCTTCATGTATCGAAGCTGGATGAAGAATCAGGGCATTCCCGATCATGAGTTCGACGGGCGTCCCGTGATCGGTATCTGCAACACGTGGTCCGAGCTGACGCCGTGCAACGCGCACTTTCGCAAGCTCGCCGAGCACGTGAAGCGCGGCGTCTATGAAGCGGGCGGCTTCCCGGTCGAGTTCCCGGTGTTTTCCAACGGCGAATCGAATCTGCGTCCGACCGCGATGCTCACGCGCAATCTCGCGGCGATGGATGTCGAGGAGGCGATTCGCGGCAATCCGATCGACGCGGTCGTGCTGCTGACCGGCTGCGACAAGACGACCCCCGCGCTGCTGATGGGCGCGGCGAGCTGCGACGTGCCGGCGATCGTCGTGACCGGCGGCCCGATGCTGAACGGCAAGCTCGACGGCAAGAACATCGGCTCTGGCACCGCGGTGTGGCAGCTGCACGAATCGCTGAAGGCCGGCGAGATCGATCTGCATCAGTTCCTGTCGGCCGAGGCGGGCATGTCGCGCTCGGCGGGCACCTGCAACACGATGGGCACCGCGTCGACGATGGCCTGCATGGCCGAGGCGCTCGGCACGTCGCTGCCGCACAACGCGGCGATTCCCGCGGTCGACTCGCGCCGCTACGTGCTTGCGCATATGTCGGGAATCCGGATCGTCGAAATGGCGCTCGAAGACCTGAAGCTGTCGAAGATCCTCACGCGCGAGGCGTTCGTCAACGCGATTCGCGTCAATGCGGCGATCGGCGGCTCGACCAACGCGGTGATTCATCTGAAGGCGATCGCGGGGCGCATCGGTATCGATCTCGAACTCGACGACTGGGTGCGCATCGGCCGCGACACGCCGACGATCGTCGACCTGATGCCGTCGGGCCGTTTCCTGATGGAAGAGTTTTATTACGCGGGCGGCCTGCCGGCCGTGCTGCGCCGGCTCGGCGAAGCGAACCTGCTGCCGCATCCGGACGCGTTGACGGTCAACGGCAAGTCGCTGTGGGACAACGTGAAGGATGCACCCAACACCAACGACGAAGTGATCCGTCCGCTCGACAAGCCGCTCGTCGCCGATGGCGGCATCCGCGTGCTGCGCGGCAATCTCGCGCCGCGCGGCGCGGTGCTGAAGCCGTCGGCGGCGACACCCGAGTTGCTCAAGCATCGCGGACGCGCGGTCGTGTTCGAGAACCTGGAGCACTACAAGGCGCGCATCGTCGACGAGACGCTCGACGTCGACGCGAATTCGGTGCTGGTGATGAAGAACTGCGGGCCGAAGGGTTATCCGGGCATGGCCGAAGTCGGCAACATGGGCCTGCCGCCGAAGCTGCTGAGGCAGGGCGTGAAGGACATGGTGCGCATTTCCGATGCGCGCATGAGCGGCACCGCCTACGGCACCGTGGTGCTGCACGTGACGCCGGAAGCGGCGGCCGGCGGCCCGCTCGCCGCGGTGCAGGACGGCGACTGGATCGAGCTCGATTGCGACGCGGGCACGCTGCACCTCGATGTCAGCGACGCGGAACTCGAGCGCCGTCTCGCGCAGCATGTGCCGCCCCAGCCGCCGGAAGGTGGCGGCTACCGGCGCCTGTATATCGATCACGTGCTGCAGGCCGATGAGGGTTGCGACCTCGACTTTCTCGTGGGGTGTCGAGGTTCCGCGGTGCCGCGGCATTCGCACTGACGCGCCGTTGCAACGGCAACGGCTCGGCCCATGACCGTGCGGGCGATGCATTCGTGCATCGCCCGCATTTTTTTATGACCTGTCGTTGGCGTTCACGGCGCAGCTGCCTTGGAAGGTGCGCCGCTAACGGCTATTGGCCGAGGTTGTCGACCGCGTCGAGCACGAGTCCGAAGAACTCGTTCGCCGCGGCCGGATTCAGCCAGCGCACGACCACCGTCATGCGCCGCTCCGGTTCGACCCACGTGAACGAACTGCCTGCGCCGACACCGAAATAGCTCGACTCCGGCACGTTCGGGAACACCTTGCGCCCGGTGTTGAGCCACACGAGGTAGCCATAGAACGGCGCGATCGCGCACGGCGTGCGCATGCGCGCGATCCATTCGGACGACAGCACGCGGTGGCCGTTCGCGACGCCGTCGTCGAGCAGCATCTGTGCGACCTTCAACTGATCGTTCGCGCTGACCGATACGCCGCCGCCCCAGTGCGTGCCGCCCGGCACCGACTGCATGCGTCGCCCGTCGATTCCGACCCACGCATTGTCGTAGCCGACCCATTGCCAGTTTTCGCTCGCCCCCGAAGGCCGCATGATCGCTTCGCGAAACACCTCGGGCAGCGGCTGACGGAACAGATGCAGCAGCGCGAGCGAGAACTGGTTGATGCGGACGTCGTTGTATTCCCAGTACGTGCCCGGCCGTTGCGGCGGACGCAGATCGCCTTTTTTGCCATCGGGCGGCGCGGCGAAATTGACCGCACGGTAGTGATCCGCCTGATCCGACAAACCGAAGTACGTGCCGCGCCATTCGCTCGTTTGCTGCAGTAGATGCGCCCAGCTGATCGGCGCGTTGTGTTCGTCGTCGAAGCCGATGTCGGGTACGCGCACGCGCACCGGTTCGTCGACGTCGGGCAACAGGCCGCGATCGTGCGCGACGCCGGCCAGCAGCGCGAGGTACATCTTCGCGACACTGAAGGTCAGGTCGGCGCGATCCGGTTCGCCCCAGCTCGTCAGCACGCGGCCGTCGACGGCGATCGCGCCCGACACCGGCCCGCGATCATGCACGGGACCGAGCAGCCTGTTCCACGGCGGCGGGTCGTTCACGTGCACACCCCATGCGCCACTCACATGGCGGTCCCAAAGCGATTCATGATCCACCGCGAACTGCACGGCTTGCTGCAAACGGTCTTGCATGGATAAGGTCCTGTCGGTTCAACGAAGTCCGCGAGGCAGAGACTCAGCGTGCGTGCAGTCGCACGCGTGCCCACATCACGGTGAAAAGGCTGAGCACGGCCGCGAGCATCAGATAGAGTCCGGGCGCGAGATTATTGCCGGTCGCCGCGATCAGCGCGGCAACGGCGAGCGGCGTGAAGCCCCCGAACACGGTGGTGCCGATGTTGTAGCCGAACGCCATGCCGGTCGTGCGCGTGCGGGTCGGGAACAACTCGGACATCAAGGCCGGAATCGGCGCGAAGTAGGTCGCCTTCAGCAACGCGACCCACGTGACCGCGGCAAGCAACGAGCCGAGCGACGGGCGCGCGTTCATCAGCACGAAGGCGGGATACACGGTCGCGAAGAACAGCACGCCGGCGCCGAGCATGATGCGCACGCGGCCTACCTTGTCGGACAGATGACCGACGACCGGCGTGAGCATCATCATGATCAGACCGGCCGCGAGCGTCGCGATGAAGCCCGACGACGGTGCGAGTCCGAGCTGCCGCGCCGCGTAGGTCGGCATGTAGAGCAGCATGTAGTTGGCCGTGGTGGTCAGCACGAGCACGCCGATCGACACGAGCACCCGTTCCTTTTGCGTCGCGAGCAGTTCTCGCACCGGCGCGGCGGATTTTTCCGCGCGCTCGAACTCCGGCGTCTCGTCGATGCGGCGGCGAATGTAGAGCCCGACCGGACCGATCAGCATGCCGAACAGGAACGGAATGCGCCAGCCCCAGCCTTCGAGTTGCGCGCTCGTCAGCGTGCTCGTCAACACCGCGCCGAACAGCGACGCCAGCACCGTGCTCGCGCCCTGGCTCGAGAACTGCCAGCTCGCCATGAAGCCTTTGCGCTCCGGCGCATGTTCGATCAGAAACGCGGTCGAACTGCCGAACTCGCCGCCCGCCGAGAATCCCTGCAACAGCCGCGACGCGAATACGCCGATCGGCGCGAGCACGCCGATCGCCGCATACGACGGCATCAACGCGATCATGCTGGTGCCGAGCGTCATCATCGCAATCGATAGCGTCAACGATGCCTTGCGGCCTTTGCGGTCGCTGAACGAGCCGAGCGCGAGCGCGCCGATCGGTCGCGCGAGATACGACAGCGCGAAGGTGCCGAGCGTGAGCAGCAGCGATACGGTGCGGTCGTGCACCGGAAAAAACGTGCGCGACAGCACGGCCGCGAAGTAGCCGTACACGACCAGATCGTAGAACTCCAGTGCGTTGCCGATCGAGGTCGCGAGAATCAGCCGCGATACGCTCGAGCGCGAAGTGTGCCGCGCGAGCGCGTCGGCGGTGGTGACGGAGTCCATGCTCATGACGAAGTCCTCTGGCGGCATTGGGAGGCGCGCCGGCAGTGTCGCGTGAGCGGCGCGGGCGCGGGATCGAAGCGTGTGACCCGATGTTGGGGTGGACGATATTGATAGACAATTACAATATTTGGCAGATATCGTTGCCGAAACGGCAAAGCGGAATCGAGATGACCCAGCTATTCGATATCGCATGCAGTCTCGAAGGCCTCGCGTTCGATCCGGTGTTGCTTGACCGATTTCGCGCCGCAAAAGAAAAAGCGCCCCGTAGGGCGCTTTCCATCGATTCAATCAGGCAGGGAACACAGATGTTCCCCACCGCGAACCGTCTGCTTAGAACTTGTGACGCAGACCGAGACGGAACGCCAGCTGGTTGTCGGCGCCGACGCCCGACGTGCTGAAGTAGCTCGAGCTCGAACCGATCTGTGCCTGCAGATCCTGCGTGCCGTTGCGGCCCGACGCGATCTGATAGATGCCCAGCACGTACACGTCCGTGCGCTTTGACAGCGCGTAGTCGCCGCTCAGGTCCACCTGGTTCCAGTGACCGACGTTCGCGCCGCTCAGGTGCATGTACGTGTAGCCCGCGCCTGCCGTGATAGCCGGCGTGACCGCGTACTTCGCGCCTGCTTCGTAGGCGGCGAACGTGGTCGACCCACCCGAGATCGGTGCGAGGCGCGTGTTCGTGTACAGGGCCCACAGCGTCGCCGGGCCGAATGCGTAGCGGCCGCCAACGCCGAACGTGCGCAGATCCTGGATCTGGCCGTTGCCGATCGTCGGGAAGCTGACGTTAGCCAGCGAAGTCGAGAAGGCCGGCGATGCCTGGCCCGGATAACGGATGTCCGTGTACGCCGCGCCGATACCGAACGGGCCGTTCGCGTAGTTCGCGCCGAAGCTGTAAGCGCGCGACGAACCTGCCACCGGGGCAGTGGACGTGCCCGTACCCGGCGTGCCGGCAAAGCCGCCTGCCGTGTTCGAGAAGCCGTACATCGCGCCGAAGGTCAGGCCGGAGAAGTTCGCGCTGCTGAACTTGACCGAGTTGTTGATACGGCTCGACGTGAGCTGGTCGACGTCGTTGATGTGGTAAGCGTAGTTGCCCGCGACGGTCTGGCCGCCGGTCGCGTAGTTGGAGCCGAGGTAGTCGGTCGAGAACGAGTACTGGCGACCGAACGTCAGCGAGCCGACGTTGTTCTGCGATACACCGACGTACGCCTGGCGGCCGAACATCGCGCCGCCCTGGCCGGCGGTGCCGTTCCCGCTGTTGAAGCCGTTTTCCAACACGAACAGCGCCTTCAGGCCGTTACCGAGGTCTTCCGTGCCACGCAGGCCCCAGCGGCTGCCGTTCGCGACGCCGTCGTCGTACTTGGTCAGGCTGCTGTGGCCGGTGGCCGTTTTCGAGTTGTTCACGTAGCTGATACCGGCATCGATCAGGCCGTACAGCGTGACGCTGCTTTGTGCGTGAGCGGCGGAGGCGAAGACGGCAAACGTAGCGGCGGTCAGGATTTTCTTGTTCAAAATACTTCTCCGAGTTAGCAAATTTTGGCGATCGCGACGCGCTGCTCTGCGGCAACGTCGTGCGATGGCCGGCAATTTAAGGGAACGCAGAGTAAGGTATGTGACACTGAAAAATTCTTTTCACGGTGTCGTGTCGGCGCGACACTTTGCGTGTGCACCGGAGGCAGGTGTATCGGTGGCGGGGCGGGTCGGTCGACCCTGGAGCGAGGCTGGACGCGTGGCAGCGAATCGCCCGCCTGGCGGCGGGCGATCGGTTATTTCAGTTGATGCGTGAAAATTCAGTTACATGGCCGGCCGCGACAGCATCGACGGTCGCAGCGTCGTTGGTGTCAGTTGCTCAGCAACGAGCCGCTGCGGAACGGCGTCTGGCCGGCGATGCGCGCGAATTCGAGGCCGGCCGTCGCGAAACGCGCTTGATGCCGCGCGTACAGCACGCCGGCCACGGTGTTTTTGATCGTGATGACGCGGTCCGTCAACGGATCGACGATGTCCGCGATTTCCTGGCCCACGTCCACCCACGTGCCGACCTCGCAGCGATAGACGAGCACGCCGCTGATCGGTGCGACGAGCGGCTCGGCGCCCGCGAGCGGCGTCGCGGCGAATTCGAGCGGCGGCATCGGCGCCGGCTCGCCGTCGACCACGCCGCGCGAGGTCAGATACTCGATGATCGCCTGCGCGTCTTTTTCCGCGAGTTCGTACGACACATCGCGCTGGCCGCGCAGCTCGATCGTGACCGAGATGCCGCCGTTCGGGATCGGGAAGCGCTCGCCGAAACGGCCGCGCAGATCCGACCAGCAGAAACTGTGGATCTCGTCGAACGGATTGCCGACCGAATTCAGCGCGAGCAGCGACGCCTTCGCGTCCAGGTAGCGCGCGAGCGGCTCGACTTCGGGCCACAGGTCCGGATTGGTGTACAGGTGCATCGCGGCTTCCCAGTCGCAATGCAGATCGAGCACGACGTCGGCGTCGTACGAGAGCTTTTGCAGCGCGAGGCGTTGCGAGCCGAGTTCGGTGGTCGGCTGCTGCGCGTCGAGCGCTTCGCGCATCGCCGTGCGGATGGCGGTGCGGTTCGCGTCGATGTCGCTGGTCAGACGCGATTCGATGAACGGCTGCACGAGTTCCGCGAGGTCGTAGAAGTTGCGGTTGAAGTTCTGCGCGCTGCCGGTTTCGAAGCGGCCGAGCATCTGGCCGAGCAGATGCTGATTAAGGCCGATCGGATTCGGCACCGGCACGACCACGACTTCGCCACGCAGCTTGCCCGCGGCTTCGAGCGCGGCCAGCTTGCGGCGCAGCGACCACGACACCAGCATCCCGGGCAGTTCGTCCGCATGCAGCGACGACTGGATATAGATTTTCTGGCCGCCGCCGGGACCGTAGTGGAAACTCGTCAGTTCACGGGCGGTGCCAAGCGACGGGGCAATCAGCGGATGGGTCTGGGTTTGCATGGTTTTGGCTTCGCGGCCCGTTCGGAGCAGCCGCGCTAGGTGGTTGATTGCAAGGGGAAAGATGCGCGCCGGCAGCGCGCGTGGTCCGCATGCGCGGACTGCGGCAACCTGTCTCAGGGGAGCCGCGTCTCGCACGATCTTAGCCGATATGCCACACGATGTGGCTTGATGTGGCTAGATGTGGAGCCGCAAAAACAAAACGGGCTCCGCGTCGCGGAGCCCGTTTCGGACAAGCTGCCGGCGCGCCGTACGGCGCGCGTGGGCGATTTAGCTGCCGTACACGTCGAAGTCGAAGTACTTCTTCTCGATCTTCTTGTAGGTGCCGTCCTTGATCATGTCGGCGATCGCCTTGTCGACCTTCACCTTCAGATCGGTGTCTTCCTTGCGCATGCCGATGCCGGCGCCATTGCCGAGGATCTTCGGATCGTCGAGGTCCTTGCCGACGAACGCGAAGCCCTTGCCGCGCGGCGTCTTCAGGAAGCCCTGGTCAGCCTGCACCGCGTCTTGCAGCGCTGCGTCCAGACGGCCCGAGATCAGGTCGGCGTAGACCTGGTCCTGGTTCTGATACGCCACGACTTTCGCGCCCGCCGGTTCCCAGTAGGTCTTCGCGTAGGTTTCCTGGATGGTGCCCTGTTCGACGCCCACCGTCTTGCCCTTCAGCGATTCAGCGGTCGGCAGGATGCCCGAGCCCTGCTTCGCGACGAGGCGCGTCGGCGTGTTGAACAGCTTCGACGAGAAAGCGATCTGTTCGGCGCGTTGCGGCGTCATCGACATCGACGACAGCACGCCGTCGAACTTCTTCGCCTTCAGTGCCGGGATCATGCCGTCGAAGTCGTTTTCCACCCACACGCACTTCGCACCGACGCGCTTGCAGATTTCGTTGCCGAGGTCGATATCGAAGCCAACGAGCTTGCCGTCCGCGCCTTTCGACTCGAACGGGGGATAGCTGGCATCAACGCCAAAACGGATCGTCGACCAATCTTTAGCGTGTGCGCCAATCGAGACGGTGGCAAGCAGAGCAACCGTCAAAGCCGCTAGCAGTTTTTTCACTGTTTTAACTCCTCGTGTAGTTCAATTACGCCCTCGGCGGTTGTGCCGCCTTGGGACGCCCGGCGCGTCTCGCAAACGGGCTTCCGGTCAGGATGCAGGCCGGGGTGGCCTGCAACGCGCGCCAAGCTTATCAGTTCAAAAATATTGGGAAGCTAGTAAAACACCGGATGGCGCGGGAGGAGGCCCTCTAGAGCAACGCTTGCGCCCCGGCCGGTGTGACCGGATCGTACACCGTTGGCAGGGTTTGCGTAACGCGGATGCAATGCACGAGCGGTAATAGAGGTGCCGGCGAGCGTAATCGACCGGGATTTACGCCGGTTTTCTCGCGAGTTCACCGAAAACCGGTTTGAAACGCGAGTTTGAAACGTGGACGGATCGTTAAAGCTCGCGGCTGAATTTGCCGTTAATTAAGAACAGCCTCGAGGCTATTGCCTTGCACGTTATTACCAGCACCGATATTTTTGCCCCGCCGTTTCGAATCGGTGCAAAAACAAAGGCTTTGGCGCTATCATCGATGCTCCCCGCGTTGGACGCCGGCCGCCCGCGCAGGCGGGGCGCTCTGGCGCAGGTCGTCGGACGGCCGTCAAGATTCAAATTCCGCGCGTTTGCGCTCGCTCAAATGGCCTTTCTGCTCAACGGTGTTATGCATGCACACGATGTTGTTCACGGCGGATCGAACAGGCTGTCGTAAACAGACTTTTAAGCGACGAATCGCGAGCGCCGCCGTGCGGGCTCGCGCGGCATTATTGCAACGCCGTTTTTTTGACAGTTTTTTGTCGAGCGTTACGTCGGGATTTTCATCGATTCGCGCATCCGGATTTTCGTGCGACGTTTTTTCCGGGTTTTTACCCCGCGTGTCGCGCGTTCTGATAGGCGCATTGCTGTGCGCGGGTTTCGGCGCGGCGACGCCCGCAGCGGCCGCCGAGAAAGTGCTGCACGTTCTCGCATGGCCCGGCTATGCGGACCCGGACGTCGTGAAGGCGTTCGAAGCGCGCTACGGCGCGAAGGTCGAGGTCACGCTCGTCGATTCCGATGAGGCGCTGTGGGCGCAGATGCACAGCAAGGGCGCGCCGCCGTTCGACGTACTCGCCGCCAACACCGCCGAAATCCGCCGCTATACGCAGGCGAATCTGCTCGCGCCGCTCGATCTCGCGAGTCTGCCGAATACGAAGAAGCAGTTGCCGCGTTTCCAGGCGCTCGGCTCGATCGACGGCCTGACTTCGGCGGGCAAGGTATACGCGATTCCGTTCACGTATTCGTCGATGGGACTCATCTACGATCGCAAGCAGATTCCGGTTGCGCCGCATTCGATGCTCGAACTGTGGAACCCGCGCTATCGTGGCAAGGTGCTCGACTTCAATAGCGCGCAGCACAACTTCTCGTTCACCGCGCTTGCGCTCGGCTATCCGCATCCGTTTCAACTCGACCCCGCGCAGATGCGCACGATCGCGCACAAGCTCGTCGATCTGCGCCGCAACCTGCTGACCTACTACACGCTGCCCGAAGAGGCGACCGCGTTCTTCATCCAGCACAAGGTCGCGTTGATGTTCGGCAACTACGGCACGCAGCAGGTGCAGTTGCTGCGGCGCGCGGGCGCCGACGTCGGCTACGTGATTCCGGATGAAGGCGCGCTCGCGTGGCTCGATTGCTGGTCGATGACGCGCGCGGCGAGCGACCAGCCGCTCGCGCTCGCATGGATCAACTACATGCTCGAGCCGAGCGTGAGCGCGTTGCTGACACAGCGCCAGGGGCTCGCGAACACGCTGACCGAGCCGGCCGAAGGCAGCGCCAACGCGCACATCGTCTGGATCAGTCCGGTGGAAGATATCGAGCGCCGCGAGCAACTGTGGACGCGCATCGTGTCGGGCGACCGTTCGGAGCGCTTCTGATGCTGCATCGCGGCCTGACCTTCAAGCTATCCGTGCTGCTCGCGTGCATCGGCGTGCTGGCGTCGGGCGCGACCGGCTATTACGCGTACCGCGCGAATCGCACGATGCTGGTCAACGAAGCGGAGCACAGCCTGCAGACGTCGACGGAGCTGCTCGGCCAGCGCATCGCGGTATCGATCGACGACGTCGCGGCGGACGCGCTCGTGCTCGCGACGATGCCGTCGTCGGTGAGCGTCGCGCAGACCGACGACGGTATCGGCCCGAACCTCGGCCGCGAGCGGCTCGCGCAGGTGTATTCGAGCTTCATGCTGCACCACCCGGAGTATCTGCAGGTGCGGCTGATCACGCGGCAGCATCACGGTCTCGAACTGATCCGTTTCGATCGCGACAGCGACGGCCTCGTGCGTGTGGAGGGTGACGATTTGCAGGAAAAAGCTCAGTTTCCCTACGTATTCGAAACGCTCGCGTTTTCGCCGGGCCGTATCTACACGTCGCCGATTTCGGTCAATCACGAATCCGGCACGCATGCGGCGCAAGGCAAGCCGACGCTGCGTCTCGGCACGCCGATCGCGGATGCGCGTGGCACGGTGGTCGGCGTCGTCGTAATCGATGTCGATCTGGCCGGTATGCTGCGGCGTTTGCAGAGCGATCTGCCGAGCGACTATCAGGTCTATCTGGCGAACGAGTGGGGCGACTTCCTGATCCATCCCGACGCGTCGAAAACCTTCGGCTTCGACCGCGGCCGTCGCGTGCTGATGCAGGACAGCTTCCCGGCCACGAAGCAACTGTTCGAGCAACGCCAAAGCGAGGTGCTCATCAACGGTCTCGCGAGACCGGGCGAGGCGGCCGGCCGTGTGCTCGCGTTCGTGCGGCGGCCGTTCGGCGGTTCCGAGGGCAACCGCTTCATCGTGCTCGGTCTCGCGAAGCCGCTCGAGGACGTGCTGACCGGCGCCAATCAGCTCGGCACGCGGATCATTCGCATGGTGTTGGTGTTCAGCGCATTGTCGGTACTGCTGGCGATCCTGTTCGCGCGAGCGCTGACCAAGCCGCTGCATCTGCTCGCGTATGCGGCGACGCACCTGTTCGCCGACCACGCGATGCACACCTTGCCGCTCAAACGCACCGACGAAATCGGCGTGCTCGCGCGCTGCTTCGAGCGTTTGCGTTGCGAAATCCGCGCGCAGATGGATACGCTGCACAGCAAGCAGAGCGAGCTCGTGCATCTGGCCTCGCACGACGTGCTGACCGGCTTGCCGAACCGCATGCTGTTCATGCAGAAGCTCGAGAACGCGATCGAGGAGGCAAGCTTCCGCCGCGAAGGCCTCGCCGTGCTGTTCGTCGACCTCGACCGCTTCAAGCAGATCAACGATCAGTTCGGTCACTCGGTCGGCGACAAGGTGCTGGTCGCGGTCGCACGCCGTCTGAAGGACGTGCTGTATGCCGGGGACGTGGTCGCGCGGCTCGGCGGCGACGAATTCATCGTGCTGATCGAAGGGCAGCGCGCGGCCGAGGTCACGCCAGAAATCGCCGAGCGCATCATGGACGCGCTGAACGAAACGCTGACCGTCGACGGCAATAGCATGACGGTCGGTGCGAGCATCGGCATCGGCGAGTTCCCGCACGACAGCGGCAATGCCGAGGAACTGCTGCTGAACGCCGATGCCGCGATGTATGCGGCGAAATCGGGTGGCCGTTGCGCGTATCTGCGCTATCAGGATCTGCTCGCCATGCGGCTCGACGAACAGGCTGAGCAGGCGAGGGCTGCCCAAGCCCAGCTCGCCCAGGCGCACGCCGCGCGCGATGCGACCGAGGGGCGCGAGGCGGAGCCCACCGCGTGATGCGGTTTTACCCGCGCCGCTGAGGGTTTTCTATTGCCACGCCGCGATCGCGCCGCGAATGAGCCGGAGCGTGTGCCGTTGTCGACCTGAGACGCATGCGCGCTCAACCAGCCCACTCAAACGATCCGCACCCCTGCGCGATAAGTCGCGCGCGGCACCGGGAGCTTGTCGAGCATCGTCACGCGCACGAGATCCGCGCGCAGGCCGGGCTCGATCGCGCCGCGGTCCGTGAGGCCGGCGGTGCGCGCCGGCTCGGCCGAGACCGTTGCCATCGCGCGCGGCAGCGACCAGCCCGCTTTTTCGACGAGATCGAACACCGCGGTCAGCAAGCTCGACGGCACGTAATCCGACGACAGGATGTCGAGCAGGTCCGCGCGCGCGAGTTCGAGCGCCGACACGTTGCCCGAATGCGAGCCACCGCGCACGATGTTCGGCGCGCCCATGATCGTCGCGATGCCATGCTCGCGCGCGGCTTGCGCGGCGATCCGAGTGGTCGGGAATTCGGCGAGCACGATGCCCTCGGCCTTCGCCTGTTCGACGTGCTCGATCAGCGTGTCGTCGTGGCTCGCAACCGGAATGCCGAGCCGCCGGCAACGCGCGACGATCTCGCGGCGGTGCTCATCCGCGTAACGCTCCTGTTCGACCGCGAGTTCGGCGAGCGTGCTCGCGACACGCTCGTCGCTCATCTTGCCGTTGCGCTCCTGGAAGCGGCGCCATTGCTCGGGGTCGTGCCATTGGCGCTGGCCCGGCGTATGGTCCATCACCGACGCGAGCCGCAGCAGCGGATGCGCGCACAGCGAATCGAATACCTCGAGCACGTCGGCGGTCGCGATCTCGCAGCGCAGATGCAGAAAGTGCTCGGCGCGCAGTAGTCGACGCGTGGACAGCCGCAGCAGCGAATCGGCGCATTGCGTTTGCACATCGCGGTTACGCAGCCCAACGCTCGAGCGCGAGCCGATGGCGAGCGCGTCGAATACCGTCGTGATGCCGGCTGCGGCGACCTGTGCGTCGTGAATCACGAAGGCCGCGTCGGTATTCCATTCGACGCCGGGACGCGGCACGAGGTGCTTCTCGAGGTTGTCCGTATGCAGTTCGATCAGACCGGGCAGCAGATAATCGCCGTCCCAGTCTTCGGCGTCGCGCGCCAAACCCGCGCCGCGTTCGACGTCGCGAATCACGCCGTCTTCCACGCGCACGGTGCCAATGAATTCTTCGTCTCGCGTCACGATGCGAGCGTTGCTGATCAACATCGACTTGCTCCGTAGTCAGTCGGGACTGGTGTCAATTTAGTGCCGCAGCGGCGGCCGCAGTTCCAGGCGGCGCGTCGCGACCTTGTTGCGGGTCTCTTCGTCGTGAAAGATACCAACGATCGCCGCGCCGCGCTCGCGCGCCTCGACGATCAGATCGGCCACAACGTCGCGGTTTTCCGCATCGAGCGAAGCGGTCGGTTCGTCGAGCAGCAGCAGCGGATGTTCGGCGATCAAACCTCGCGCGATGTTCACGCGTTGCTGCTCGCCGCCCGAAAACGTCGCGGGCGCGAGCGACCACAGACGTTCCGGCACGTTGAGCCGCGCGAGCAATTCAGCGGCGCGCGCGTTTGCTTCAGGTTCGGCGACGCCGTGCAAGACCAGCGGCTCGGCGACGAGCGTAAGCGTCGGCACGCGCGGGATCGCGCGCAAAAACTGGCTCACATAGCCGACCACGCGACGGCGCAGCCGCAGCACGTCACGCGGTTCGGCACCGGTGATTGCAATGGGCCGGCCTTGATCGCTGGTGTCGCGGATCGCAATCGAGCCGCTGCTCGCCAGATAGTTGCCGTACAGACAGCGCAGCAGCGTGCTCTTGCCCGCACCCGACGGCCCGACCAGCACCACGCATTCACCGCGCTCGACCTCGAGCGACACGTTCGCGAGCGCGTCGATCCGCACACCGCCCTGGCCGTGCAGCGTGAAAGTCTTGCCGATGCCGATGGCGCGCAGCATCAGCGCCGCGTTGTCGGCGAAAGCGCGCTCGCCGTGGCGTGCATCGCTGCCTGCTTCATTGACTACCTCAGTGGATTGCATCTTGAGCCTCAAACCGGCAGAACCGAGGAAACCAGCGTTTGCGTATACGGGTGCTGCGGATCGTCGAGCACCTGATCGGTCAGACCCGCCTCGACGACTTCGCCCCCTTGCATCACCATCAGCCGATGCGCGAGCAGACGCGCGACGCCGATATCGTGCGTGACGATCAGCACCGACAGATGCAGCGTCGAGCTCAGCGTGCGCAGCAAATCGAGCAGACGCGCCTGCACGGACACGTCGAGACCGGCGGTCGGTTCGTCCATGAACACCAGACGCGGACCGGTGACGAGATTGCGCGCGATCTGCAGACGTTGCTGCATACCGCCCGAGAACGCGGCGGGGAAATCGTCGATGCGAGTGGGGTCGAGTTCGACGCGCTCCATCCATTGCGTGGCTGTGCGGCGAATCTCGCCGTAGTGGCGCGCGCCGACCGCCATCAACGGCTCGCCGATGTTGGCGCCGGCCGATACGCCGGTGCGCAGGCCGTCGCGCGGATTCTGCTGCACGAAGCCCCACTCGGTGCGCGTCAGCAGACGGCGGCGCGGCTCGGACAGCGCGCGCAGATCGAGCGAGTCGCCATGCGACGCGGTGTAGTGCAGCGAGCCGCTATCGGCCTCGGTCTTCAGCGCCAGCGTGTTGAGCAGCGTGGTCTTGCCCGAACCCGATTCACCGACGATGCACAGCACTTCGCCCGGATACAGATCGAAACTCACGTTGCGGCAACCGTTGCGGCCGCCATATTGTTTGGTGAGCGCGCGTGCGCTCAGAAGCGGCGTCATGCGGATTCTCCTTCGCGCGTGGCGTGGGGCAGCGGCGCTTGCGCTTCGATAGCGCCGTCGCCGTCGTTATCGCCATCGCCGCGCCGCCCGTGACAGTAGTCGCTGTCCGAGCACACGAACATGCGCGTGCCCGCATCGTCGACGATCATCTCGTCGAGAAAGCTCTCCTTCGATCCGCACAGCGCACACGCGTGCTGCCACTTCTGCACTTCGAACGGATGATCGTCGAAGTCGAGGCTGCGCACCGGCGTATAGGGCGGAATCGCGTGAATGCGGCGCTCGCGGCCCGCGCCGAACAGTTGCAGCGCGGCGTTCATATGCATCTTCGGATTGTCGAACTTCGGGATCGGCGACGGCGAGCTCAGATAGCGATGATTGACGATCACCGGGTAGTCGTACGTGGTCGCGATGCTGCCGTGATGCACGATGTCCTCGTACAGTTTCACGCTGATCAGCCCGTAATCGGCGAGCGCATGCAGCGTCTTGCATTCGGCGACGCGCGGCTCGAGCCGGTACAGCGGCTCGGGCATCGGCACCTGATAGACGAGGATCTGCTGCTCGGTCAGAGGCGTTTCGGGAATCCGGTGCCGCGTCTGGATGATCGTCGCTTCGCTCGTGTGCCGCGTGGTCGCCACCCCCGTGGTGCGCGCGAAGAAGCGGCGGATGTTGACGGCGTTGGTGGTTTCGTCGGAGCCCTGATCGATGACCTTCAGCGTGTCCGTCCTGCCGATGATCGCGGCCGTCACCTGGATGCCGCCGGTGCCCCAGCCATACGGCAGCGGCATTTCGCGCGACGCGAACGGCACCTGGTAGCCCGGCACGGCGACTGCCTTCAGCAGCGCGCGGCGCAGCATGCGCTTGGTCTGCTCGTCGAGATACGCGAAGTTGTAGCCGTGCGCGGCGGTGTCGTATGAGGTGTTGGCAACAGCGGTGTCGGGCGCGTTCATGCTGCCTGCTCCTTGTCGGTGGCGCGGCTTGTTTCATCGTTGCTGCGATGCTGCGCGCGCAAACGCCGCACCAGTTCCAGCTCCGCCTGGAAGTCGACGTAATGCGGCAGCTTCAGGTGCTGCACGAAGCCCGACGCTTCGACGTTGTCGCTATGCGACAGCATGAACTCGATGTCCTGCGTCGGTGACGCGAGCGTCTCGCCGAGTTCTTCGGCACGCAACGCGCGATCGACGAGCGCCATCGCCATCGCCTTGCGCTCCGAGTGGCCGAACGCGAGGCCGTAGCCCTGCGTGAAGGTCGGCGGCACCGTGCCGCTGCCCGCGAACTGGTTGATCATCTGGCATTCGGTGATGTCGATATCGCCGATGTCGACCGCTTCGCCGAGTTCGTCGAGGTCCATCTCGACCGCGATCGTGCCGAAACGGATCTCGCCCGCGAACGGATGCGAGTGCGCGTAGCCGCGTTGCGTCGCGTAGCCCATCGCGAGCAGAAAGCCTTCGTCGCCACGCGCGAGATTTTGCAGACGCGTCGCGCGGCTCGCCGGAAACGCGAGCGGTTCACGCGACAGGTCGCCGGGTTCCGCGCCGTCGGGTGTTGGGCGCTCCTGTTCGATCAGGCCTTCCTTGTCGAGCAGCGACACGACTCGCGGCATCGATTCTGGCGCTGGCGGTTCTTGCGGAACGGGCGCGTTGCCGCGCGTCACGTCCTGCCGCGCGTCATCACCATCGGCGAGCAACGCGAAATCGAGCAGACGCTGCGTGTAGTCATAGGTCGCGCCGAGCAACTGGCCGCCGGGCAGGTCCTTGAACGTCGCCGAGATGCGCCGCTCGACCTGCATCGTTTCGGTATCGATGGCGCGCGTATAGCCGAAGCGCGGCAACGTGGTGCGATACGCGCGCAGCAGGAAAATCGCCTCGACCAGTTCGCCGGCCGCCTGCTTGATTGCGAGTGCCGCAAGCTCTTCGTCGTAGACCGAGCCTTCGGTCATCACGCGCGCGACCGCGAGCCGCAACTGCTCGCGAATCTGCGCGACGCTCAGCTCGGCGATCCGCGTATCGCCGCGGCGCGCTTTGTCGAGCAGGCGCCACGACGCTTCGATCGCGCGTTCTCCACCTTTGACGGCAACGTACATCAGTTCACCTTCGCTTCGGTTGTGCGCGGCAGGCCGATCACGCGCGGGCCGCAAACCAGATAACAGTCGATGCCGCACGGAAACAGCGGCGCGAGCATTGCGCGTTCTTGCCAGAACCGCGCGGGAAGACCGACCGGCGAAATCGTTTCGGCATCCAGAATGCCGGGGCCGCTCAACGTGACCGCTGCGCCGCCCGTCAGCGCGTCGACGCGGATCAGCAACGTGGCCGATTGTTCCGGTGACTCGGCGCTGCCGGGCGCGAAGCTTTCGAGCGACGGCAACGCGTCGGCATCGTGCACATACGCGAACGCGGCGTTGCCGGGCGCATCGACGAGCGGCGCGCCGGTATGAAAACGCAACGCCGACGCGAGCGCGGGATCAGGCTGCGCGAGCCACACCGGCGTCGCGTAGTCGCAGAGCGTCAGCAGTGCGGCAAACGCGGCGGGTTCGACCGGCGTGTTGCGCAACTCGGGCAGCACGTCGCGGATCACGCCGATCGTGCCGGGCCGCGACAACGCGTCGAGCAGCGTGCGAAACACGGCCTGGGTATCGTGGACCGGGTCCGCGAAACCCGGCGTCAGCGTGGACAACGCAATCGGTGAACGTTCCATCAGTCGCCTCGCACCATCGTGAAGAATTCGACGCGCGTCGCCGCGACGTCCTGTTGCTGTTGCGCGCCCCGGGCCTGCTGTTGCGCGGCGAATGGCTCGATCAATTGACGATGCAGGCTGTCGTGATGCGCGGGCATCTGCAGCAAGGCATCGGCGAGCGCGGCAAGTTCGGCGCGACGGCGGTCGCGTCCCAGATGGCAGGCGACGCCGACGGTGGCTTCGGCGTCGCCGCTGGCATGCAGACGCAGCGTGGCGCGCGTAACCGTGGCTTCGCCGAGATTGAACGGATCGCCGCTGCCGCCGATGCGCCCGCGCACCATCGCGAGGCCGATTTCAGGGGGGCGCAGCCAGTCGTAGGCGGGGGCGGGGCGGCCTTGCAGCGCGCGCTGCAGCGCGGCTTCGAGGTCGGCGCGCGGCGTGCGCGCGAGCACGGCCATCCAGGCGCGCCGCGCCGCCGAAGACACGGCCGGCAATGGCGAGGAGGGTGGATTGGGCGGAACGGAACTCGGGCTCATCGGATTTCCTGTCGATCCAGCGAGTGGGTATTGAAGCATCTATTCATCTAAACGTCTAGACGTTTATAAGCATAGTTGTCTGGACTGTCGTGCGCGGCGGACATTCATATTTTTATCACGGCTCGCGCACTACAATGCACGTCATGGCGATCATTTGAACCGAAGGGAATGACAGCACCATGACATCGAACGACAGCGCGGCGCCGGCCACGACGCTCGAACGGGGCGCGGGCGTGGCCGTCTGGAGACAGATCGAACAGATTCTCGCCGCAGAGATCACGGCAAGCGGGTTCGGCGAAGAAGGGCGGCTGCCGAGCGAGGGTGAGCTGGCGAAGCGCTTCGACGTCAACCGTCACACGGTGCGCCGCGCGATGCTCGGCCTCGCCGCGCTCGGCCTCGTCAGCGTCGAGCAGGGGCGTGGCACGTTCGTGCAGCCCGGCGCGATCGACTATTCGATCGGCCGCCGTACGCGTTTCACCGAAAACCTGCGTCAACAACACCACTCGCCCGCGGGCACGATGCTGTCGGCCGCGCGCGTGAAGGCCGAGCCCAGTGTCGCGAAGGCGTTGGGTCTGCGCGCGGGCGCGGCGGTCTATCGCATCGAATCGCTGAACGCGTCGGACGGCGTGCCGCTCACGTACGCGCGCAGCTGGTATCCGGCCGCGCGTTTTCCGGATTTGCCGGAGGTCGTGCAACGCCTCGGCGGCACGACGAAAGCGCTGGCCGAATTCGGCGTGGACGATTATCTGCGCAAGTGGAGCCGCATCGGCAGCGTGCTGCCCGAGCCGGAAGTCGCGCGGCGGCTCAACATCAACCGTCAGCAGCCGGTGCTGTGGGTCGAGAACGTCGACGTCGATCTGCAGGGCACGCCGGTCAAATACGGCTTCACGCATTTCGCGGCCGATCGCGTGCAACTGCTCGTGGAGCATGACCTGTGAGCGGCTCCGTATGGAGTGCCGAAGCGCGCTTTGCGCTGTACTACGCGCCGTCGGTTGAATCGGCGTGGTGGCAGGCCGGCTCGACATGGCTCGGCCGCGATGCGCACAGCGGCGAGCGTCGCGCGCAGCCGCAGCCGCCAGGCCTGACGCGCCCGCTCGCCGCATTGACCGACGCGCCGCGCCGCTACGGCTGGCATGGCACGCTGGTCGCTCCGTTCCGGCTCGGCGCCGGCGTCACGCAGCCCGACCTGCTCGCGGCCGCGCGAGCCTGGGCGCTCGCGCAGCGGCCGTTCACGTTGCCGGTAGAAACGGCCACGCTGGGCGACTTCGTCGCGTTGCGACCGGCCGATGCAGATGGCGAGACGCGCATTCGCGAACTCGCGTCGAACGCGCTGCAGTCGCTCGACAGGCTGCGCGCGCGGCCGTCGGCGGCCGATCTCGAGCGACGGCTCGCCGCGCCGCTTAGCGAACGCCAACGTGCGTTGCTGTTGCAATGGGGCTATCCGTACGTGTTCGACGAGTTCCGTTTTCATATGACGTTGTCCAGTTCGCTCGCCGATGCCGACGAGCGCGCGACGCTGATCGCATGGTGGCGGGAGCGCACGCCCGCGCTCGGGCCGCTCGCTGTGGATCAGGCCGCGCTGTTCGTCGAGCCGGCGCCGGGTGAGCCGTTCGTGCTTTGGCAGCCGCTGCCGTTCAGCCACGGCGCGCAACCTGGCGATCGCACGAACAAGCAGCAAGACGAGGTGAGCAGCCAATGACTGGGCGTTTGATCTATGTGATGGGGCCGTCGGGCGCGGGCAAGGATTCGCTGCTGCAGTTCGCGCGGATGCGGCTCGCCGGCGAGCCGCTCGTATTCGCGCATCGTTACATCACGCGGCCGAGCGGCAATGGCGAGGTGCATGTTGCACTAAGCGTCGAGGAGTTCGCCGCGCGCTCGGTGCTTGGCCTGTTCGCGCTCGAATGGTCGAGCCATTCGCTGCGCTATGGCATCGGCATCGAACTCGATGCGTGGCTCGCGCGTGGCTGCACGGTGGTCGTCAACGGCTCGCGGCAGTACCTGCAGCATGCGCTCGCGCGCTATCCACGCGCGGAAGTGGTGCACGTGAGCGCCGCGCCGCATATTCTCGAAGCACGGCTCGGCGCGCGGGCGCGCGAATCGTCGGAGCAGGTCGCGGCGCGGCTCGCGCGGCGCGCGCCGTTTGCGTTGCCGGCCGGCGTGCGCTGCACGACGATCGACAACTCCGGCGCGCTCGAAGAAGCGGGGCACGCATTGATCACGGTGCTCAAGGAGCAGGTGAGCGCGTAGCGCAAGCACGCGGCCTTACTGCACGGCTCCCATCCGCTCCCGCGTCACCTGCCGCAAACATGCGACGAACTGCTGCACGGCCGGCGTCGGCAGCAGATCGCGTCGCGAAATGATGCTCAGATCGTAGTTCGGCAGCGCGTCTTCGATCTGTGCGACGCGAATGCCGAGCGGCGCGACCCTCTGCGCAAGCGGCCGCGTGAAGCAACTGATCACGTCGGTCTGCGACACGAGCCCGAGCGTGACTGCAAACGACGACGGCGCGCGCAGCAAGCGCTTCGGTACCGGCAAGCCGTGCGCGCTGAACATCGCCATCATCACGCTGTGCGGGAAGTGGTCGGCGCCCACCGTGACGATCCACTCGGCGTCGAGCAGCTCGGACAGACGCGTGACGTTCGCGAGCGGATGGCCAGCGCGCATCGTGACGACGAACTGCGTCGAGTACAGCGGCACCTGCACCAGATCGTTATCCAATGCCAGAACGTGATGGATCGCCGCGAGATCGAGCGCGCCGTTGCGCAGACGCGCGAGCGCGTCGGGCACCGTCACTTCCTCCAGATGCAGACTCACGAGCGGCATCCGCTCGCGAAAGCTCGACACCGCATGCGGCAGTACCGTCAGCGCCAGCGATGGCATCGTGCCGACGCTGACCTTGCCGGCCAGTTCGCCCTTGACCTGCTCGACGGCCTCGACCGTGCGGCGCATGTCGCCGAGCAACTGCTCGGCGCGCGGCAACAGCGCGAGCCCGCACGCGGTCAGCTCGATGCCGCGCACGCTGCGCACCATCAGCTCGGCGTTGAGCGCGCTTTCCAGCTCGCGAATCGTATGCGTGACGGCCGGCTGCGTGACGCCAAGCTCACGCGCGGCGGCGCGCAGACTGCGGTGATGCGCGGCGGCGACGAAGGCCTGCAACTGCTGCAGCTTCATAAGGGTAACCCCGTATATAAGGCCTGTTAATCAGGGTGAAAAAAATAGCATCTTATTCGAACAAAACAGCGTGGCTATAGTGCGAGGCTACTCACTGGAGCCATACAAACTATGAACGAGACCCCGCGTTTGACCGAAGTGTCCGATCTGGAACCCGCCGCCGCGAGCCTGCGCGAGATTCGCCATCACATTCACCACCAACCGGAACTCGCGTACGAGGAAGTGCAGACCGCGGCGCTCGTCGCGGAAAAACTCGAACAGTGGGGCTGGCAGGTCACGCGTGGGGTCGGCAAGACCGGCGTGGTCGGCACGCTGAAAGAGGGTGACGGCAAGCGCAGCATCGGCATTCGCGCGGACATGGACGCGTTGCCGATCATCGAACAGACCGGCCTGCCGTACGCGAGCGGCACCCACGGCAAGATGCATGCGTGCGGCCACGACGGTCACACCACGATCCTGCTCGGCGCCGCGCAACGTCTCGCGGCCACGCGCAATTTCTCGGGCACCGTGCATTTGTATTTCCAGCCGGCCGAGGAAAGCGGCATCGACAGCGGTGCGCTGAAGATGATCGACGACGGCCTGTTCGAGCGCTTCCCGTGCGACGCCGTGTTCGGCCTGCACAACCATCCGGGAGCCGAGCCGGGCGTGTTGCTGTTCCGCAAGGGACCGTTCATGTCGGCGGGCGACAAGGCGATCATCACGATCGAAGGCGTCGGCGGCCATGCGGCGCGTCCGCATCTGACCGTCGATCCGGTCGTGGTCGCCGCGAGCATCGTGATGGCGCTGCAAACGATCGTCGCGCGCAACGTCGATCCGTCGCAGCCCGCCGTGGTGACGGTCGGCTCGATGCACGCGGGCACCGCGAACAACGTGATTTCCAGCAGCGCGCGGCTCGAACTCAGCGTGCGCTCGTTCAGCCCCGAGGTACGCGCGTTGCTGAAGAAGCGCATCACTGAGTTGGCCGAGTCGCAGGCCGCGAGCTATGGCGGCAAAGCGCACGTCGAGTACATCGAAGGCTATCCGGTCGTCATCAATACGCATGCCGAAACGGATTTCGCGGTGCAGGTCGCGCGCGAACTGGTGGGCGACGACAAGGTGGTCGAGCAGACCGACATCCTGATGGGTAGCGAGGACTTCGCATTCATGCTGCAGAAGCGGCCGGGCACGTTCCTGCGCATTGGCAATGGCGTCGGCGAGGACGGTTGCATGGTGCACAACCCGCACTACGACTTCAACGACCGCAGTCTGCCGATCGGCGCGGCGTTCTGGGCACGGCTGGTGGAGCGCTATCTCGCCCAGTGAGCGCTTGATGCACACGCCGCGGCGCGCACGAGGCGTGCGCGCCCGGCTGCTCATCACCGCGCGGCCAGAGCCACGAAACGTTCATTAGCCGCGCCGCGCGACCATCTCCGAGACTGTCTGCGCGGCTCGCTGCAGCGGTTCCAGGAACGCCTTCACCATCTGTTTGGCCGAATTGCGCTGTGCGTTGCCGCTGATGTTCATCGCGGCGATCACGCGGCCCTGGCGATTGCGAATCGGCGCGGACAGCGAAATCAAGCCGCCCTCGAGTTCCTGATCGACGATCGCCCACCCCTGGCGACGCACCTGCTCGATCAGCTTCTTCAACTCTTGCTTGTCGGTGACGGTGCGCGGCGTGTGCGCGTAGAGCGGCGTCGAGTTCAGCGTCGCGTCGAGCGTCTCGTCGTCGAGCGAGGCAAGCAGCACGCGGCCCATCGACGTGCAGTACGCGGGCAGGCGGCTGCCGATCGACAGGTTGATCGTCATGATCTTGTGAGTCGGCACGCGCAGCACGTAGACGATCTCGGTGCGATCGAGCACGGCCGCGGAGCAGCTTTCGTGCACCTGCGCCGACAGGCTTTCCATCACCGGTTCGGCGAGATTCCAGAACGGCATCGAGGTCAGATACGCGAAGCCGAGGTCGAGAATCTTCGGCGTCAGACGGAACAGGCGTCCCTCGGCTTCCACATAGCCGAGTGTTTGCAGCGTCAGCAGGATCCGGCGCGCGCCGGCGCGCGTGAGGCCAGTCGCCGCGGCGACGTCGGTGAGCGTCTGTTCGGGCCGCGTCGCGTCGAACGCGCGGATGACCGCGAGGCCGCGCGCGAACGACTGCACGTACGAGTCGCCCGGTTTCTCCGGGGCCGGTTCGGCGTTGGCGGGCGCGACGGAAGACGGCGGCAGGGCTTTGCTCATGGACCTTGATCGTGGGTTCGGAAGAGTGCGCGCGAAGGACGCGCGACGCGCGTTCGTTTCGATGCGGCGCCGCGTTTTGCGTTGCGGCGCAAAGGCGAGACGATAGCTTAAGCCTTCTATTTCGCCAAATAACGCCGATTTGTGCAAAAACCCCAGGGTTTGCGTGGATGCGATTCCTCACTCCAAATTTGTATGATGACCCGATAACCTGACTAGTTCGCGACACCCTGTCCAGCCGATCCGCCATGTTCGACAAGATTCCCGCGCGCGCTTTGAGCGACACAGTCGCGCAGCAACTGCTGAAGCAGATCGACAAGGGCACCTTCGCGCGCGGCGCCAGGCTGCCGACCGAAGCCGTGCTCGCGCAACAGTTCGGCGTAAGCCGCACGGTGATTCGCGAGGCGCTGTCGCGACTGAAGAACGAGGGGGTGGTCGAGCCGCGCCAGGGCAGTGGCGTGTTCGTCGCCGGGCACGGCGCGATCCGCCCGCTGCGAATCGACTACGCGCAAGCCGTGGAGCCGGGCTCGGTCGTGCAGATCCTCGCGCTGCGTCGCGCGATCGAGGCGGAGGTCGCGTCGGAAGCCGCGATGCGCCGCAGCGATGCCGACATGGCCGCGATCGACGCCGCGCTCGCGCGCATCGAGCGCGCGGTCGGCAATGGCGAAGACGGCGTCGCCGAAGACGTCGCGTTTCATCGCGCGATCGCGACGGCTACGGGCAATCCGTATTTCCTGAAGACGCTGACGTTCCTCAATCAGTACCTCGAAGCGGGCACGGTCGTCACGCGCCGCAACGAGGCGCTACGCGAGGACTTCTCGCGGCAGGTGCGCGAGGAGCACGCGGCGATCGCCGCGGCGATTCGCGCCGGCGATCCGACGGCGGCGCGCAATGCCGCGCAGACGCATCTGTACAACGCGGCGCGGCGGCTTGCCGAGGCGGGCATCGTCTGACGCGCTGAAGGCGCGCGGTGATTCCGACGCGCGCGAACTCACGAATGCGGCACCCATCCATAGAGGTCATGCATGTCGAGAAATGTCGGTGTCATTGGTTTGGGGGCCATGGGACTCGGCGTCGCGCGCTCGCTGTTGCGCGCGGGCTTCAGGGTCCACGCGTGCGACTTGCGGCGCGACGCGCTGCAGGCGTTCGTCGATGAAGGGGGCATCGGCTGTGCGACGCCCGCGGAGCTCGGCGCGCAGTGCGAGGTCGTGATCACGCTGGTCGTGAATGCGGCGCAAACCGAGGCCGTGCTGTTCGGTGAGCACGGCGCGCTCGCGGCCATGAAGCCGGGCGGCGTCGTGATCGCGAGTGCCACGGTCGCGCCGGAGTTCGCGAGCGATCTCGGCAAGCGCGTCGAGGCGGCCGGTCTGCAGATGCTCGATGCGCCGGTCTCGGGCGGCGCGGCGCGCGCGGCGTCGGGCGAGATGACGATGATGACGTCCGGTCCCGCGGCCGCTTATGCCGCGTGCGAAGACGTGCTCGCCGCGATCGCCGGCAACGTGTATCGGCTTGGCGCCACGCATGGCGCAGGCTCGAAGGTGAAGATCATCAACCAACTGCTGGCCGGCGTGCATATCGCGGTGGCCGCCGAGGCAATGGCGCTCGGCCTGCGCGAAGGTGTCGACCCGCACGCGCTGTACGACGTGATCACGCACAGCGCGGGCAATTCGTGGATGTTCGAGAACCGCGTCCCGCATATTCTCGCGGGCGACTACACGCCGCTGTCGGCGGTCGATATTTTCGTCAAGGACCTCGGCCTCGTGCTCGATACCGCGCGTCGCACGAAGTTTCCGCTGCCGCTGTCGGCGGCAGCGCATCAGATGTTCATGATGGCGTCGACGGCGGGCCACGGTTGCGAAGACGACTCGGCGGTCGTGAAGATTTTCCCAGCCATCGAATTGCCGACGAAGCAATAGGCGAGGGAGAGGTCATGACGGCTCAAACGAAACCCGCGCTGCTCGGCTGCATCGCCGACGACTTCACCGGCGCCACCGATCTCGCCAACATGCTCGTGCGCGGTGGCATGCGCACGGTGCAGACGATCGGCGTGCCCACCTCCAACGCAGCGCTCGGCGCCGACGCGCTCGTCGTCGCGCTGAAGTCGCGCACGATCCGGGCCGCCGACGCGGTCGCGCAATCGCTGGCCGCGCTCGCCTGGCTGCGCGCGCAAGGTTGCCGGCAATTCTTCTTCAAGTACTGCTCGACCTTCGATTCGACCGATGCGGGCAACCTCGGCCCGGTGACCGATGCGTTGCTGAATGCGCTGTCCGCCGAGTTCGCTGAGCGCGCGTCGTTCACGATCGCGTGTCCCGCGTTTCCCGAGAACGGCCGCACGATTTTTCGCGGTCATCTGTTCGTCGGCGATGCGCTGCTCAACGAGTCGGGCATGGAAAACCATCCGCTGACGCCGATGCGCGACGCGAACCTCGTGCGCGTGCTGCGGCGGCAAACGCAATCGAAGGTCGGGCTCGTGCGTTACGACCAGCTCGCGCAAGGCGATGCGGCCGTGCGTGCCGCATTCGCCGCGTTGCGCGCCGACGACGTGCGCATCGCGATTGCCGATGCGGTGTCCGACGCCGATCTGCACACGCTCGGCGCGGCCTGCGCGGATCTCGCGCTGATCACCGGCGGCTCCGGCGTCGCGCTTGGTTTGCCGGCCAACTTCCGGCGCGCGGGTCTGCTCGGCGAGCAAACCCATGCCGCGCAATTGCCGCGTATAGAAGGTTTGTCGGCGGTGCTCGCGGGCAGTGCGTCGACGGCGACCAACGCGCAGGTCGCCGCCTGGTGCGCGACACGGCCCGCGTTCCGCATCGATCCGCTCGCGGCGGCGCGCGGCGAGGACGTCGTCGGCGAGGCGCTTGCGTTCGCACAACAGCGCTTCGTGCACGCGGAACCGGTGCTGGTCTATGCGACCGCGTCGCCCGACGAAGTGCAGGCCGTGCAGCGCGAACTCGGCGTCAACGAGGCCGGGCATCTGGTCGAGAAGACGTTGGCGGCGATTGCGCGCGGTCTGCGCGAACGGGGAGTGCGCAAGTTCGTCGTCGCGGGCGGCGAGACTTCGGGCGCCGTCGTGCAGGCGCTCGACGTGCGCATGCTGCGCATCGGCGCGCAGATCGATCCGGGCGTGCCGGCCACGGTGACGACCGGCGCCGAGCCGCTCGCACTCGCGCTGAAATCCGGCAATTTCGGCACCACGGACTTCTTCGACAAGGCGCTGCGCCATCTCGACGGAGCCGCGCAATGAGCGACGCACCGGCACTTCACACCTGCGCCGAAGCGCGCGTTCGCGAGGAAATCTGCGCGGTCGGCGCGAGCCTGTATCAGCGCGGCTATACGGTCGGCAGCGCCGGCAACATCAGCGCGCGGCTCGACGACGGCTGGCTGATCACCCCGACCGACGCGTGCCTCGGCCGCCTCGATCCCGCCGACATCGCGAAGGTCGACGCAAACGGCCACGCGGTGTCGGGCGGCAAACCGTCGAAAACGCTGGCGCTGCATCGCGGTATCTATGCGCGCAACGGCGAGGCGCGCGGCATCGTCCATACCCATTCGACGCATCTGGTCGCATTGACGCTCGGGGGCGTATGGAGCGAAGCGGACGTGCTGCCGCCGATCACACCGTACTACGTGATGAAAGTGGGCCACGTACCGCTGATTCGCTACGAACGCCCGGGTGATCCCCGAGTGGCCGCGCAGATCGCTGCGCTGGCCGATCGGGTGCGCGCGGTGTTGCTCGAACGTCTGGGGCCGGTAGTGTGGGAGCGCTCGGTCGCGCACGCGTCGTATGCGCTCGAAGAACTCGAGGAGACCGCGCGCCTGTGGCTGATGACGAATCCGCGGCCCGCGCCGCTCGACGCCGCCGCGATCGAAGAACTTCGTGCCGCGTTCGGCGCGCGCTGGTAGCAGCGCGCATGACCGATGAACGCCGCGCACCGTATCGCACTGTCTTGAAGGAGCTGCCGCCATGCCTCGCTTCGCCGCTAATCTGTCGATGATGTACAACGAGCACGCGTTCCTCGATCGTTTCGCCGCCGCCGCGCGCGACGGCTTCAACGCGGTCGAATTCCTGTTTCCCTACGAGTTCCGCCCGGGCGAGCTGAAGGCGCGGCTCGACGCGCATGGCCTCACGCAGGCGCTGTTCAATGCGCCACCCGGCGACTGGAGCGGCGGCGAGCGCGGCCTTGCGTCGTTGCCGGGCCGTGAGGACGAGTTCCGCCGCGGCATCGACACGGCACTCGAGTACGCGCGCGTGCTCGGCAATCGCAAGCTGCATGTGATGGCGGGGTTGATCGCCGGCGATCAAGCGGGTGAAACGCAGCGCAAAACACAACGCGACGTGTACCTGAACAACCTCGCCTATGCCGCGCGGACCACGCAAGCCGAACAGATCACGGTCGTCATCGAGCCGATCAATACGCGCGACATGCCCGGCTATTTCCTCAATCGACAGGACGACGCGCAAGCGATCTGCGCCGAAGTCGGCGCGCCGAACCTGAAGGTGCAGTTCGATTGCTATCACTGCCAGATCGTCGAGGGCGATCTCGCGATGAAGCTCAAACGCGATATGGCCGGCATCGGTCACATCCAGGTTGCGGGTGTGCCCGAGCGGCACGAGCCCGACATCGGTGAGCTGAACTACCCGTACCTGTTCGATCTGATCGATGCGCTCGGCTACGACGGCTACATCGGCTGCGAATACCGGCCGCGCGCGGGGACCTCGGCGGGGCTTGGCTGGCTGAAGCCTTATCTCGATGCGGGGCGTTGACTCTTTCCGACAACCACTAACGCACACGTAACCATGAAAGTACTGATCACCGGCGGTGCCGGTTTTCTCGGCCAGCGTCTCGCGCGCGAGCTGCTCGCGCGCGGCGCACTGAAAGATGCGCACGGCGCGCCGCAAGCGATTACCGGGCTCGTACTGCTCGACGTCGTGCGCGCACACGATTTCGGCGATGCGCGCGTGCGCACCGAAGTCGGCAATATCGCGGAGCGCAGTGTGCTCGAACGCGTGATCGACGATCAAACCTCGGTGATCTTTCATCTCGCTGCGATCGTCAGCGGCCAGGCCGAGGCGGACTTCGATCTCGGCATGCGCATCAATCTCGATGCGTCGCGGCTGCTGCTCGAAATCTGCCGGCAGCGCGGGCACCAACCGCGCGTCGTGTTCACCAGTTCGGTCGCGGTCTACGGTGGCGATCTGCCTGCAGTCGTGCAGGACGACACCGCGCTCAATCCGCAGTCGTCGTACGGCGCGCAGAAGGCGATCGCGGAGCTGCTGCTCAACGATTATTCGCGGCGCGGTTTCGTCGACGGCCGCGTGCTGCGGCTGCCGACCATCAGCGTGCGACCGGGGCGGCCGAATGCGGCGGCGTCGTCGTTCGCGAGCGGCATCGTCCGCGAGCCGCTCAATGGCGAGGAGGCCGTGTGTCCGGTCGCCGGTTCGACGCGGCTGTGGTTGCTGTCGCCGCGCAAGGCGATCGAGGGTCTTATCGCCGGCCTCGAACTCGATGGCGCCGCGCTTGGCAAGCAACGCGTGCTGAACCTGCCGGGCTTGTCGGTCAGCGTCGACGAGATGATCGCGGCACTGCGCGAGGTCGCGGGCGAGGCGGTCGCGAACCGCATTGTGCGGCAGCCCGACGAGCGCATCGAGAAGATCGTCGGGAGCTGGCCCGGCGCGTGGGATACGTCGCGCGCCGAACGGCTCGGGCTCGCGGCCGAGCGCAGTTTCGCGGACGTGATTCGCGGCTACATCGCCGATGAAGGAATCGAAGTTCGCTGAAGATCGCCCCCTCCGCGTATTCCCTGGTGTCGCTTGGCACAGCTGCGGCCGTGCTTGACATGCTTTCGCGCCCCCGCCTATTATCGAGGCTGTTTTGTTCGATATATGACCTTGTGTTCGTATATAGAACATGAGGCGGGGCGAAGAAGGGGCGGCAGCCGTATCGGTCGTCAATCCCAAGCCCATCGTTCACGATCCTGCGCTAAGCTGGTCCGACGTGACGGCCGCCGCGCCGCCGCCGTTTTGCAGCCTCCCGCCCGCGGCCGTTGGCCCTCGGGCCGGTGCCTCGGCGCATCGAACCGGGCGTCATCGGTGCAAGGCCGGCCGAGGCGCAGCGCACGCAGCATCTCAACTGGAGACATCCCATGACCGAAGCATTCCTGTGCGACGCGATTCGCACCCCCATTGGCCGCTATGCGGGTTCGCTGTCGTCGGTGCGCGCCGACGACCTGGGCGCGGTGCCGCTCAAGGCGCTGATGGAGCGCAACAAGAACGTCGACTGGACCGCGATCGACGACCTCATCTACGGCTGCGCCAACCAGGCCGGTGACGACAACCGCAACGTCGCGCGCATGTCGCTGCTGCTCGCGGGTCTGCCGAAGAACGTGCCGGGCTCGACGGTCAACCGTCTGTGCGGCTCGGGCATGGATGCGGTCGGCATCGCCGCGCGCGCGATCAAGTCGGGCGAGGCCGCGCTGATGATTGCCGGTGGCGTCGAAAGCATGAGCCGCGCGCCGTTCGTGATGCCCAAGGCGACCAGCGCGTTCTCGCGTCAGAACGAGGTCTACGACACGACGATCGGCTGGCGTTTCGTGAATCCGCTGATGAAGAAGCTGTACGGCGTCGACTCGATGCCGGAAACCGGTGAAAACGTCGCGACCGACTACAACATCAGCCGCGCCGACCAGGACGCATTCGCGCTGCGCAGCCAGCAGAAGGCGGCGCGCGCGCAACGCGACGGCACGCTCGCGCAGGAGATCGTCGGCGTGACGATCGCGCAGAAGAAGGGCGATCCGATCACGGTCATGCAGGACGAGCATCCGCGCGAAACGAGCCTCGAAACGCTCGCGAAGCTGAAGGGCGTCGTGCGTCCGGACGGCACGGTTACGGCCGGTAACGCATCGGGCGTGAACGACGGCGCGGCGGCGTTGCTGCTTGCCAATGAAGAGACCGCGAAGCGCTTCGGCCTCACGCCGCGCGCCCGCGTGCTCGGTGTGGCCACCGCCGGCGTCGAGCCGCGCGTGATGGGCATCGGCCCGGCACCCGCCACGCAGAAGCTGCTCGCGCGTCTGGGCATGAAGATCGACCAGTTCGACGTGATCGAACTGAACGAAGCGTTCGCCTCGCAAGGTATCGCGGTGCTGCGCGCCCTCGGCGTCGCCGACGACGATCCCCGCGTGAACCCGAACGGCGGCGCGATTGCGCTCGGCCACCCGCTCGGCATGAGCGGCGCGCGTCTGGTGACGACCGCGACGTATCAGCTGCAACGCACGCAGGGCCGCTTCGCGCTGTGCACGATGTGTATCGGCGTCGGCCAAGGCATCGCGATCGCGATCGAGCGCGTGTGATGCGTGAGCTGGTTTAGCGCCAGCTTCGGTCCCCGCGCCAGGCGGGTCTCCGCGCAAGCTGAATAGTAAAAAGCGGAAGGGCCGGCGTCGAGACACGCCGGCCCTTTGTTTTTATCGCACCTTGTTGCGCCGGGCGCAGGCGTTATGACGCCGCTTCGACGGTCAGATGCATGACCTCATGCACCGGTGCGAGCCGCGCGCGGATCGTCTCGGTCGTAACGCCGCCATGCGTGCGCACGCTGACGATCGCCGCTCGCGCCTCCGGGCCGATCTGCCAGACGTGCAGGTCGGCGATCTCGGCATCGCCGTGCGAATCCAGGATTTCGCGGATTTCGCCGGCCACGTGCTCGTCGGTTCTGTCGAGCAGCACGCCGGCCGTGTCGCGCATCAGCGTCCATGCCCAGCGCGCGATGACGATCGATCCGACGATGCCCATCAGCGGGTCCATCCAGACCCACCGGAGATAGCGGCCGGCCAGCATGGCGACGATCGCCAGCACCGAGGTCAGCGCATCGGCGAGCACGTGCACATAGGCCGAGCGCAGGTTGTTGTCGGACCCATGCGCATGGTCGTGATGATGGTGATGATCGTGATGCCCATGGTGCGCATAGCCGCCCGACAACAGCAGCGCGCTGACGATGTTCACGACCAGCCCGATCGCCGCAATCACCGCGGCCTCCCCAAACGCGACACCGGTGGGATGAACGAGCCGGATCGCCGATTCGATGCCAATGCCAAGCGACACCAGCGCGAGAATCAGCGCCGAAGCGAAGCCGGCAAGCTCGCCCACTTTTCCCGTTCCGAAACTGAACGCGCGGTTTGCCGAGTTGCGTCTCGCGAACGCATACGCGAGCGCGGCAATGCCGAGCGCGCCGGCATGCGTCGCCATGTGGAAGCCATCGGCGAGCAGCGCCATCGAGCCGGTCACGTAACCGGCCGCGATTTCGCCGATCATCATGACAACGGTGAGCGCGACGACGAAGCGGGTCCGGCGCGCGTTGTCGTCGTGCGAGCTGCCGAGAAACGAGTGCTCGTGTTTGCGGATCAGATGGTCAGTCATACAAACTTACTTCGAATAGCGGCGGATTGCGCCGATCAATGCATCAACTCCCTTCTTGCGCTGGCTGGCCGTCAGGTCCGGATGCGCGACATGCTCGCGCGCGTGCGCCTCGACGATCTCGTCGAGCAGGCCGTTCATTGCGCCGCGGGTCGCGGCCACCAGGTGCAGGACTTTTTCGCAATCGGCGTCCGACTCCAGTGAACGCTCGATAGCCTGAACCTGGCCCGCGATGCGACGAACGCGTTTCAATAAGCCGTCTTTGTGTATGCTCAGATGTGCCATACATATACCCCCTATTGGTATATAGGATAGCACGGTACCGAGATGGCGTTTCTGATGGCTGTCGGCGGCCATGCCGATGCATACGTCGGCAAATTGTTCGCGTCATACTGTTGGCCGTGGTTGTCCTGTAGGCGCAGAGTTCATGACGCCGGGCACGAATGCTGCGTAGCACGAAGCGATTGCGCTCGACGCGCATGACCGGCCGTCAAGCCGTATTGATACCTTGCAGGAGGAGAACGCGGATGAAAACAGCGACGATAGCTGCAGCATTGGTCATCGCGGTGGTGGCCGCGGCCCCGCCGGCGCGAGCGCAGGACGACATGGCGAGCACCGCGCAAGCGGTGCTCAGCGCGGCGCAGCCGGTGCATATGACGGCGGAGATCGTCGCCATCGATGCGGGCAACCGTTCGCTGACATTGAAGGGTCCGCATGGCGACGTCGCGATCGTGCTCGTCAGCCAGCAGGTCGCCGGTTTCGATCAGCTTAAGATCGGCGATCGCGTCGACGTGCTGTACAAGAATGCGTTGCTCACCAAGGTCGACAAGGCAAGCAGCGCGGGCAAGGGGATTCGCGAGCGGGTCGACCGGCGGAGCTCTGCGCCGGCGTCGGGTGGGTACGAGTCGGCGCGGCAGACCGAGGTGCTCGCGACCGTGCTGAAGATCGATCGCAAGCAGCGCCTCGTGACGCTGCGCGGCGCGTATCAGACCCAGACCTTCGAAGCCGCGCCCGACGTCGATTTGAGCGACGTGAAGGTCGGCGACACCGTGCATGCGGCGTTCGTGTCCGCCGCCGCGGTGCAGGTGACGCCGGTCGGGCAGTGAGCGGCTGGGGCCGCAGTCGATTCCGGCGGCCGCATCTGTTTCGCAAACTATGTCGAAATATGTCGCGGCTCCCGCCGAATGCCCGCAAAACCTTGCCTGGCGGGCCCGCGTCGCGGTGAAACAGCGCGACATATGTTCCGTGATGATTTCCGCGGAGTGTCCTTCTATAGTCCGTTCGTCGCCACGCGGCAGTGACGCAAGTGGCCCGAATCCAGCAAGGACATACCGTGAAAAATCGTTCATTCGCAGGTTCCGACAGGGTCTGCGCCAGCATGGCGCGAGGCGCGCTGCGCAAGGCGGTGGTCGGCGCGGCCGCCGCCGTGCTCGCGCTCGGCAGCGCATCGGCGTTCGCGTTGTCGGGTCACGGCACCGCGTACACGTCGCGCGGCGTCTATAACGGTGCGCACTACGGCTCGTGCGGCGGCGGTAGCTGCTCGCATGCGGGCAGCGTGGCCGGCCCCTATGGCGGCTTCGCAAGCAACACTGGCACAGTCACGCGCACGTCGCCCGGCCAGTTCTCGAACTCGGGTACCGCGACGGGCCGCTACGGCAACTCGGTGCAGCACTCGGGCGACACCAGCTGCGCGGGCGGCTCCTGCTCGCATAGCGGTACGCTGACCGGTCCCGACGGCAAAACGGCGACGACGTCCGGCGACGTGACGCGCACCGCGCCGGGTCAGTATTCGTCGTCGGGCTCGATCACCGGGTCGAACGGCAATACGGTCAATCATTCTGCGTCGACGAATTGCGCGGGTTCGACCTGCGCGCGCTCGGGCACGTTGACGGGTCCGGACAACAACAACGTCTATCACTCAGGCACCGCGACGCGGGTCGCGCCCGGCGTCGTGACGACTTCGACGAGCGTGACCGGCACGCAAGGCCACACGGTGACCTCGAGCGGTACGGTGGTAACAGGCGGCGTGGTGGTCGCGGGCGGGACCACGACGGCGACCGGTACGACCGTGGTCGTTGCGCCGAAGCCGGTGGTGGTCGTGGCGCCGCCCCCGCCGGTCGTCGTGCCGCCGCCGGTCGTGTACGTGCCGTTGAAGCCCGTCGTGGTGACGCCTCCGCCGGCCTATGTTCCGCCGCCGGTGGTGGTCGTGGCGCCGCCCCCGCCGCCAGCCGTCTACGTCGCACCGCGTCCCGTGTATGTCGCGCCGCGGGCTGCGGTCTGGGTGCCGGGCCATTGGGTCGGGCGCGTGTGGGTGCCGGCGCATTGGGCCTGACGATGAGCGCGGCGATGAGAATCAGAACCTGCGTAGAATCGTGGCGCTCACGTCGCGCCGCGCGGTGCGACGCGATGTGCGAAATGGCGGGCTCGTGTCCACCATCTGCTGAGGCGGAGCGTCACTCGCGAGCGCAAAGGGCTGCGCGGGGCGCGCTCCGCAAAACGGTCGCGCTCGCGACGATCGTCGTGGCGACGTTGCTGGCGATCAACGCAGTCATCGACGCCAGCGACGCCAACGACGACCTTCGCGCGAACCCCGACGCCGGCGCGGCGAGCGACTGTTCCGCGCGCTACGCCGCGTTGCTCGATCTGGCCGAACTCGCGCGGCGTGACGGCAAATCGTCCGAGGTGGTCGTGCGTGGCTTGAGCCAGCAGAACGGGGCAATGAGCGAGTGCATACCTGCAGGCCGCGTCAGGCCTGCACCGCCATTACATTGATCGCGGCCGCGTCAGATCGCGTTCCAGAAAAATCGCGGCGGGGATCGGATTGAACACGTAGGCGTCGATGGGCATCGAATCCCAGCGATGCGTAGAGGCCGAGCGCCGCTTGCATCGTCGGCAGCGTGTCGAGACGCATGCGGCGATAGCCCGGCACCAGATGCGTGGCAAGCGCGGTGAGCGTAACCGCGCGCAGTTGGGGGTAGCTACCACTGCGGCCATGAGCAGCGGCAGAGGCGCCGAAATGTCTGCGGTTGGCGGCACTGTCGGCGGGGCGCAGCGTGGTGCCATCCATCGCGAACAGCGAGAATCCCTTGAAGAGGTATCGGTCCTGATCCTGCGCAACCCAGTTTCTAGCTGATTCGTGAAACAGCCACGCCAGTGGCGTCACGCCGACGCGCTACCGCGCCTGGGTGATGGCACTCCTGCTGACAAACGACGCATCGGCCACAGGTAACGCAAGGTCCAGTTCATCGACGACCTCGCTGATTGACTGGTGTCGGTACAGCGCGAGCGCGATCACCTCACCAGCCATACCTGTTGCGCGGGAAGTCGACGCCGACGCACGCTGGCACTGCCACTAGCCTGCACTTCAGACTCGATCCATTCGTACGGCAGATGCTGGCCCAGCCGTCCCCATGCGAGAGGCGGCTGTGATTTGACAAGAAGGCGCAGATCATCAACCAGCATGGCGATGCAAGTTAACATCGCCACGCCCCGTTTACAACTACTTTGCGCAGGAAACAAAAATGCCGTTCAGTCGCTTAACTGAACGGCATTAGGGCTCAATGCCGCCATTTTTGTTGGGCCGTGATATCGGAAAAATGCACTGAATGAGATGCCCGGAATCATCAGAATCGAAAATATTTGTCAAAATGGTTTTATCTCAAATTAAAGTCGTTGACCGTGTCGTGTGTTAGATGGTTAATTCTCTGCGTGTGTTCTGGAAAATCAGAAGAGGTCAAATGGGACAGCAGAAACAGGATGAAGCCGGCGGCAAGGAAGAGTGCCAGCTTTGCCGTATCACCTATTCAATCTACTCAAACTTCCCGCCAATGCCGTCCGCCATGGCGCTGAACGCCGAAACCGGCGAATGGTTTCCGTTCGATAGGCTGAAATCGTATTCAAACGGTTACGACATGGCTGAAGCCCTGGGTTACGCATGGGCGTGCGACTGTCGCGGGCGGAAGGCGGCGCCAGTGCTAACGTCAAAGGATCGCACTCACGACGAACAATACACACTCAAAGATGGTGACGGCCGCGTTATGCCCGACACGTATTACACGGTTCGTCTGCCGTCCGGTTCGCTCGTCCACGGCGTAACGGATGGTCTGGGGCGCACTAAACGCTACAAAACAAACGGCGCTCAATCCATACATATTTATCTTGGTCACAGAGAGGAGGCGTAATGCCTGACGCACTTGGAACAGCGGTAACGAATACAAATCCGGATTCGAATCTGGTGGTCCAATCCAGACGACTAGGCAAACCCTGGAAGATATCGCAACAAGGGATAACTTTCATTGCAGGCTGGGAAGCTTTCATGCCGCATATATATGACAATGACGGGGCAGGTAAAGGAGGTAATGCAACTGTTGGATATGGGCATCTGGTTCATATGGGGCCAATATCTGGTGCGGCGTCTGAAGCGCCGTTTCGTAATGGCGTAACAATTGCGCAGGCGCTGCTGCTTGATCTTGAATACCCGGAGCGCATTGTAAATAAAAAAATTCACGTGCCACTATATCAGTTCGAGTACGACACACTCGTTTGCTTTGTATATAATCTTCCAAGTGGTAATGCTGGCTTGCTGAATCTTGTTAACTCTGGTCATTATGACCGCGTGCCGGCCAAATTTTTAGAATAAACGATGGCCGGTGGTGTGCGTCCGCGTGGACTGATCAAGCGACGTCGCTCAGAAGGTAGTCTTTTCAAAGACGGAAATTATGACCACAGCCATTAAAGCCATCGTGGCCGTATTAATTGTATCGGCATCTATTTCCGTGTTTGCGGATACGTCATGTGAAGAAAAGGCAAAAACGCGAAACGATTTTCTTGCCTGCACTAACGCCGACACAGAAAAAATTCTCGCTGACGCAGAGAAGCTGTATCGAGGCATCAGAAAGATCACGACGGGAGATAAACAAATTGCTCTAGACAAGAATTTTGAAGTATGGAATGAAAAAATATCATCGGACTGTACTTTAATTGCTTATTCGTTTAACGAATGGAGTGATCGCTATGCTCCTGATACTGGTTTTCAGGTTGCGGAATGCCGGTTGAAGATCGCGTCGCAGGAAATGGAATTCTATAAGTGGCTGGCTTGTCCTGGAGATATGGAAACATCAAAAATTCCAAAATGTGCTGCGATCAATAAATTACTTCGAAGAAGTCAGTAGAAAGGATTGCGAGAGTGACGCAATGAATTTGTGTCGACCTCTATCCAATAAAAACGGGTTGAACGACCCGTTTCGACGGGGCCATTTAAGGGCAGGTCATGCGGGCAAGCGGCACCACCACGACTGGGCATACGCGACATTGCCGATGAACTCGATGCCGGTGAGCACGAAGCCTTTAGGCCCCATCCAGCTAATTTCAACATCGTGCAGCGGCGGCAGTGGTGGCCAGTCCCCTCTCCGGTCATTTGACGCTTCCGCAGGTCAACGGCCGGTAAGAAATCCGAACGGACACTCTATCAGCCATTCTCCGTTGACTCTCTGGCCGCCTCCGCGCGCGCGACAACTAGGAGACTTGGCTGATACCAACTAATGGATTGAATCGCTTGACCGGGTATTTGCGGAGGAGCAGCAAGATCAAACTATGTTTCAGTCAGGACTGGTGCATTGCAGAACATCTTTGTCAAAACGTTGCTCAAAATCGCTTCGGCCGAAGCGTTCGACAGATCATTGGGCATCGTCATGTTGAAGTAGAGGATGCCGTCGATCAATGCGATAACGGCGAGCGCGCGGTCGGCGAAAGGGCCCGGCAACTGTATGTTGAGGCGCTTGCATAACTGCTCAATGAAGTACGCGATCATGTCGCGCTTTTGCAGGCATAAGGCATTCACATGTTGTCGGAATTTCGCGTCACGCATGGCATGCAAACGTGCCTCAGCCCAGATGATGTAGTTGTTGTCGTCGCGATAGCACTGCGCGTACAACAAGGCAAGCTGCACTTGCAGGTTTTCGCTGGACGGTGCCGCGTCTCGCAGCTTCTGCAAGTTTTCTTGCATGTTCTGGTGATCGAGACGGAGCAGTTCGACGAATAGATCGCTCTTGCTGCTGAAGTTCGAGTAAAACGCGCCGCGGGTATAGCCGGCCTGGGCTGCGATATCCTCCACGCTAGTCGCAGCAAACCCTTTTTCGGCGATGCTCGACGCTGCTGCGTCGAGCAGGCGCCGCCTGGTTCGCTCGCGGCTTTCTGCTCGCGTCATTCGTCTGTGTGGCATGCGGCAAAGCGCTCATATGGCAAAGAACGATGGCCAAAACCACGCTCCTGGCAAATCGTTGGGTGCGTAGGGTTGCTATTTGATGGCGACCGCTTCGGATTCGCGAGGTTGCCATCCGCCACCGAGCGCCTTGAAGGCAGCAACGGCTGCGCGTGCGGATTCCGTTTGCGCCTGCACCCGCTCGTCGGAGGCGCGTAGCAGGTTGTCGTCGGCCTGCAAGACTTCGATCAGGCTGACGACGCCTTTTTGATAGGCTGCGAACGAGGCGGCTCGCGCCCGGCCGAGCGAGTTCACTCCCTGGGCGAGCACCGCGGCCTCTTGCTCGCGCTTCACGAGTGCCGAGAATGAGTTCTCGACGTCTTCGGTTGCATGAAGCGCGGCGAGCCGATACGCGGCCAGCATTTCCGCCTGCTGCCCCTTGGCCTGCTCGATCTGCGCATTGATGCGGCCGAAATCGAACAGGCGCCAGCGCAGCCCCAGCACGCCAGCGGCCTGATTGGCGCCGGTACTGAACAGGTTGCCGCTGGCCATCGAGGTGGCGCTGCCGAGCAGTCCACTGAGCGACACCTTGGGGTAATACTCGGCGATGGCCACGCCGATGCGCGCGTTCGATGCGGCGAGGCGACGCTCGGCCACGATCAGGTCGGGCCGGCGCCTGAGCAACTCTCCCGGGGATCCTGTGTCCGCGATCCGCGGGGCGACCGGGATGTCGCCAGCTTCGACCAGTTCGGCCCGATGCGTACCGGGCTGTGAACCCAGCATTACATCCAGCGCGTTCATGGCCGCGTCGAGACCCGTCTCGAGCACTGGCACGGATGCCCGAACCTGAGCCAGCGCACCTTCGGCCTGGCTCACCTGAAGGTCGGCCGCCAATCCTTTGCTATACAGGAGGTTGATGGTCGAAAGCAGATCCTGCTGCGTCTGCACCTGCCGCCGGGCAACCTTCAGACGGGCCTGCAATCCACGAATCGTGATGTAAATATCGCCAGTCTGCGCCGCCACTGCCAGGCGCGTGGCCACCGCACCGGCTTCCGAAGCCTGGTATTCGGCAAGTGCGGCTTCCCGCCCGCGACGCAGGCCACCAAACACATCCAGTTCCCAGCTCGCGTTGAAATTAGCCTCGTAATCATTGCCGTAGCGATCGAAACCGGGCGTCGAATTCAGAACTCGCCCCAAGGGGGTTTCGACCGACTGGTAGACTCGCGCCGCCTGCCCGCTGACAGTGCCGGACGGCAGCAGCGCGGCATTCGCCGCGCCAAGTCCCGCGCGCGCCTGCGAGACGCGAGCGGCGGCCTGCGCGAGGTCCAGGTTCTGATCCAGTGCGAGCGTGACGAATCGTGTCAGTTGCGGATCATCGAAACCCGTCCACCACGTGACAAGGTCGGCACTGGCCGCCGCGTGCCGGTGATCCACCGCGGCCTGGCCCTGGAACTGCTTGGGCATGGCTACATTGGGCCGGACATAATCGGGGCCTACAGCGCAGCCAGCCGAGAGACTGGCGACAATAACCGCGGCAAGGATGGGTTTGGGTAGCATGAGCGTCTTCGCAAGATTCCGGTGGTGACTATAATACCAAATAGTCACTGGTTGTCCATTCCTGTATGCTATACCCATGAAAAAAGCCACCACTTCCCCCATCCCGGCGCGCGGCCCCGCTGACCACGAGGTACGGGATCAGATCGTTGTCGCCGCCACCGAGCACTTCAGCCGGTATGGCTACGAGAAAACGACGGTCTCAGACCTCGCCAAGGCGATCGGGTTTTCCAAGGCCTACATCTACAAGTTCTTCGAGTCCAAGCAGGCCATTGGCGAGATGATTTGCGCGAACTGCCTGCACGAGATCGAAACCGAGGTCAGGTCGGCCGTCGCACAGACCGATCTGCCACCGGAGAAGCTGCGGCGGATGTTCAACGTCTTCACGGAAGCGAGCCTCCGTCTGTTTTTCCAAGACCGCAAACTTTACGAGATTGCCGCATCGGCGGCCACGGAGAACTGGCAGGCGGTGCTTGCGTATGAAGAGCGCGTCCAGAAGCTGCTTCGGGACGTCCTCCAGGAGGGTCGGCAAAGCGGGGACTTCGAGCGCAAAACCCCCCTCGATGAGACTGCGATGGCGATCTATCTGGTGTTGCGCCCCTACCTCAACCCAATGCTCCTGCAGTACAGCTTCGATTACACCAAGGTCGCGCCTGCACAACTGTCCGGTCTCGTGCTCCGCAGTCTGTCGCCTTGATGAAAATCTCGGCGGTGACCATTGACTAATTTGGTCACTAGAACCATAATGAAAGCCCCGATCACTCCGTCAATGGGTCTTTCATGCTCCGGCGTCGCCTTGCTACCTCTACAGTCGTCTGTGCACTGGCACTTGCGCTAGCCGCCTGCGGCGCAAAAGCACCGTCCGATCCGCGCACCGAAGCGCCCCTGGTGCGCACCGCCATCGCTCAGGCGGCGATCCCCGCCTCCCGTTCGTTTACCGGAACCGTCGCCGCGCGTGTGCAGAGCGACCTGGGATTTCGCGTCTCCGGCAAGGTGCTCGAGCGGCTGGTGGATGCCGGGCAAACCGTCAAACGCGGCCAGCTGCTGATGCGCCTCGACCCCATTGATCTGAGGCTTGCCGCGCAGGCCCGGCGGGACGCGGTCACCGCCGCGCGAGCACGGGCGCAGCAGACCGCGCAGGACGAAGAGCGCTACCGCGACCTGCGCGGTACCGGCGCGATATCGGCATCGGCCTACGACCAGATCAAGGCGGCGGCCGACGCCGCCAAAGCGCAGCTCAGTGCGGCCGAGGCTGACGCCGACGTTGCGCGCAACGCGACGGGTTATGCCGAACTGTTGGCGGACGGCGATGGCGTCGTGATGGAAACGCTGGCCGAACCGGGCCAGGTCGTCAGCGCCGGGCAGCCCGTGGTGCGCCTGGCGCACGCCGGGCGCCGCGAGGCTGTCATCCAGCTACCCGAAACCCTACGCCCCGCAATCGGTTCGGTCGCCCAGGCCACGCTGTTCGGCAACGGCGGTGTTAGCGTGCCGGCGACGCTGCGCCAGCTTTCGGATACGGCGGATCCTCGTACCCGGACCTTTGAAGCGCGGTATGTGCTGCAGGGAGAGCTGGCCGACGCCCCACTGGGCGCCACCGTCACGGTCCAGATTCCGGACGCGCGTTCCGCGGTGCAAGGCGGTTTGCAGGTGCCGATCGGCGCGCTGTTTGACGCGGGCAAGGGACCGGGGGTGTGGGTCATCAACGGCGAGCCGGCAAAGGTCGCCTGGCGGCCGGTTACTGTCGAACATCTGGACGACGATAGTGCTCGCGTCGCCGGTGAGATCAGGCAAGGCGACCGGATCGTCGCGCTCGGCGCGCAGCTGCTGCGCGAAGGCGAGCAGGTCCGGGTGACAAGTCAAGCCGTCGCCATGACGGCCGAGGGAGCCCGTCCGTGAGCGAAGGCCGTTTCAACCTGTCGGCGCTCGCCGTGCGCGAGCGCTCCATCACCCTGTTCCTGATCTGCCTGATTTCACTGGCCGGGCTCGTTTCGTTCTTCAAGCTGGGCCGGGCGGAAGACCCCGCGTTCACGGTCAAGGTGATGACCATCATCACCGCCTGGCCGGGAGCCACGGCGCAGGAAATGCACGATCAGGTCGCCGAGAAGATCGAAAAGCGCATGCAGGAGCTGCGCTGGTACGACCGGACCGAGACCTATACGCGACCAGGCCTCGCCTTCACGACCTTGACGCTGCTCGACAGCACGCCGCCGTCGGAAGTACAGGAACAGTTCTACCAGGCCCGGAAAAAAATCAGCGACGAGGCAAATAACCTTCCGGCTGGCGTGATCGGGCCGATGGTCAATGACGAATATGCGGACGTCACGTTTGCCCTCTTCGCACTGAAGGCCAGGGGCGAACCGCAGCGCCTGCTGGTGCGCGATGCGGAGACGCTGCGCCAACGGCTGCTGCACGTGCCGGGCGTGAAGAAAGTCGACATCATCGGCGAGCAGTCGGAGCGGATCTATGTCGAGCTCTCACATGACCGTCTGGCAACGCTGGGCGTGAGCCCCCAGGACGTGTTCGCCGCGCTCAACGGTCAGAATGCCCTGACGCCGGCCGGCTCCGTGGAGACCAAAGGTCCGGAGGTGTTCATTCGCCTGGACGGCGCCTTTGACAACCTGCAGAAGATCCGCGACACGCCGGTCGTAGCGCAGGGCCGCACGCTGAAGCTATCGGACATTGCCACCGTCACACGTGGTTATGAAGATCCGGCGACGTTCATGATCCGCAACAACGGCGAACCGGCACTGCTGCTGGGCATCGTCATGCGCGACGGCTGGAACGGGCTCGATCTCGGCAAGGCGCTGGACAGCGAGGTCGGCGCAATCAACGCCGGGCTGCCGCTGGGCATGAGCCTGACCAAAGTCACCGATCAAGCCGTCAACATTCATTCGGCGGTAGACGAGTTCATGCTCAAGTTTTTCGTCGCGCTGCTGGTGGTCATGCTGGTGAGTTTCGTCAGCATGGGCTGGCGGGTGGGCCTCGTCGTTGCCGCGGCCGTACCGCTGACACTCGCGGTCGTGTTCGTGGTGATGGCCGCGACCGGCAAGAACTTCGATCGCATCACGCTCGGATCGCTGATCCTCGCGCTCGGCCTGCTCGTGGACGACGCGATCATCGCGATCGAAATGATGGTGGTAAAGATGGAGGAAGGCTACAGCCGCATCGCCGCCTCCGCCTACGCGTGGAGCCATACGGCCGCGCCGATGCTGGCGGGCACGCTGGTGACCGCCGTCGGCTTCATGCCCAATGGTTTCGCGCGCTCCACGGCCGGGGAATACACCAGCAACATGTTCTGGATCGTCGGCATCGCACTGATCGCATCGTGGGTCGTCGCCGTGGTCTTCACGCCCTACCTGGGTGTGAAGATGCTGCCCGACTTCAAAAAGGTCGAAGGCGGTCACGACGCGATCTACGACACGCCGCGCTACAACCGCTTCCGTCAGCTGCTCACGCGCGTCATCGCGCGCAAATGGCTGGTCGCCGGTTCGGTCGTGGGCCTCTTCGTGCTGGCCATCCTCGGCATGGGCGTGGTCAAAAAACAGTTTTTCCCGATCTCCGACCGTCCCGAAGTGCTGGTCGAGGTGCAGATGCCCTATGGCACGTCGATCTCGCAAACCAGCGCCGCGACGACGAAGGTCGAAGCATGGCTCGCGAAGCAGAAGGAAGCCAGGATCGTCACCGCGTACGTCGGGCAAGGCGCGCCACGCTTTTACCTGGCGATGGGGCCGGAACTGCCCGATCCGTCGTTTGCCAAGATCGTGGTGCGCACGGACAGCCAGGATGAGCGCGACGCATTGAAGCAGCGACTGCGTCAGGCAGTCGCCAACGGTCTCGCCTCCGAGGCGCGCGTGCGGGTCACGCAACTCGTGTTCGGGCCGTATTCGCCGTTCCCGGTCGCCTACCGTATCTCTGGCCCGGACCCGGACAAGCTGCGCGGTATTGCGGGAGAAGTTGAGCAAGGGATGGAGGCCAGTCCGATGATGCGTACGGTCAACGCTGACTGGGGGACGCGCACGCCCACGCTGCACTTCACGTTGCAGCAGGATCGCTTGCAGGCGGTGGGGCTGACATCCAGCGCCGTGGCGCAACAACTGCAATTCCTGCTGACCGGCGTGCCCGTCACCGCCGTGCGTGAGGATATTCGAACCGTGCAGGTCATCGCGCGTTCGGCCGGCGATGTTCGTCTCGACCCGGCGCGGCTCGGCGACTTCACGCTGGCTGGCGCGAACGGGCAACGCATTCCGCTGGCGCAGGTGGGCAAGGTCGACGTGCGCATGGAGGAACCCATCATGCGCTGGCGGGACCGCGTGCCGACGATCACGGTACGGGGCGACATCGCCGACAACCTTCAGCCGCCGGACGTATCGACGGCAATCACCAGGCAGCTCCAACCCATCATCGCCAGGCTTCCGACCGGCTACCGTATCGAAGAGGCGGGCTCCATCGAGGAATCGGCTAAAGCGACGAAAGCCATGTTGCCGCTCTTCCCGATCATGCTGGCGGTTACGCTCATCATCATCATCTTCCAGGTGCGCTCGATCTCCGCAATGGTGATGGTGTTCCTGACCAGCCCGCTGGGCTTGATCGGGGTGGTGCCGACCTTGATCCTGTTCAGGCAGCCGTTCGGCATCAATGCGCTGGTCGGTCTCATCGCGCTATCGGGCATCCTGATGCGCAACACGCTGATCCTGATCGGACAGATTCACCAGAACGAGCAGGCGGGGCTGGATCCGTTCCATGCGGTCGTCGAAGCCACCGTGCAGCGTGCCAGACCGGTGATCCTGACGGCCATGGCGGCGATCCTCGCGTTCATCCCGCTGACCCATTCGGTGTTCTGGGGAACCCTCGCGTACACGCTGATCGGCGGTACGTTCGCCGGGACGATTCTGACCCTGGTCTTCCTGCCGGCGATGTATTCGATCTGGTTCAAGATTCGACCCGAGCGTATCGCCGGCTTGCGCAAAGATCGGCATGAGCAGGTGCAGCCTTCCGAGCAAACGCTACAGGACACGCTCGACGCGGGCAGTTAAAAAACACCATCAATTCACCTGAAGGGAGCTGTTCATGTCGAATTCCACTGTTGTCGTTGTTACCGGCGTCTCATCGGGTATCGGACGCGCCGCCGCCGAGAAGTTTGCCAGGCGGGGGTGCCGCGTATTTGGCACCGTGCGCAGCATCGCAAAAGCGGCGCCTATCTCGGGAGTCGAGCTTGTCGAGATGGATGTTCGCAACGATGCTTCGGTCCAGGCTGGAATCCAGTCCGTCATCGATCGCGCGAGGCGAATCGACGTGCTCGTCAACAATGCAGGAACGAGCATGATTGGCGCGGTCGAGGAAACGTCGACTGCCGAGGCCTCGTCTCTGTTCGATACCAATGTATTCAGCATTCTGCGCGCGACACAGGCTGTACTCCCCCACATGCGGGCACAACGCGGTGGAAGGATCGTCAATGTCAGTTCGGTGCTCGGGTTTCTCCCGGCGCCCTACATGGGACTCTATTCGGCGTCCAAGCACGCTGTGGAAGGGCTGACCGAAACCCTGGATCATGAGGTGCGCCAGTTCGGCATACGCGCGACGCTGGTCGAACCGACTTTTACCAGGACCAATCTCGACATCAATGCACCTCAGGCGGGTTCGAAAATCGCCGACTATGACCGCGAGCGTGCCCTTGCAACGAGCGCAGTCGTGAACAGTGTCAAAGGTGCCCCCGAGCCCGAGGGCGTGGCGAACACTATTGTCGAAGCGGCGCTTGGCGCCTGGCGGATGCGTCGCACGCCTGCCGGGCAGGCGTCGTTGCTGAGCAAGTTACGCCGCTTTATGCCCGCTGGTCCCGTCGATTCAAGCTTGAGGAATACATTCGGACTTGGTTGAAGCGCTCGTCCACGCATCACATTGCGGCCAAGGTTCGACGCAGCGGAAACCGGATCTCGAACGTGGTCCCCACGCCCTCGCGCGACGCAAACTCGATCTGCCCATCGAGCACGCGGCATAGCTCCCTGACGATCGCGAGCCCGAGCCCCGTGCCCGGAATCTCGTCGCAGGCCGCGCGCTCGAACTCATCGAATACGCGCTCCGCGTCGGCGGGCGCAATGCCGACGCCGGTGTCGGAGACGCGAATCGCCCAGTGTTCGGCGCCATGCATCGCGAACCGGATTTCGACTTGCCCCGATTTCGTGTACTTGATCGCGTTGCTCAACAGATTGACCGCGATCTGCTTGAGCTTCAGCCGATTCGACGTGACGACCGGCAGCGCCGCGTCGAACGCGCTGCGCAACGCAAGCCCTTTCGCCTCGATCGACGGTCGCGTCGACGCGACGAGTTCGTCGAAGAGTTCGCGCAAATCGACGTCTTCGAGCACGAGCGGCGCGGAGTCTCCGAGCACGACCGAGTACTCGACCATCTGGTCGACCAGTTGCTTCATGTCGGCAGCCTGACGGTTCGCGAGCGTCAATGCTGTATCGGCTTTCGACGGCGCTCGCTCGATCAGTTGCAGCGCGACCGAAAACGCGTTGAGGAAATTGCGCAGATCGTGCACGACGCTGCGCGTGATCTGCATCCGCGATGCATATAGATCGCCGACCAGCCGTTGCTCGAGCGTCAATTCGTGATTCGCGCGTTCGAGCCGTCCCGTGTATTCGTCGATCTTGCGATCGCGTTCGGCGACCACTTCCTTGATCGACTCATACCTGACCACGCTGAATGCTTCGGCGATCAGGCGGCGCGCGCGGCTCTCGTGACGGCGCGTGCACGTCCGGTCGCGTTCGACGAACTCTTCGAGCGCTTCGAAGAGCACCTGCTGAAAGAGGTCCAGTTCGCGCACCAGCTCTTCGATCCGGTAGCCCTGCTGCAAACGGACCTTGCCGTGCTTCTTCGCGTCGCGTTCGATCGATGTTTCGACGCGCTCGAGATCTTCTGCATCGAGCGCCCGGCACAGCTCGTCGAGAATATCCGGCAGATGGTCGGCCAGTTGCCGATAAGTGAGCTTGTCCGCTTCGACGAGATCGGCGTCGGCGGAGACGGCATGCATCCATTGCCGCGTCAGGCCGCCCCGTTCCGCGCGGATGAAGTTGGCGAAGTTGCGCAGCGGGCTCACGCGTCTGTCGGTCATGATGGATACCGGAATGGAGTTTCTACAACATACAACGCGCGAACGGTTCGAACGCCTCGATTTGCGCGGGCACCGCAAACCTGTTTCGCTGCCGATCGGCCAGGCGACCCGATGCGCGCCGGCAACCCGCGTCATTATCCGCGCAATTGCCGTTCGTGGAACATCTCTTGCGAGACTCTGATCAGACAAGAAGGCAAATTTCGTCCGCAAAACATGATGTATTCGATATTGCTGGTCGACGACGAACCGGAAATTCTAGCCGCATGGCGGTTGATTCTGGAGAGCGAAGGGTATGAGGTGAGTTGCGCGAGCAACGGCGCCGAAGCACTCGCTTGTGTCGTCGCTCACGTTCCCGACCTGATTGTTACGGACTGGATGATGCCGGTCATGGACGGCGCGGAGTTATGCCGCCGTTTGAAATCGATGCCGTTATCCGTCAACGTACCGATTCTGGTCCATACCGCGGTGCCGCCTTCGGACAGCGATGCGCATTACTGCAGCGCATGTCTGCTGAAGCCGATCGGCGCGGATCTCTTTCTGACCACGATCGCGCAGCTCTGCGCGCCACGATGCTGATATGGCACGCGTCGCCGCGTTCACCGTCGTGTGATGACGTCAACGCCGTGCCACGTCATCGTCCGGGACACTTGCTGAGTCGGCCTTCAGGAAATCGACGAACGCGCGCAGCGGCGCGGGCACATGACGATGGCCCGGATAGTAAAGAAAAGGCCCTGAAAAGCGCTGCCACCACGGTTCGAGAATCGCTTCGAGCGCGCCGCTGTCCAGATGCGGGCGCAGCATGTCTTCGAACAGGTGAATGATGCCGAGGCCCGCGACCGCGCCGCTGACCGCGAGGTCGATCGCGGCGCCGGGCCGCACCAGCAGCGGTCCTGTCGGATTCAATTGCAGGAGCTCGCCGTCGCGCTCGAAGTACCAGATCGGCATCGCGCCGCTGGCGAATTGCCCGCGCAGGCAGGCATGCGCGAGCAATTCGCCGGGATGTTGCGGACGGCCGTGCGCGTCGAGATACGTGGGCGCCGCGGCGGTCGCGAAGCGCTGCACGCGCGCGCCGATCGGCACCGCGATCATGTCCTGCTCGAGGCGTTCATCGTAGCGAATGCCCGCATCGCACCCGATCGATAGCACATCGACGAAACCATCCTCGACCACCACTTCGACGCGAATATCCGGGTACTGCTTCAGAAAGCGCGCAAGGACGTCGGGCAGCACGATGCGCGCGACGCTCGACGGCACGTTGAGCTTCAATGTGCCGGTCGGCTTGTCGCGAAAGCCGTTCAGCACGTCGAGCGCCGCTTCCATTTCGCCGAACAGCGGCGTCAGCTTCTCGATCAGACGCAGCCCGGCTTCGGTCGGCGCGACGCTGCGCGTGGTGCGGTTCAGGAGCCGCAGCCCGAGTTTCGTTTCGAGGCGCCGCACCGCGACGCTTAGACTCGACGCCGACACGCCGCTCACGCGCGCCGCGTCGCGAAAGCCGCCGGCGCGAGCGACGGAAACGAAGGCGGCCAGATCATTCAGTTCCATGACGATTGATTGTGCAGAATTTTGAACAACCCGTACACGTTAGACCGCTTTATTCAACAACGCAATTGCGGCGATACTGCCGCTCATCACTTCACAAGGAGATCGTCATGCCGAACTTCAGCTCCATCGACACTTTCGCACTAGCCGGCCGCCCGGTGCGGCGCATGGGCTATGGCGCGATGCAGCTGGCCGGCCCCGGCGTGTTCGGGCCGCCGAAAGACCGCGACGCGGCGCTCGCGGTGCTGCGTGAGGCGGTCGCGTCGGGCGTCGATCACATCGATACCAGCGATTTTTACGGGCCGCACGTGACCAATCAGTTGATCCGCGAGGCGCTCCACCCGTATCCACGCGATCTGACGATCGTGACGAAGGTGGGCGCGGTGCGCGATGGCGCCGGCGCCTGGCTGCCGGCGCAGGAGCCCGCCGACCTCGAGCGCGCGGTGCATGACAATCTGCGCAACCTCGGGCTCGACGCGCTCGACGTGGTCAACATGCGCGTGATGGGCAACGTGCACGAGCCGAGCGAGGGCTCGATCGAAAAGCAGGTCACGGCGCTTGCCGAGCTGCAGCAGCGCGGGCTCGTGCGTCATGTCGGCCTGAGCAACGTGACGGCCGCGCAGATTGCCGAGGCGCAGCGCATCACGAAGGTCGTGTGCGTGCAGAACCACTACAACCTCGTGCATCGCGACGACGATGCGTTGATCGATGCGCTCGCGGAGCAGGGCATCGCCTACGTGCCGTTTTTCCCGCTGGGTGGCTTCACGCCGATTCAATCGTCCGAGCTGTCGGAGCTTGCGCGCAAGCTCGAGGCAACGCCTATGCAGGTCGCGCTTGCCTGGCTATTGCATCGGGAACCTAACATTCTGCTGATTCCGGGCACGTCTTCGGTGACTCATCTGCGTGAAAACCTGCAGTCGGCGCAGTTGAAGCTCAGCGACGAGGTGCTCGATCAACTGAATGCGATCGGCGCTGAAAAGGGCTGATTACACCGATGCCGCGATGAACTCCCGCAACCATTGATGCGCGGGATCGCGATGCACCCGCTCGTGCCATAGCATCGCCATCTCGTAGCCCGGCACCTCGACGGGCGGCTCGACCATCCGCAGCGCGTCCGTGCCGCGCACGAGACGCGCGGGCAGCATCCCCACGAGATCCGTGCTCGCGAGCACCGACTGCATGAACAGAAAGTGCGGCACCGACAGCACGACCTTGCGCGCGAGTCCCACCTTCGCGAGCGTCTCGTCGGTGACCCCGAAAAAGCCGCCGCCATCGGGCTACACGATCACGTGTTCGAGCTTGCAGAACTGCGCGAGGGTGGGCCAGTGGTCACAGGTCTGCACATTGGTGGTCGGTCATGTGTAGCGAGCTATGAGCATAGTCGGCTTTCGGCCGCCGCCTCCGCCCGAAGGACAACATGAACATGATTATGGCAAGAGCCGATGCGGCAATGAGTGTTATCGCCGCGACACCTTTAGACCCTCGCGGATTGCGCGATCGCACTGGCGGCAGCATGCGCATCGATCCTGATCGCGCTGTCTTCGAACACCGTCATCTATGTCAGGTGATGGTTAGCACAAGCAGCGCGCCGACGACGAATTGACAGATCGTATGACCCGGCAAAGTCCGCGCGATAAAAATGCCGGCTAAAGGCGGCCACGTAATCCGCCACTTTCAGTAGAGAATCGTCCGGTCATTGAGCCCGTCATCGGCGCGCAGAGATTCATATGCATAGCTACGCATCGACAAAGTGACGAGATTCGGCGAATAGTTGCCGGCGTTCTCGCCTAACACGCGTACAAGGAGTGTGGTGGGTTCCGTCAAAATCACAATCAAAAGCAGATCGAAACCAAAGATCGATTTGCGGTGGTGAAGATGTTCCGTAGCGAGACTACGTGCCCTCAGGCCTGCAGGGGACAGACAAAGTGGCTAATGAAGCAGTAGTCGGCACTTGGGCATTACCCTTCTCCTTCACAGTTTCTCGCCCCGACAGGCGGAAATGCGTGAACCGGGAAGATATGTTGCACATCTTCAGCGATGCGCGCCAAACAGATTTCGCAGCACCGACAGCATGCCCACGGGAACGAGACGGAAGTGGGCATGGGTTCGGGATGCTTGCATGGCTGTGCGAGTTCGAAAATTCAATCGGAGAGAAAGGCTTCATGGCTATCTCCGTGCAAATCTCAAGAACATAAATGAGATAGTACGGGAATAACATTTTGCATTGTATCGAACCAGTCAGAAATGATGCTGCTACCAGGAATTTCGACTGCGGCAGGAAATCGTGTGACAACTTCACTGTTCGGCGCAGCCATGAACGTGCCCTATCCGCACCTCGCCGCACGCCTGTTCAACACGCCGCTCTCGCGCCAACGGTGCGATGAAAATAGGCGAGCAATGGGTTGGCCACTGTCGATACGGACGGCCCTATCTGGTCAGGCAATCGCGCGCGGAAATCAGTGCTTGTGAAAGACTGCGAACGAAAAATTCGTACCAGTCTCACTGTGTTGTCGCGGCTGTCTGATTTCGCGGGGTCACCGATATCCGGACAATTGGAGCCAGTACGAAATCTCGTGTTTCGTTCATCAGGTCACCCGAATGAGCTGAATCGATCCTTTAAACGACGAGCATTGCTTCATTGTTTTCTGAGTCTGGATTGCGGTTCGGGTGTCGCACCACATACTTCAATCTAACCGGTTACGATCGTGACTCGAAACGATTTTCCTGACGTACAGGCTGCCGCGCCCCTCACCAACGGGGACGGCCTCTCCGGTTTGCGGCTCCGCCCCCTGTCATGGCTGGTTTCGTCGCTGCTGGTCGTGCTCGCCTTGCCGGCGAGTGCCATTGCGGGCGCTCAAACGAAGTCTGATCTGGCGCTGGCGAGCGATGCAGCAACTGCAAGCAGATCGACTCCGGTCGAGATTAAACAGCCGTCGACCCCGGGAAGCCATGCTCCTCCGGTGACGTTCTCACAGTGGCTCGAAACGCAACCGTCCAGTAGCGAGGGAGGGCCTCCGGTGGATTCCGCCACGCTGCGCCGTATCTTCCTGAGCGCCGTCGAGGAAGCGGAGAAGCGCAGTCCCGAAGTCGGGCAGGCGTATGCCGCCTACGAAGCCGCGAAATCAGACGTCGACGAAGCGAAAGGCTTGCGGTGGCCGCAAGTTGACATCGGTTCGCAGACACAGGGTGTGCAATTTGGTCCCGGTAATCGAAATGGCTCCAACAACGGGAACGTAGTGACGGCGAACGTCACGACAACGGTGTACGACTGGGGGCGCACAAAGAACACAATCGGAAGTCGTGAACAACTCTCGGATGCCGCGCTCAGTAGTTATGTAGCGGCCCGCGATCAGAATGCGTTCGAGGTGACGAGCACGCTCGTTGAACTGGGCAAGCAGCGCACGATCGTTGACGTGAGCCAGCAATTTGTTGAGCGTATGGCCACGCTCGTGAAGATGCTCAGCGAAATTGTGGCTGTCGACCGTGGTCGCGGCAGCGAACTCACGCAGGCCAAGGCGCGTCTGCTGCAGGCTGAAGCTGCGCGCGATTCAGCGCAAGCGAAGGCACGTGATGCGGAACTGGCGTTGCAAAAGCTGCTGGGCGAAAGCGTACCGCCGATTCCGCACGCGCGCGACTGGCCGCTCCAACCGGGCAATCTGCCGCAACTCCTGGAGCGGGTGAATGCTCATCCGAGCTTGCATCAGATTCAGTCCGAGGCAAATGCGGCCGACCTGAACGCCAAAGTGGTGAAAGCGTCGGGCCTGCCGTCGGTGAATTGGGTTGTCAGTGCGAATGCCGGAATCGGAGGCACGGGCGCGGGACAACGTGCGCCATGGCAAACCATGTTGACGCTCAACTGGGCGGCATTCCGCGGCGGTTCGACGCAGGCGGCGACGGCTGCGGCAGGGTACCGGGCACAGGCTTCGTGGCAGCGCCTCGACCAGCAGCGGCGTGACCTCGAGTATGGCATTCGCACCGCGGATCAGGATGCGCACACCATGCTCAGCCGTGCGGAGCAGTACAAACGCCTCTCCGCTGAAACCGATCAGGTGCGCAAGGCCTTCTTCGAACAGTGGTACCACCTGGGCAAACGAACCCTGCTCGATGTGCTCCTTGCGGAGAACGATCACTACGGCAACAGCGTGAGCGAAGTGACGAACCGTTTCGATGGCTACGCGGCGGTACTGCGGGAGCACGCATCCGCGGGTTCGCTGGTTGACTGGCTGGAGACCGGGCGCTCCGGCGGTTAGGTGTTGCGGATCAGAGCCGCACCGGATACAGGGCTTCGCGATGGGCTGCCTTCCTTTCTGGATGGCGGCCCTTTTTGCGTCTGGCGCACAGAGGCGAGAAACATCGGACAACTGCCTGTTTAGCCCTTACGCAATCGTGCATAGGCACCGCTGCTCGCGATTCCCGTGCCGGGAAATGCCTCGTTCCTGTCTCGTCCAAATTCGAACTCGTCATATTTCGTTTTATCGCTCACCCATCAAGAATGGAGGTAGAGCAGCACTCTTGCGACTGCCATGTCGCCATTTTCTATCTATACGCTGGCCAGGTGGACCAGCATACGCACTCAAAGAGGCACTACTACTACCATGAGTACCAGTTCAGTGAAGCTGGCCGTTGTCGACGGCAGCACCATCAAGCAGACTGTTGAATTGCGCGGGTCCGCGCAAGGCGCTCCCGTTCGTGTAAGCGCCATCAAAGGTGGCAAATTCATTCTGGCCGAGAGCAAGACCGGCCACGGCCCCGAAAACATTACCGTGCGACGCTCCGGCAAGAATCTTCTGGTCAGCCTGGAAGGGGCGGAGCTGGACCAGCCGCAACTGATCATTGAGGACTTCTACGGCAATGAAGGCGAGCTGGTCGGCCTGGGTGAAGACGGGTCGTATCACGAATATATCGCTGCGGACGGTGAGGATGATCATGAGGCCGCTTTTCTCGTGGATGGCGCGGACTCGCCTCTGGTTCTGGGTGCGGCGCAACTGAACGGTTTCGGCGCGAATCTCGTCGCCGCACCGGGTGTCGGTCTGGTGGGCTTCGGCCTCCTGGGCCTGGGTGCGCTTGCCGCGCTGGGTGCGGGGATTGCTGCCGCGAGCGGTGGTGGTAATGGCGGCAGCGCTCCTGCTGTAGTGGATGAACAGACGCCGCCGGGTGCAGTTGACGACGATACGGATGCGGACGCTGATTCCGATGCGGACGCGGACGCGGACGCGGATGCAGATGCTGACGCCGATGCGGATGCGGACGCCGATGCGGATGCTGACGCGGATGCGGATGCGGATGCTGACGCGGATGCTGACGCGGATGCGGATGCGGATGCGGATGCGGATGCGGATGCCGATGCCGACGCGGATGCTGACGCGGATGCTGATGCTGATGCGGATGCCGATGCGGATGCGGATGCCGATGCGGATGCGGATGCCGATGCCGATGCCGACGCGGATGCTGACGCCGACGCGGATGCGGATGCGGATGCGGATGCCGATGCCGATGCCGATGCCGATGCTGACGCCGATGCGGATGCCGATGCGGACGCCGATGCGGATGCGGATGCTGACGCGGATGCGGACGCCGATGCTGACGCTGATGCGGATGCTGACGCGGATGCTGATGCCGATGCGGACGCCGATGCTGACGCTGATGCGGATGCTGACGCCGATGCCGATGCCGATGCGGATGCGGATGCGGATGCGGATGCGGATGCGGATGCGGATGCGGATGCCGATGCGGATGCGGATGCGGATGCTGACGCTGATGCGGATGCGGATGCTGACGCGGATGCGGATGCGGATGCCGATGCCGATGCCGATGCCGATGCCGATGCCGATGCCGATGCGGACGCTGATGCCGATGCGGATGCGGATGCTGATGCCGATGCTGATGCGGACGCCGATGCGGATGCTGACGCTGATGCGGATGCGGATGCTGACGCGGATGCTGACGCTGATGC
>NZ_VZQO01000028.1:0-98719 GCF_014397665.1 Paraburkholderia sp. UCT2
GACGCCGCCCGCGGCCGCCCCACCCGCATGCCGCGGACCAGCGGAACCTTCCGCGTGCGGCAGCAAGCATTTCGCAAGGAAGCGCATGGTTATAATCCGGATCGCTCTACCGTCTTGAGAAACTCAAATGGTCCGGCACCCCCTGCAATTTCACCACCGGAACGGTAGTGTTTTCATCGATAACGTAGACCTATGATTTTTGCTTCCAGTCTGGTCTGGCTCACGTCGGCTCTGCTGTTTCTCGCGCCCGCGGTCAATCTGATGTGGCGCGGCGGCACCGGCTACTGCTTTTTCGCGCTCGTCGCGCTCGCGCTCGGCGCGGCCATCGTCAACCGGCGCATGCCGGGCTATTTCTCCGCGTTGCGGACCTACCGCTGGTTCACGATCGGCATGCTCGCGTTCGTCGTCGGGATCGGCGCGCAGCAGTTGGTGCTCGGCTACTGGCTGCCACGCGAGTTCGACAATGCGTCGCGTTTCGTGCTCGCGCTTCTGGTGTTCCTGCTGCTGCGGCAATTGCCGTCGCGCAATCTGCGCTTTATCGGCTGGGGCTGCGCGGCCGGCGCGCTCGCGGTCGGCGCATGGGCGTTCATCGATCAGCCGCCCGGCGGCTGGACCGACGCGAACCGCCTGAACAACTCGTACACGAACGCGATTCCGTTCGGCGATACCGCGCTGCTGCTCGGGTTCCTGTCGGTGTTCACGCTTGGCTGGGACAATCCGCGCGACTGGCGCGTGCTGGTGCCGCGCGTGCTCGCGCTGGTGTCGGGCGGCTATGCATCGTTTCTGTCGGGCTCGCGCGGCGGCTGGGTCGCCGTGCCGGTGTTCGTCGTGCTGCTCGGCATGCAGTACCACTGGTTCACGCACAAGAAGCGCCTGCTGATCGCGACGCTCGTCATCGTGATCGGGGCGGGCGGTCTGTTGTCGACCGAACGGGTTCAGAAGCGCTTTGCCGAGGTGCCGAACGACGTGTCGATGATGCGCAAGGGCGAGGACGACACGGCCACCGGCCTGCGCCTGCAACTGTGGAACGCGTCGCGGATGATGTTCGAGCGGCATCCGGTGTGGGGCGTCGGCAAAGGCCATCTGGTCGACGAGCTCGGCGTGATGGCAAAGCGCGGCGAAGTGAAGGCCGAGATCGTCAACGAGCGCGCGCATAGCGACTTTTTCTCGACGCTCGCCGAGATGGGCGCGGTCGGCGTGATCTGCCTGTTGCTGTTCTACTACGGGATCACGGTGTATTTCTGGCGACACCGGCATGCGACCGATCCGGCGATTCGCGCCGCGTCGTACGCGGGTCTCGCGGTCGCGGCGAGCACGGTGATCTTCGGGCTCACTATCGACGTGCTGGTGCCGATGATGGTGGCGGTGCTGCTCGCCTCGCTGGTGGCGACGCTGCTGGCGGTGATCGATGCACGCAAGCGCGAGTTGCGAAGCGAAGTGCGGACCACGCCGGCGCCAGCCGCGGTCGTGCGCGAGACGCAGCCGCGCGATTGATTTTGATTTGACGAGAAGCGGCAACCCGAGCGCGGAGCGCCGCCCTCATCCTCGCGTGAACACCTCGTAAAGCGCCGCGACGTGCGCGTCGACGCTCGGGTCGTACACGAGGCTGTCGCGCGGCGTCGCGATGCGCGCGGCGCCGCTCTTCACGCGCTCGACCGCCTGGCCGATCGCGCGCTCGAAACTGCCCGCGGTCTGCCGCGAGAACTCGATCTTCGCGGCACCGGTCACCGTCTCCGCCGAGCCGACGTTGTCGGCGATCACGAGCGGCGTGCCGCACATCACCGACTCCACGCCGACGAGCCCGAACGGCTCGTACGCCGACGCGACGACCGTGAAATCGGCGGCCGCGAACAGTTTTTCGATCTCCTTGCTGTAACCCGCGTAACGAATTGTGTCGCCGGTTTTCGGCACCGGGCGTCCCGCGACGACGAGGCAGACCGGCAGCGTCGTGCGCGAGAAAAACGCTTCGAGCAGCGGATAGCCCTTGCGCTCGTGACTCGTCGACGAGAACACGAACATCACGCGATCGTCGGGCACGCCGAGCTGGCGGCGCACGGCCGCGCGCGCGGCGGGGTCGAGCGGCCTGAAGCGTGCGGTATCGACGGGCGGATAGAGCACGTCGATCCGCGCGGCCGGCACGTCATAAAAACGCTGCAACTCGCGGCTCATCAATTGCGAATGCGCGACGATCGAGCGCGCCCGCGTGTAGACGCGCCGCTCGAGCTCGATCTGCCATTCGTCGCTGCGGCGCGGCGCGCGGCCCGCGGCTTCGAGCGAACCCGGATGCGTGCCGCCGCACAACGCGACGTCGGCATGCGTCGAGTGATTGATCGAGAACACGCACGCCGGACGATGCCGCTTCAACCGCTGCTTCAGACGCCAGTCGAACGCGAGGTTGCGCAGCTTGCGCGGCGCCCAGCGTACGTCGAGCGGCTGCGCATCGATCCACGCGGCCTCGGGCAGCGCGCGGTCGATCTCGCGCGCGAACAGCGTCGGGCGCAAACCCATGCGATGCAGGCCGGCGATCACGTCGCGCGTGTAACGCTCGGCGCCACCGCTGTTCTTCAGCGCCTGGGCGGTCAGCGCGATGTCGGTGAGGGGGCGGCGGTTCGGGTCGAGGGCTGCGTCGCGGGTTGGCTCTGACAAGGATCGGTCTCGGTGAGGCGCACGCGCGGGCGAGGCCGTGGGTGCGCAGTTTCGGGGCAGCGGCAATTGTAAAGGATGGGTTTCGCCGGGCTCAGCTCGGGGTGCCCGGGTTTGCCGCGTGCGTCGCGCGGCGCGGCCGTCAGCGGCTAGAATCTAGGCCAATCGCCTTCGTCCCGACTCCATGACCGATAGCCCGCCGTCCGCCGCAACCGCCGACACCACCCGCCCGCTCGTCTCGATGCTGGTGATCGCCTACAACCAGGCAGAGCAGATCGGCGACGCCGTGCGCAGCGCGCTCGCGCAAACCTACGAGTCGCTCGAAATCATCGTCTCCGACGACGCGTCCAGCGACGCCACCTACGCCGCGATCGAAGCGGCGCTCGCCGGCTACGCGGGCCCGCATCGCGTGATCGCACGGCGCAATGTCGCGAACCAGGGCATCAGCGCGCACCTGTCGCAACTCGCGCAGCTCGCGCACGGCGAGCTGCTGTTCGTCGCCGCCGGCGACGACATGTCGGCGCCCGAGCGCTGCGAGCGCGTCGTCGACTGCTGGCTCGCGCATGGGCGCCGCCCCGACCTGATCGCCACCGATCTCGCCGACATGGACGAAGCGGGTCACGTGCACGAGCGCGTGAGCCCGACCGAGCTCGATCGCTATCGAAGCTTCGACGACTGGCTCGTCGAGCGTCCATGGCTGATCGGCGCGGCACATACGTGGTCGCGACGCCTGATCGAGCGCTTCGGGCCGATGCTGCCGGGCGCCGCGGCCGAGGATCAGATCATGGTGCTGCGCGCGATCCTGTCGGGCGGCGCGATCAGTCTGCGCGAACCGCTGGTGCGCTATCGGCGCGGCGGACTTTCGCGCAAGCGCCGCTACCAGTCGGTCGACGAGCTGATCGCGCGGATGCGGCAAAGCAATCGCTACGGACTCGCGGAGCTCGCGCAACTGCAGCGCGACGCTCAGATCGCCGGTGTGGGCGAACGCATGCGCGCGGCGATGGCGCCGAAGCTCGCGCGCGAGCAGTTCATCCATGCGATGTTCGAAGCGGGCAGCCTCGGCGAACGCCTCGGGCTGGTGACGCGCAGCGCCGGCGTGAAGCTCGGGCTGCGGATTCGGATGTTCCTGTATGCGAGTTGCCCGATGGTCTACGCGCCGGGCATCTGGATCAAGCGGGTCGTGCGGGGCAGAAAGGCCTGAAGACGACGATAGGATCTCGCGGTGCCTGGCGACGCCACATCGGTCACGAAAGTCCGCGCGACGCGCCGCGCTCGTTGGTCGCGCTCGCGCCTACCGCATTGCCGTCATGCTGCCGATACTTCAGATCCGGCGCTGCGACGTGGCGAATCTCGCCGAACGACGCGACCACCATCGCGAGCCACCAATCGTGCATCGCGACGCCGGGCGGGAACGGCAGCGCGCGTTCGAGCGCCGCGCGATTGACGAGCATCGCGCAGCCGGGCACATGGTTGCTCAGCAGAAAATCGCGCAATCGCGTCGCGCAGCGCGACTTCGCGGTGATATCGAACAGCGAGCGCGACAAACAGCACGGCGTCGAGTCGACGAGCTCGATAGAGACGAGCGGCTTGCTCGGATCGTCGTGAGACATGGGCAGTCGATTTCCGCGAGGCGGACCGTGATTGCCCGCCAGCATGCGATTAGCGCCGAAAAAGCGCAATAAATTGAGACTTAAACGCAACACCGGCCCGCGCTCCCATTCGCAATGCGCCGGATCAAACCGGGCTTTGCTGGAACTGGATGCGATGCAGATGGGCGTACAAGCCGTCGTGCTCGAGCAGTTCGCGATGGCTGCCGCGCTCGACGATCCGCCCCGCCTCCATCACGAGGATGCGGTCGGCGCGCTCGATCGTCGACAGGCGGTGCGCGATCACGAGCGTGGTGCGGCCTTTCATCAGCGTTTCGAGCGCCGCCTGCACGTGGCGCTCGGACTCGGAATCGAGCGCCGACGTCGCTTCGTCGAGAATCAGGATCGGCGCGTTCTTGTAGATCGCGCGCGCGATCGCGAGACGCTGGCGTTGGCCGCCCGACAACATCATGCCGTTGTCGCCGACGAGCGTCTCGATGCCCTGCGGCATCGCCTGCACGGTGTCCCACAGGTTCGCCGCGCGCAACGCCGCCTTGACCTTCTCCGCATCGACTTCCTGACCGTACGCGACGTTGTGCGCGATGGTGTCGTTGAACAGCACGACGTCCTGGCTCACCATCGCGATCTGGCTGCGCAGCGCGTGCAGGTCGTACTCGGGCAGCGCGACGCCGTCGACCAGAATCGCGCCGCCGGTCGGATCGAAGAAGCGCGGCAACAGATTCACCAGCGTGGTCTTGCCGCTGCCCGACGGACCCGCGAGCGCGACCATCTCGCCCGGCGCGATCTTGAACGACACCTGGTCGAGCGTATGGCGGTTGTGCGTGGAGTTCGTGCCGTAGGTGAACGACACGTCGCGGAACTCGACCTCGCCGCGCGCGTGAGCGAGCGGCTTGCCGCCGCCTTCCGGCTCGGCCGGCTCGTCGATCAGGCCGAAGATCAGCTCGGCCGCGGTCATGCCGCGCTGCAACGGCTGGTTCACGTCCATCAGATGCTTGAGCGGCGAGATGATCAGGAGCATCGACGTGACGAATGCGACGAAGCCGCCGACCGTCGTCTGATCCGACGACGACTGCACCACCGCGATCGTGATCACGACCGCGAGCGCGATCGACGCGAGGAACTGCGTCAACGGCTGCGCGAGGCCGCCGGAGACCGTCATGCGCATCGCGTAGCCGCGCAGGCGCCGGCTCATCGCGGTGAAGCGGTCCGTCTCGTATTGCTCGCCGTTATGCACCTTGACGACCTTGTAGCCGCCCACCGTTTCTTCGACGATATACGACAGCTCGTTGGTGAGCAGCTGATGCTCGCGGTTCAGTCGCCGCAGCCGGCGATTGATCTTGCCGACCAGCCAGCCGATGCCCGGCAGCAGCACCGCGACGATCAACGTCAGGCGCCAGTTCAGATAGAACAGATAGCCGAGCAGGAAGATCACCGTCAGCGAGTCGCGCACGAGCGTGACCATCACGCTCAGCAGCACGTTCAGGATCTGGTTGACCTCGAAGACGATCGCGTTGATCACCGTGCTCGCGGTTTCGCGCTGGAAGAACGCGACGCTCGTGTGGATCATGCGGTCGAACATCTTCAGACGCAGCTCGAGCAGGATCTTGTTCGACACGTACGCGAGCAGATAGCCGGACGCGTACTGCGACACGCCGCGAATCAGCGCGAGGCCGATCACCGCGACCGGCACGAGCCACTTGGTCTTGTCGACCGCGTGCGAGCCGAAGCCCTTGTCGAGCAGCGGCTTGAGCAGCGCGGGAATGGCGGCGTCGGTGCCGGCGCTCACCGCCATCGCGACGATCGCGCCGACCACGACCCACAGCAGCGGCTTGATGAAAGGCCACAGGCGCCGCAGGACGACGGCCGGCGACGACGCATCGCCTGAACCCATGGGTTTGCTTAACGTTGGCTTCGCGCTCAAGGAATCCTCTGGAAATGCGGAACGGCGAGCACGCGGCGCATGATTGGCCGGCCGCGTGAAATATCAAAAAAGAGCATTGTAATCGGTTGCAGATGACAGCCGGCGCTCGGCGCGCGACGGCATGCGCGCAACACCTGACGGATCGGCGCCGTGGTGTGGGGCCGGATGAGATGTGTATACTCGCTGCTCGATTGCCGGGTCGCGACCCGCTCCGTCACTTCGTCCTCCACGCAACTCAGGTATGCAAGAAACCACTCTTGGCGTTGCCATCATCACCCGGAACGCGGCGGCGCGGCTGGCCGAATGCCTGCAGGCCGTGGCCTTTGCCGACCAGATCGTCGTGATCGACGGCGGCAGCACCGACGGCACCGCCGACATCGCTCGCGCGAACGGCGCGCGTGTCATCGAACAGACGGACTGGCCGGGCTTCGGCCCGCAAAAGAACCGCGCGGTCGATGCCCTGACGACAAGCTGGATCCTGTCGCTCGACGCCGACGAAATCGTCACACCGGAACTTGCCGCATCGATTCGCGCGACGCTCGCCGCGCCCGCCGCCGACGTCTATGCGGTGGACCGTCTGTCGAGTTTCTGCGGCCACTGGGTCCATCACAGCGGCTGGTATCCGGACTGGATTCCGCGCCTCTTCAAACGCGGCACCGCGCGCTTCTCCGACGACCTCGTGCACGAGCGCCTCGTGTTCGACACGCCCGCGCAACGCCTGAGCGGCAAGCTGATGCACTACTCGTACGAGGACTACGAGGGTGTGCTGCGCAAGCTCGACGCGTATTCGACGGCCGGCGCGCGGCAGCGTTACGAGGCCGGGCAGAAAGGCAGCATTCGACTCGCGCTCGGGCGCGGCCTGTGGGCGTTCGTGCGGACTTATCTGCTGCGGCGCGGTTTTCTGGATGGCCGCACCGGGCTGATGATCGCGCTGTTCAATGCGGAGACGGTGTACTACCGGTTTCTGAAGCTGGCGCGCCTGGAAAAAACGGGCGGGCGCTAGGGCTAGCCGGTACACGCGGCACCGGCCCATCCATACCGCGGACCTCGCTCAATACACGATTTCGATCGAGCTTCCCGCAAACTCGCCGCGCAGCGCGGCGAGCAGTTCATCGGTCGGCTTCACGCGCCACGCGTCGCCCAGACGCATTTCGCCTTGCGCATGCTCGCTGCGATAAACGACCTGCACCGCGAGCCCGTTCGGAATCTGCACCGCTTGACGCTGACGGCCGCCGTCGCCGCCGAAGCCGCCACGCCCACCGCCATTGCCGCGCGGCGCGGCCGCCGGCGCGGCTGTGGCGGACGGCTCGTCCTTGCCGGCGGTGTGCGCTTCGAGCACCCGGCGCAATGCCTGCGCGTCCGCGTTGCCGTTCATCTGCACCTTCAGCGAATCCGCGTAACGGCAGCGCGCGCGGCCGAGATCCATCACCGTTTCGACCGTGAAGCGGATGCCGCCCGTGAACGCGTCGTTGCGCGCCTGGCCCTGCACGACCAGCAGCTCGTCTTCCTTGAACAACTGCTTGTGCTCTTCGAAGACCTCGTTGAACACCGTCACTTCGCACTGGCCGGTGCCGTCGTCGAGCAGCGCGATCAGCATCTTGCCGCGCTGGGTCATCTGCGTGCGCAGCGACACGATCACGCCCGCGACCAGCTTGTCGCGCCCTTCCTTCAGCTCGCCGATCTTCTGGCGCACGAAGCGACGCACTTCGTCCTTGTATGCATCGAACAGATGGCCCGACAGGTAGAAACCGAGCGCGGCTTTCTCTTCCTGCAGCTTGCGCTTTTCCGGCCACTCCGGTTCGTCGACGAGTTCGTGGCCTTGCGACGGCGCGTCGCCCATGTCGAACAGGCCGGCCTGCAGCGCATTGGCCGCCGCCTGCTCGGCCGCTTCCATCGCGAGCGACACCGACGCGATCAGCTGCGCGCGGTTCAGATGCAGCGTGTCGAACGCGCCGGCGCGAATCAGCGCCTCGATCGTGCGACGATTGACGATGCGCCGATCGACGCGGTTGCAGAAATCGAAGATGTCGATGAAGCGGCCTTCCTCGCGTGCGCGCAGGATTTCTTCGATCGCGTTCTGGCCGCTGCCCTTGATCGCGCCGAGACCGTAGCGGATCGTGCGCGAGCGCTTGCCGTCGGCTTCGGCGACCGGCTCGAAGCGATACGCGGACAGGTTCACGTCCGGCGGCAGCACGGCCATCCTGTTCGCGAGGCAGTCTTCGAACAGGATCTTGACCTTGTCCGTGTCGTCCATCGCGAGCGACATGTTGGCCGCCATGAATTCGGCCGGATGGTGCGCCTTCAGCCACGCGGTGTAGTACGCAAGCAGCGCGTAGGCGGCCGCGTGCGACTTGTTGAAGCCGTAGCCCGCGAACTTCTCCATCAGGTCGAAAATTTCGTCGGACTTCTCGCGCGTGAGGCCGTTGGTGGCCGCGCCTTCCGCGAAAATTTCGCGGTGCTTGGCCATTTCCTCGGGCTTTTTCTTACCCATCGCGCGACGCAGCAGGTCGGCACCGCCCAGCGAGTAGCCGCCGATGATCTGCGCCATCTGCATCACCTGCTCCTGGTAGACCATGATGCCGTAGGTCTCTTTCAGAACAGGTTCGACGCGCGGGTCCGGATATTCCACCACCTCGCGGCCGTGCTTACGCGCACAGAAGCTCGGGATCAGGTCCATCGGACCCGGGCGGTACAACGCGACGAGAGCGATGATGTCTTCGAAGCGGTCGGGCTGCGCGTCCTTCAGCATGCCCTGCATGCCGCGGCTTTCCAGCTGGAACACGGCGACCGTATTCGCTTTCTTCAGGATCGAGAACGACGCCGGATCGTCGAGCGGCACCTGGGCGAGCGACCAGTCCTGCTTCGACGGATCGAGGCGGCGGATGTAGCGCTCGGCCCAATCCAGAATGGTCAGCGTGGTCAGGCCCAGAAAGTCGAACTTCACGAGGCCGACTGCTTCGACGTCGTCCTTGTCGTACTGGCTGACGACGCCGCTTTCGTCGCCCTGCGTGTACAAGGGGCAGAAATCGGTCAGCTTGCCCGGCGCGATCAGCACGCCGCCCGCGTGCATGCCGACGTTACGCGTCAAGCCTTCGACGCGCTGCGCGAGTTCGAGCAGTTGGTGCACTTCGTCTTCGTTGTCGAAGCGCTCCTGCAACAGCGGCTCTTCCTTCATCGCGTCGGCGATCGTCACGTGCTTGCCCGGCTTGAACGGGATCAACTTCGCGATGCCGTCCGTGAACATGTAGCCGAGATCGAGCACGCGGCCGATGTCGCGCACCGCCGCCTTCGCCGCCATCGTGCCGAACGTCGCGATCTGCGACACCGCGTTCGCGCCGTATTTCTCCTTCACGTACTGGATCACGCGATCGCGGCCGTGCTGGCAGAAGTCGATATCGAAGTCGGGCATCGACACGCGTTCCGGATTCAGGAAACGCTCGAACAGCAGGTTGTAGCGCAGCGGATCGAGATCGGTCACGCCGAGCGCATAGGCGACCAGCGAACCCGCGCCCGACCCCCGGCCCGGCCCGACCGGCACGCCGTTGTTCTTGGCCCAGTTGATGAAGTCCGCGACGATCAGGAAGTAGCCCGGAAAGCCCATCTTGATGATCGTGCCGCATTCGAATTCGAGGCGCTGGTAGTACGTCGGGCGTTGCGAGTCGCGCTCGGCCTCGTCCGGATACAACTGTTCGAGCCGCTTTTCGAGGCCCTCTTTCGACAGCTGCACCAGGTAGTCGTCGAGCGACATGCCGTCGGGCGTCGGAAAGAGCGGCAGCTTCGGCTTGCCGAGTTCGAGCGTCAGATTGCAGCGCTTGGCGATCTGCACCGTGTTCGCCAGCGCCGAAGGAATGTCCGCGAACAGCGTGGCCATTTCCTGTTGCGTGCGGAAATACTGCTCGGCCGTGAAGCGCTTCTGGCGACGCGGATTCGCGAGAATGTCGCCTTCGGAAATACACACGCGCGCTTCGTGCGCGGTGAAGTCGTCCGGCGTCATGAACTGCATCGGGTGCGTCGCGACGACCGGCAGTTTCAGCGATGCCGCGAGCGCGACCGCCTGCTGCACGTACTGCTCGCCGCCAGGCTGGCCGTAGCGCTGCAGCTCGATATAGAAGCCGCCTGGGAACACCTTCGCCCAATGCTGCGCGTGGCGCTTCGCCGCCTCTTCGTTGCCGGCCGCCAGCGCGAGACCGATGTCGCCCTGCTGCGCGCCCGACAGCGCGAGCAGCCCTTCGCCCAGACCGGATTCGAGCCAGCCGGCTTCGATTTCCGCGCGGCCGCGATACTGGTTCGTCAGCGAGGCCTTGCTGAGCAATTCGCAGAGGTTCAGGTAACCGCGGCGGTCCTTGACCAGCAGCAGCAGGCGGGAAGGCTTGTCGCGGTCGTCAGGATTGGTGATCCAGACGTCGCAGCCGGCAATGGGTTTGATCCCTTTGCCACGCGCTTCCTGGTAGAAACGGACGAGGCCGAACGCGTTGCCGAGGTCGGTAAGCGCTAGCGCGCCCTGACCGTCTTTGGCCGCCGCCGCGACGATGTCGTCGAGACGCACGATGCCGTCGGCAATCGAGAATTCGGAGTGAACGCGGAGATGAACGAAGCGGGGATCTGACATGGGCGACATTGTAACTCCACCCTTCTGCGGATTTCAGGTCAAAACGGCGCGTTGGCCATCCGGCCAGGACGAGGTCGGAGCGAGCGCTGTTTGCGCTAGCGCAACTCGTTAGCCATTCGGCCAGGTCGGGGAAAATGCCGGGTTGAGGGATAATAGCGGTTTCGCCTCTCTCGACGTGGCTATTTAACCGGCAAACGCGCGGCAAACGCGCGCGAACCCGCGCGGCAAACCCCGGGTCTCATACGGGGCGCAACAGCGGCGGCACATCCCGCCGCCCCTCGCCACGCCGGCCATCTTTACCGCAGAACACACATGAGTATCGTCAATCTCGCCGCGTATCAATTCGCGACCATCGAAGACACCGCCGCCTGGCGCCCGTTCGTCACCGAACGCTGCAATGCGCTCGGCCTGCGCGGCACCATCCTGCTCGCGCCGGAAGGCATCAACCTGTTCATCGCCGGCACGCGCGAGAGCACCGACGCATTCATCGACTACATTCGCCACGACGCGCTGTTCGAAGGCAAGTTCGCGAATCTGCAGTTCAAGGAAAGCCTGTCGGACAAGCAGCCCTTCACGCGCATGCTGGTCAAGCTCAAGCGCGAAATCATCACGATGAAAAAGCCGGCGATCCGCCCCGAGCTCGGCCGCGCACCGTTCGTCGACGCGCCGACGCTGAAGACCTGGCTCGACCGCGGTCACGACGACGAAGGCCGTCCGGTCGTGATGCTCGACACGCGCAACGCGTTCGAAGTCGACGTCGGCACGTTCGACAACGCGCTCGACTATCGGATCACGAAGTTCAGCGAATTCCCCGAGGTAATCGAGAACAACCGTGCCGATCTCCAAGACAAGACGGTGGTGTCGTTCTGCACGGGCGGCATCCGCTGCGAGAAGGCCGCGATCCATATGAAGGAGGTCGGCATCGAGAACGTGTACCAGCTCGAAGGCGGCATCCTCAAATACTTCGAGGAAGTGGGCGGCGCGCATTATCACGGCGACTGCTTCGTGTTCGACTACCGCACCGCGCTGAATCCGCAACTCGAACCGACCGCGACCGCGCAATGCTTCGGCTGCCGCGCGGTGGTCACGCCCGAGCAACAGCAATCGCCGATGTACGTCGCGGGCAAGACCTGTCCGGCGTGCCATCCGGACAGCAAGGCCGCGTGCGCCGCGTAATGACAGCCGGGGTGCCCCGCGACGCGGGCGCCTCGCCTGTCGTCCCCAAACCATGACCTATCGCGGACGCTTCGCGCCGTCGCCGACCGGCCCGCTGCATTTCGGCTCGCTGGTCAGCGCGCTCGCGAGCTGGCTCGACGCGCGCGCGCAGCGAGGCGCGTGGCTCGTGCGCGTCGAAGATATCGACGGACCGCGCACGATGCCCGGCGCCGCCGAGGACATCCTCGCGACCCTCGAACGCTTCGGCATGCGCGCGGACGAAACGCCAGTCTGGCAAAGCCAGCGCACGGCGCGCTATCAGCACGCGCTGGAGCAGTTGAAATCGGCCGGTCTCGTCTATCCGTGCGGCTGTACGCGCAAGGAAATCGCCGATTCGCTGCTGCACGCGCACGCGCGCAACACCACACTCGCCTACCCCGGCACTTGCCGCACGGGTCTGCATGGCAAGCCGGCGCGCGCGTGGCGCCTGCGCGTGCCCGACGGCGAGCCCGCCGTGATCACGTTCGACGACCGCTGGCAGGGTCCGCAGACGCAAAATCTCGCGACCGAGGTCGGCGATTTCGTGCTGCGCCGCGCGGACGATCAGTGGGCATATCAGCTGGCGGTGGTGGTGGACGATGCGGACGCGGGCATCACGCACATCGTGCGCGGCGCGGATCTGATGGATTCGACGGCGCGGCAGATTCATCTGCAGCGTTGTCTGGGTGTGGCAACGCCCGAGTATCTGCATGTGCCGGTCGTCACGAACGAGCACGGCGAGAAACTCAGCAAGCAGAACGGCGCGACCGCGCTCGATAGCGACAAGCCGCTCGAAGCACTAGGCGCGGCGGCACGGCATCTGGGACTGAAGTTGGGAAGCGAGCCGCCCACGACGCTGGAGCAGTTCTACAGCGCCGCGACCGCGGCCTGGGCAAAACGGATGAACATTCGCGCATCCCGATGATGCGCACGCGTGAAGCCTGCTGCGTTTTCCGAGACTTCGAACCGCGCGGCCCCACCGTTTTTACGCTCGAGGCGTTGCACCCCGAGCTCTGAACCCGACAGCCCGTCTTACGACGACGAAGGCGTCTTCCTCGGCATTCCGAAGCCACCGAGCAACGCGGCCAGTTGCCGCTTCGGCGCCGTCTTTTGCGGCGCGGAGTTCGACGCGGCCGTCTCCTCGATCTTGAGCACCGATGCCGGCGACGGCTCGTACGGCTTCAGGAAGAAATCGTCGACCGGCTGCGCGCGATGATGATGCGCACGGTCATACGAACCCGACGCCCCGCCCGTGCGACGGCGGCCGCGCTCGTCGCGCGATTCGCTGCGATCGCGGCGCGGCGGACGGTCCTCGTGATGATGGCGCACCGGCGCATCGACGGTCAGGCGCTGCAAGTCGAGCGGACGCTTGATCAGCTTCTCGATGTCGGCCAGTTGCTTGCGCTCGTTCGGGCTGCACAGCGACAGCGCGTCGCCCGATGCGCCCGCGCGGCCCGTGCGGCCGATCCGGTGCACGTAGTCTTCGGCGTTGAACGGCAGGTCGAAGTTGATCACGGTCGGCAGTTCAACGATGTCGAGACCGCGCGCGGCGACATCCGTCGCGACGAGCGCCTCGACTTCGCCGCGCTTGAACGCATCGAGCGCCTGCATGCGCTCGCTCTGCGTGCGGTCGCCGTGAATCGCGGTCGCGACCACGCCGTCGCGTTCGAGACTGCGCGCGAGCCGGCTCGCGCCGATCTTGCTGTTGCAGAACACGAGCACCTGCTTCAGGCCACGCTCGCGGATCAGCTGCACAACCGCGCCGGTCTTGTCGCCCTCGGCGACTTCGTAGACGATCTGCGTGACATTGGTCGCGGTCGAGTTGCTGCGCGCCACTTCGATGGTCTGCGGGTTGCGCAGATACGTCGCGGCGAGCTTCTTGATTTCGCCCGAGAACGTCGCGGAAAAGAGCAGCGTCTGGCGCTCTTTCGGCAGCAGGTTCAGGATGCGCTGCAGGTCGGGCAGGAAGCCCATATCGAGCATGCGGTCGGCTTCGTCGAGCACGAGCATCTGCACCTGGCCCAGGTTCGCGGTTTTCTGCTGCACGTGATCGAGCAGACGGCCCGGCGTCGCGATCAGGATTTCGACGCCGCGGCGCAGCTGCTCGGACTGCGGATTCATGTCGACGCCACCGAACACGACCGCGCTGCGTAGCGCCGTGTGCTTCGCGTAGGCCTGCACGTTCGCGGCGACCTGGTCGGCCAGTTCGCGGGTCGGCGTGAGGATCAGCGCGCGGACCGGATGGCGCGCCGGCGACGCGCTCGTGCTGGCCTGCGGCAGCAGGCGCTGGATGATCGGCAGCGAGAAGCTCGCGGTCTTGCCGGTGCCGGTCTGCGCGGCGCCCATCACGTCACGGCCCGCCAGCACGACCGGGATCGCCTGCGCCTGGATCGGCGTGGGCGACGTGTAGCCCGATTCCTTGATGGCCTTCAGGATGTCGGGCGCGAGGCCGAATTGATCAAAAGTCTCGGTGCTTGGCGTGACGGCTGTGTCGGACATGGTGGCTTTCGCTAAAAAGGCGCGTGGCGCGATGCGCGCGGCAGCGGTCGGGACCGCTGAGGGCATCAGGATGAAGGCGGAGCCACGTCGTTCCGCGCGAGACCCGTCTGAGTTCGGATAATGCGGCCGGCTCCGGCTGGCGGAAGCATCCGCCGAAAGCCGAGCATTGTAGCACTTCAGCAAAAACGCTCGTGACGGCTGGCTGGCCGGCGGCTCGCGGCCGTTGCTTCGGTCGCAGCGTAGTGCGCACAGACGACAGTGGCGTGACAGCCGGGCACTTCGGCGGGCGGCGCGCGGCGTTCGTCAGCCGTCCCCGCGCCCGCACTGGCCCCATTGCGAACGGTCGCCCGCCCCCGCTCACGTCAGATCGCCCCTCACCACGTCTCGCGCATCACCATCAGCCGCATCTCGGTCATGTCCTCGATCGCGTAGCGCACGCCCTCGCGCCCGAGCCCCGAATCCTTGACGCCGCCATACGGCATGTTGTCGACGCGGAACGACGGCACGTCGTTGATCACGACGCCGCCCACTTCGAGCGCATCCCACGCGCGATGCGCATGCGCGAGCGAATCGGTGAACACGCCGGCCTGCAGGCCGAAGTCGCTGTCGTTGACCTGCGCGAGCGCCGCCTCGAAATCGTCGAAGCGCTCGAGTATCGCAACCGGTCCGAACGCCTCCTTGCGATACAGATCGGTGTCGCGCTTCACGCCTTCCAGCAGCGTCGCCTCGAACATCGCGCCGTCGACCTTGCCGCCCGCGACGATCTGCGCACCCGCCTGCACCGCCCCCTCCATCCAGCCAGCGAGCCGCTTCGCTTCCGATTCGGAGATCATCGGCCCGACGAAGGTCTTTTCGTTCTTCGGATCGCCCATCACGAGCGACTTCGTCTTCGCGATCAGCTTCTCGCGCAGCGCGTCGTAGACGCTCGTGTGCGCGAGAATCCGCTGCACGCCGATGCAGCTCTGCCCCGACTGATAGAACGCGCCGAACGCGAGCCGGTCGACCACGTAGTCGAGCTTGCCGCCCTGGTCAGCGTCGACGATCGCCGCCGCGTTGCCGCCCAGCTCCAGAATCACCTTCTTCTTGCCGGCTTTGCGCTTCAACTCCCAGCCGACCGCGGGCGACCCGGTGAACGACAGCAGCTTGAAGCGCTCGTCGGTCGTGAACAGGTCGGCGCCGTCGCGATGCGCGGGCAAAATCGAGAACGCGCCCTTCGGCAGATCGGTTTCCGCGAGAATTTCGCCCATGATCAGCGCACCGACCGGTGTGCGGCTCGCCGGTTTCAGCACGAACGGCACGCCGGCCGCGATCGCCGGCGCGACCTTGTGGGCGGTCAGGTTCAACGGAAAATTGAACGGCGAGATGAACGAGCACGGCCCAATCGGCACGCGCTTCACATAGCCGTGATACCCGTTCGCGCGCGGCGAAATCTGCAGATTGATGATCTCGCCGTCGATCCGCACGCTCTCCTCCGCGGCGACCTTGAACGTATCGATCAGGCGCGTGACTTCGCCCTTCGAATCGTTGATCGGCTTGCCCGCCTCGATGCACAGCGCGAGCGCGAGTTCGTCGTAGCGCTCGCGAAAGCGCTTGACGCAATGTTCGAGCACCGCCTGGCGTTTGAACGGCGGGTAGGCGCGCATGGCGGGCATCGCATCGACCGCCTGGCCGATCGCCCTGTCGATCGCGGCCGCGTCGGCCATGGCGACGCGCGTGGCGACTTCGCCGCTGAATTTGTCGGTGACTTCGAGATCGGTGTTGGCGGCCACCGGCTCGTTGGCGAGGTAGTACGGATAGGTTTTCTGCAACATGTCGCGTTCTCCTAGATTCGATGCAGAGGCTCAAAGCCGCGCGGACAGCCGCTTGATCTCGCGATTGAGCACGCGCTCGTTGTCCGAATAGTCGATCGGCACGTCGATCACGTGCACGCCCGGCGTCGCGAAGCACTCGCGCAACAGCGGCGCGAACTGCTCGGCCGCCTCGATCCTATGCCCCTGCGCGCCATAACTCTGCGCATAGGCGACGAAATCCGGGTTCGCAAGCGTCATGCCGTAGTCCGGGAAGTTCATGTTCTCCTGCTTCCAGCGGATCATGCCGAACGCGTCGTCGCGCAGAATCAGGATCACCAGATCGAGCTTCAGCCGCACCGCCGTTTCGAGCTCCTGCGAGTTCATCATGAAGCCGCCGTCGCCGCACACGGCGATCACCTTGCGCTCCGGATGCACGATCTTGCTCGCGATCGCCGACGGCAGCCCCGCGCCCATCGACGCCAGCGCGTTGTCGAGCAGCAGCGAATTCGGCTCGTGCGCGCGGTAGTAGCGCGCGAACCAGATCTTGTACATGCCGTTATCCAGACACACGATGCCGTCGACCGGCGTGGTCTCGTACACGTCGTTGACGATCCGCACCGGGTACATCGGGAAGCGATCGTCGTGCTGGCCCTTCACCAGATGCGCCTCGAAGTGCTCCTTGATCTCCTTGAAGCGCGTGAAGTCCCAATGCTCCTGACGCGTCTTCAGGCTCTCCTTGAGCTGCCACACCGCGTTGGCGATATCGCCGACCACTTCGATCTGCGGGAAATACACCGGATCGACTTCGGCGCCGAGGAAGTTCACGTGGATCACGGTCTTCTCGCCTGCCTCGCCGCTGCGCATGAAAAACGGCGGCTTTTCGATCACGTCGTGACCGACGTTGATGATGCAGTCCGCGAGCTCGATCGCGCGGTGCACGAAGTCGCCGTCGGACAGCGTCGCGTTGCCGAGCCACATCGGATGCGATTCGTCGATCACGCCCTTGCCCATCTGCGTGGTGAAAAACGGAATGCCGATCTGGTCGACGAACTCGCGCAGCATCTTCGTGGTGGTTTTGCGGTTGCCGCCCGCGCCGATCATCAGCAGCGGATGCTTCGCGGCGGTGATCGCCTCGACCGCGCGCGCGACCGCCTTTTCCTCGGCGACCGGACGGCGGCTGTAGCTCTTCGGAATCGGCTTGCCGTCGCCCTCTTCGTGCGCGACGTCCTCGGGCAGTTCGAGGTGCGTGGCGCCGGGCCGCTCCTCTTCGGCGCGGCGCACCGCCTCGCGCACCGTCGCCGGAATGTTGCCAATCGACACGATCTGCCGTGTGTACTTGGTGAGCGGCTCCATCATCCGCACCACGTCGACGATCTGGAAGTGCCCCTGCTTGCTCGACTTGATCGGCTTCTGGCCCGTGACCATCAGCATCGGCATGCCGCCCAGCTGCGCGTAGGCGGCCGCGGTCACGAAGTTGGTCGCGCCGGGGCCGAGCGTCGCCAGACATACTCCCGTGCGGCCGGTGAGCCGCCCGTAGGTGGCGGCCATGAAGCCGGCCGCCTGCTCGTGGCGCGTGAGGATCAGACGGATTTTCGAGCGGCGCAGCGACTCCAGCAGATCGAGATTTTCTTCACCGGGGATGCCAAACACATACTCGACACCTTCGGCTTCCAGCGATTTGACGAACAGGTCCGATGCTTTCATTGAGGGTCTCGCTTGATGACTCGGGGAACGGACAATCGAAGACGACAACGACGGCTGCGCGCGAAACACCGCTCCGCGCGCGCGGCATGGCAAACGGCATGGCGAACGCCATGCCGGACAGCTTACTACTCGAACGGAAACGATGCGCGCGAGCGGACGAAGCCGCGCGGGGGACAGGAAGCCAGGCGCGAGAAAAAGCAGGCGGCGGTCGGGGATGAAGCCGCCGCATGCGGTGCTCGTGTCCGCCGATCAGCAAATCAGCGAATCGCGGTCACGCAGTCGGAGAGAATCGGCGGCGCGTTCTCGCCGCTCGTCAGGTCGTACAGGTTGGCGCGCGGACCCTTGGTCCACCACGTATAGCTGCCGGCCTGGTACTTCGCACCGGACGCCGAGATCGTGTTGACGAACAGCATCGACGCGCCTTTCACCGGCAGCACGGCGAAGCTCTGGCCGTTCCGCGCGGTCCAGTAGGTGACTTGCAGGATCTTGCCGGTCGCGCAGGTGTATTTGCGCGTCTGGTGGTTCTTGCCCTCGAAGTGCTTGAACTGCAATGGCGCGGCCGATGCGCCGCCGGAAGATGCCGCCAGCCAGGCCACCGTCCATGCTGCTGTCGTGAGGATTGCAACACGCCATGTCTTCATCGAACACCTCGATTGTTGCGGGGGTCAGGCAGGGAAGGCAACACCGGCCGCGACGCCGGTCACAGCCGAGCCACGGCCGAGTCACAGGCAGCTCATGGGCGATTCACGGACAGCTAGACGACGCTTCAAGGATCGATCACGCCGGCACACGCATCGGTCGGCGCAGCGGCGACGTGGCCGACCACCGGCACGATCTTCAGTCCCGCCGAAGCGATCCGGCACGGCGCGGCCGCGAGCCCGCAGCCGCTGATGCCGGCGCACAACGCGAACGCCACGCCGAGTGCGCCGACCCGGCGAAGCGCGCCGCGCCATGGATTGTTGCGAGATTCAAGCGCCATACGATCCTCTACTCCGATCTCTTTGCTTCGATAAGCCGGAAACGAATGCGGTGGGCTCTTTCGTGGGCGTCCCGCACACTTTTGCACCGCGCCTCGCCGCCTGCCCGTTACTTCGCCGACACCGGCCGCACCGCGGCCGCCGCCTGCCTGGCACGCGAGCGCGCTTGCTCGATGTTCTCGCCGGTCGCGAGCGCGACGCCCATGCGACGTTTGACGAAGCTTTCCGGCTTTCCGAACAGGCGCAGATCCGCATTGGGCACCGCAAGTGCGGCCGCGACGCCTTCGAACGCGATGCCGGCCTCGTCGCGACCGCCGTAGATCACCGCCGACGCGCCCGCCGCACGCAGCGACGTATCGACCGGCAGGCCGAGGATCGCGCGCGCATGCAGCTCGAACTCCGAGAAGCGCTGCGAGCACAGCGTGACGAGCCCCGTGTCGTGCGGACGCGGGCTGACTTCCGAAAACCATACGTCGTCGCCGCGCACGAAAAGTTCCACGCCAAACAGGCCGCGGCCGCCGAGCGCCGCCGTCACCTTGTGCGCGATCTCGCGCGAACGCTCGAGCGCGAGCGGGCTCATCGGCTGCGGCTGCCACGATTCGACATAGTCGCCCGCGACCTGCACGTGGCCGATCGGATCGCAGAAATACGTGCCGACCGCGCCGCTCGCCGGGTCGATCGCGCGCACGGTGAGCTGCGTGATTTCGTATTCGAAGTCGATGAAACCCTCGACGATCACGCGCCCGAAATTCACGCGGCCGCCCGCCATCGCGTACTGCCAGGCGGGTTCGACGTCGGCGTCGCTGCGCAGCACCGACTGCCCCTTGCCCGACGACGACATCACCGGTTTCACGACGCACGGATAGCCGACCTTCGCGATGCCCGCGCGCAGTTCGTCGAGCGAATCGGCGAATGCGTACGGCGAGGTCGCGAGGCCAAGCTCCTCCGCAGCGAGGCGGCGGATGCCTTCGCGGTTCATCGTCAGTTGGGTGGCACGCGCGGTCGGGATCACCTCGGCGAGCGCCTCGGTTTCGATCGCGGCGAGTTCGTCGGTGGCAATCGCCTCGATTTCCGGGACGATCAGATGCGGGCGCTCCTGCTCGACCAGCGCGCGCAGCGCGGCGCGGTCGGTCATGTCGATCACATGCGCGCGATGCGCGACCTGATGGCCCGGCGCGTTCGGGTAACGGTCGACGGCGATCACTTCGACGCCCAGCCGTTGCAGCGCGATGATCACTTCCTTGCCGAGCTCGCCGGCGCCGAGCAGCATCACGCGCGTCGCGGATTCAGAAAGGGGCGTGCCGATCCGTTGGCCGATCTGCATGGGAACTCCAGATAAAAGTCGGGATGAGGGTGGGATTGGATAGACCGCGATGTTAACATGCGGGCCCCTTGCCGCGCGGCGCTCAGGGTGCCGCTCAGGGTGCGCTTTGGGTGCGCTCGCGAGGCCGTGGCGGTCGAGCGGAACCGTGCCGCCGCGGTGACGTTCGCAGCCGCGATCACGTCACCGCGAGCATCGCTCGCGCACGACAAGCTTAGTACGTTACCCTTACGCCTTCGCCAGTTTGAACAGGAACGACGCCATGCTCATCCGCTCCCGCCCGCGACCTCTTGCGCGCATCATTCCGTGCCTGCGCACGGCCGTCGCCGCGTTGAGCATCGCCGCGCTGCTCGGTGCGTGCGCCATCCCGAAGCATCCGGACTCGTCGGCGCCGCCGCCTGATCCGTTCAATCCCGCCGCTGCGCAACTGCTCGACGACACCAGCTGGGTGCTGAGCTCGTGGAAGAACGCCGACGGCACGGCGCGCGCGGTGCCGTCGAAGGATCAGAAACCGCTCACGCTGACGTTGTCGACCGAAGGCGGCCGGCGTCACGCGAGCGGCTTTTCCGGCTGCAACCGCTTCATGGGATCGTACATGCTGAAGGACGGCAAGCTGAGCTTCGGTTCCCTCGCCGGCACACGCATGGCGTGCGCCTCGCCGGGCGGCGACATCGAGAAGCCGTTCCTCGATGCGCTCGAGCGGATCGATCGCACCGGCGTGCAGATGCGAGCGCCGCAGCAGATGCAGCTGATCCTCGACAACGGCGACACCCTGATGTTCGATCGCAGCGACAAGTGATGCGAGTTTGCGCCGCGTTCGGGATTCGCGCCGGCCTTCGAAGCCGCGCGCTGCGCCGTTTAAACTCGACGGATTGCGCTTCTCGCGCGCTCCGTCATTCGTAGATGTCTGGTATGCACACGGTAGTTTTCGGCTGGTTCGGCGGGTCGGCCGTCTGGTTCATTCCTCTTTTGTGGCGCCTCGCGAAGTCGATGCTGCCGGGCGGCGCGGGTCTGCGCGGCCCCGGCACGATCCGGCTGTGGCTCGGCTTCGTCTGCGTGCTGATCGCGAGTTGCACGCTCGAGGGCTCGCTGATCGGCATTGCCGGCATCAATGGTTTCGGTCATGCGCTCGCCGCGGGGCTTGGACATCTGCTCGGCCATGTCGGCACGCCGCTCGCGGCGCTCGCGCTGCTCGTGATCAGCCTGCCGTGGCTCGTCGACTTCCGCTGGAGCGACGTCGCCGTTTGGGCCGACGGCGCGTTCGGCCTCGGTCTATCGCGGGGACTCGCGAAGCGCGACGAGGATGCGCGCCGCCACCGCAGCGTCGACGACGGCGCGCCGTCGCATGTGTCGCCTGCTACCAACACGATGGCGCCGCGCAATAACAAGGGTCGCTACGCGCGGCCGACGGTGTGGCGTCCGCCCGCGAGCGGGCGCGGCGCGGGCTCCGCCGCTGCTGCCGGCACCGCGGCGGCTGGCATCGCGGGTAGCAAGGACGCTTCCGCCCGTGGCGCCGGCGCAAGCTGGCGAGCCGATGCGGCCGCCGACGCGGCGCGCGGGCCGGTCAAGCAGACCGAGCCGGTGCTACGCACGGGGTCGGGCGCGTCGCCGCGCCCGGCAACGTCGACGGCAACCCAGGCGCTGCATGCGGACAAGGCTGCGGACAGATCCGCCGCACCATTCGTGCCGACCGAGCCGGTCGCGCCGGCCGGCTGGCTGCGCACGACGGAGCCGCGCGCGGCGACGGCGGCGGCATCGCTGGGTGCGGCGGGTGCATCGGCCGCATCGGGCATGTCGGCTCGTGATGGTGCTGCGCAGGTCGGGCGGCGCTCGGTCGGAGATCAGCGTGCGGCCGCGTCGTTCGGCTCCAGTGCCGCGTTGGCGGCGACGGCCGCCAACGCGGCCGGCGTGTCGGCGCGAGCGGCACAGGCAATGGCGGGCCGCGCCGCCGCCTCGGGCGCCGGTATCGGCATCACAGCGGGATCGGTGAATGCCGCGGGCCGCGCAAGCCGCCCGTCGTCGCTGTCACGTCCGGCCGACGGCAGCGCGCCGCTCAATCGCGGCGCAACGCCGCGTCAACCGTTCCCGGCCGCTTCGCGCGCCAATAGCGTGACCTCGCCGTCGACCGTGAGCCGGCCTACACCGAACTTCACGCGAACGATGACGAACGCGTCGACGGTCGCGCCGCCCGCGAGCGTCGAGGAAACGCTGCGCAGCATCGCGGAAAACGCCGCGCGCTGGACCGACATGGCCGGCGTGAGCCTGGCGCGCAGCCGTGGCGCCGATAGCGCGAAGATTGACGATGCAGAGCGTGCGTCGACGACGTTCGATGTGCCACCGGCGCAGCGGGACGTGCTACCTGTCGAAAACGGCGAGACGGTTGCGGCGCCGCAGGCGCAGAGCGTGGAGAGTTCGGCGCGGATGGTGTCGCCGGCGCAGTCGCAGCAAGAAACCGCATCGGTCGAGATGCCGGCTGAGCGTGCGGTGGCCGAGTCCGAGACGTCGGTCGAGGGCGGCAACGACGCGGTTGCGCAATGGCCGACCGAACCGCCCGTCATTCATGCGCCGCTTACGGCTGCGCCGCAGACGACGACTGCAATCGAGTCGGTGGCCGCCGTGGCTGCTGCGGCTGTCGAATCCGCGGTTGTCGAGCCATCGGCATCCGCTGTGGCTGAGCCTGCCGCCACCGAACCCGCCGCAAGCGCGCCGCAACATGAGTCGCCGACGGCGACGCCATTCGAGCGCTTCGCAGCCAGCCTACGGGACGATGCTTCGCAAGAAGACGCACCGGCGGTCCAAAACGATTCGACGCAGACAGCGACAAACACCAGCGTCCCGGCATCGCAGAGGGAGGAATCCGCGCGAACCGTCGAACCGGCCACCGCCGACACCGCGACGCCTCCGCAAGCGCTGGCTCCGGCAGCCGAAATCGTCATCGACAAGACACTCGTGCCTTGGGAGAGCAAGCTCGGCCCCGCCGCGGCTCAACGCGCGGCCGCGTCAGCGGACTCGCCGCAGACGGAGGCCGCCGCGCCGTCGAACGCAAGCATGCCGCCGTGGTCCGGCGCGACGGTCTCGGAACTCGCCAGCGAAAGTGCGCAGTCAGGTGAGCCCGCGACGTCGCACGCCCCTGCCCTGCCCGCTGTGAACGAGGCCGCGAACACCCCCGCAAACGACTCGCCGTCGTCGACTTCGACGAGTGCGGCGAACCTCGCTATGCCGGCAACCGCACCGGCCGTCGTCTCGAACGTAGTCCGTTTCCCGGGCTTCGTCGCGCCGGCGACCAGCATCGAGCCTTCGGTCGGCGCAAGCGCAACGCCTGTCGCGAACACGCCGGCCGCCGAATCGTCGCCCGCTCCGTCGCCCGCTCCGTCGTCTTCGCCCGCGCTAACACCGCAACCGCAGGTCCAATCCGCCGACCAACCCACTGCCGAGCCCGCCACCCGCCCGCCGCTGCCCGGCCACGCGCCGGTCAACGGCTTCGAGTTCCATGCGCCGGCCGCATCGATGGTCGAACTGCCGACGCTCGATCTGCTCGCCCCCGCCGATGCCGACATCGAACCGATCCCGGATGAAAAGCTCCGCGAAACCGGCCTGCTGATCGAGCAGCGCCTGCAGGAATTCAAGGTGCCGGTGACGGTGGTCGGCGCATCGGCGGGTCCGGTCATCACACGCTTCGAAGTCGAACCGGCGCTCGGCGTGCGCGGCAGCCAGATCGTCGGTCTGATGAAGGACCTGTCGCGCGGTCTCGGTCTCACGTCGATCCGCGTGGTCGAAACGATTCCGGGCAAGACCTGCATGGGCCTCGAACTGCCGAACGCGAAGCGCCAAACGATCCGCCTCTCGGAAATTCTCGAGGCGAGCGTCTACCAGAACTCGCACTCGCGACTCACGCTTGCGATGGGCAAGGACATCACCGGCCATCCCGTCGTCGCCGATCTCGCGAAGGCGCCGCACATGCTGGTGGCCGGCACGACCGGCTCGGGCAAATCGGTCGCGATCAACGCGATGATCTGCTCGCTGCTGTTCAAGGCGACGCCAGAGGAAGTGCGCCTGATCATGATCGACCCGAAGATGCTCGAACTTTCGGTTTACGAAGGGATTCCGCATCTGCTCGCGCCGGTCGTCACCGACATGAAGCTCGCGGCCAACGCGCTGAACTGGTGCGTCGGCGAAATGGAAAAGCGCTACCGGCTGATGTCGGCCGTCGGCGTGCGCAATCTCGCCGGCTTCAACCAGAAGATCCGCGACACCGAGGCGAAGGGCAAGAAGCTCGGCAACCCGTTCTCGCTGACGCCCGATGCGCCCGAGCCGCTGGCGCCGCTGCCGCTGATCGTCGTCGTCATCGACGAACTCGCCGACCTGATGATGGTCGCGGGCAAGAAGATCGAGGAGCTGATCGCGCGGCTCGCGCAGAAGGCGCGTGCGGCCGGCATCCACCTGATCCTCGCGACGCAGCGGCCGTCCGTCGACGTCATCACCGGTCTCATCAAGGCGAACATTCCGACGCGCGTCGCGTTCCAGGTCTCGTCGAAGATCGACTCGCGCACGATTCTCGACCAGATGGGCGCCGAGTCGCTGCTCGGTCAGGGCGACATGCTGTTCCTGCCGCCGGGCACCGGCTACCCGCAGCGCGTGCACGGCGCGTTCGTCGCCGACGAGGAAGTGCATGCGATCGTCGAATATCTGAAGCAGTTCGGCGAGCCACAATACGAGGAAGGCATTCTCGACGGCCCGGCCGCCGATGGCGGCGCGGCCCAGGACCTGTTCGGCGAAGCGCCGGATGCGGAAGCCGATCCGCTGTACGACGAAGCGGTCGCGTTCGTCGTACGCACGCGGCGCGCGTCGATCTCGTCGGTGCAGCGGCAGTTGCGCATCGGCTATAACCGCGCGGCGCGGCTCGTCGAGCAGATGGAGACGGCCGGCCTCGTGTCGGCGATGAGCATCAACGGCAGCCGCGAAGTGCTGGCTCCGGGGCCGGCGGAATGAGCGCCCGGTGAATCGCTAACCGGGTCGGCGATGATCCGGAAGAAAAAACGGACAGCCTCAGGATGTGAGCTGTCCGTTTTTCATTTACCCGCGCGTGCCGCGCATCACGACGGTGATACCAGCTTGAAGTCGACCGGCGAGCCGAGGTCGAAATGCTGCTTCGGATTCGGATCGAGCAGCCCCGTCTGCGGATCGCGCTTGAACACATAGACCGTGTCGCTCAGCTGATTGCCGACGATCAGCCAGTTGCCGGTCGGATCGATGGTGAACTCGCGCGGCGATTTGCCGAGGCTCGACTGCCGGCCGATCTGCTTCAGGTGTCCAGTGGCGGGATCGACCGAGAAGATCACGATCTCGTTCGCGTCGCCGCGATTGGACGCATACACGAAGCGTCCGTCCGGCGACATATGGATTGCCGCCGCGCCCACCTTCCCCTTGAAGTCAGGCTCGCTCAATGGCAGCGTCTGCACGAGTTTCAGCCTGCCGTCGTGGTAGTCGAACGTGCTGACGGTCGCCGCGAGTTCGCTCGTCAGATACGCGTGCTTGCCGTCCGCGCCAAAGATCAGATGGCGCGGACCCGTGCCGGCCTTCTGCTGCGTGTAGCCCCAGTCCGTCGCGATGAATGGACCCGCGCCGGCGCTGCTCTGCGGCGCGTAGCGGTACGAGTACAGCTTGTCGGCGCCGAGGTCCTGCGCGAACAGATAGCGGCCGTCAGGCGAGAACACGGTCGAATGCACGTGCGAGTTGTCCTGCCGCCCTTTCACCGGACCGCCGCCCTCGTGATGCACGGTCTGCACCGAGGTGCCGACCTGGCCGTTCGCCTGCAGCGGAAACACCGCGAAACTGCCGCCCGGATCGGGCGCGACCGAATAGTTCGCGCTCAGCAGATACTTGCCGTCCACCGAGATGCTCAGATAGCACGGATCATTGCCGTCCGACGACACCTTGTTCAGAAACGTCAGCTGCCCGCGCGCGGCATCGAAGCCGAACGCGCTGATGCCGCCGCGCTGCGTGGCCGGGCCGTTGTCGCCGGGCAGTTCGTTGACCGAATAGACGAAGCGGCGGTCGCGGCTCACGACCAGAAACGACGGATTGACCGTCTGCGCGACCGACACCTGGGTCGCCGCGCCCGTCTTCGTATCGAAGCGAAAGACGTAGATGCCCTCGCTCTTGCCGCTGGTGTAAGTACCGACCAGCATCGTATAGACGCCGTCCGCGGGGACCGGGCCAGAATCTTGCGCATACGCGTGCGAAGCAACAATCGAAACCATGAGCGCGAAACCCCTTATTATCGAACGGGCGGCCCGCAACGGCGCTGGCCGCGTTGCGCGCCGGGCGGTGCTTTCCGCCGTGCAATCCGCGGCAGATGGAGCGGCGCGGTCAGCGCCACGCGGACGGGAACCCTGAAATGCAACACCGGCAAGAACAGAAGTAAAAACGGAAGTCGGAACTGGGCGCACGGCAACACGCCCGACGGCACGGCGACTGTGAAGCATGAGACCTCCTCGACATCGGTTGTCTGGTACGGGCTCGCGTATGAGCCGGGGTACGAGCGGTTGTAACGGTGTCTGGTCTGCCGCGCCGCGAATCGAGCGTCGTTCCACGTTGTTGTTGTCGAAGTCAGTATAAGAGCGTCAGGTCGGATCATGCAGTGAATCCATCGCTGCGGCACGGTCTGCGCCAGCGGCTTGGGTCCCGCGCGGCGGGACGTTTTTCAATCGTTTTCTCAATCGCGCATCACGCGTCTCAACCACGGAGTCTCCATGAACGTCACTCTCAGCCTGGGCCCGCTCGTTTCGCTGATCGCCGGCATCCTGATCCTGATCATGCCGCGCCTGTTGAACTACATCGTCGCGCTTTACCTGATCATCATCGGCATCATCGGGATCTTCGGCGTGGGCTCGTCGCATCTGTGAGCGACAGGCGCCGCGACGCCGGGCGTGAGATTTGCGTCCGGTATCGAGGTGGTTTCGCACGAAGGGAAGGTTCGCTGGGTGCCAGCGCCACTCGCCCGTGTGAGAGCTCGGCAAATGTCACGCCGTGATATATGCGGGAAGCGGGCATCGCGCGCAAGATGGACGCGCGCGACCGCCCGCGCCACGTGAACGATCGACCTGACGCGACGCGGCGTGAAGATACGGATAGGAAATGCGAAGGCGCGGTACGAAGGGATGTGGCGGATGGCCGGCGCGGATACGCCAGGAACCTGCGCTACGAACGCTCGGCCCTACCGCTCAACCGTTCGCCAGCTGTTCGAGCCGCAGGCGCCCCTGCAACGACAGCGCGCCGACCGCATAATGATCGGCATCCTGCTGATAGCGCCGGAAGCAGGCCCGCTCGACCAGGAAGGAGGCGGCAGCCAGCATGCCGTTGCGGCTCAGGCCGAGCCGGCCATGATCGAGTGGCAACATGGAGTCGCCGGCAAGCTGGCTGGCGGCCGAGAGAATCGTGATGCAATCGGATTTCGAAGGGTTCAGCATGGCTTTCGTCCTCGGAAACGGCGTCTGCAACCGCCATGAGCAAGGCCGATTCGCAGTCCGGCAGGTCGCCGGACATCGGCATGAAATTTGATTGTATGCATGGATTTGACAATTTTCCAACCCGCGTTTTACCGCACTGTGCGGTGAACCAAACACTGCCGATCGTGGTCCGGTAAGAACACCCACTCGAAGCGCGGCTGCTGTCGCCGTCCGTAATAACGACTCGTTTTCCGACACGCTTTCCATGCCTGCACACATCGAAGACTACGCACTCATCGGCGATGGCCATACCGCCGCGCTCATCTCCCGCGAGGGTTCCGTCGACTGGCTCTGCTGGCCGCGTTTCGACTCGGGCGCCTGCTTCGCCGCGCTGCTCGGCTCGCCCGACAACGGCCGTTGGCTGCTCGCCCCCGCCACCGAGGGCGAGCACGGCGCGCCGACCATCACGCGGCGCTATCGCGGCGAAACGCTGATCCTCGAAACCGACTTCGAAACGCCCGACGGCGCCGTCACGCTGATCGATTTCATGCCGCCCGGCAACGGCTGGTCGGAGCTGATCCGCATCGTCGTCGGCAAGCGCGGCACCGTGCGCATGAAGATGGAACTCGTGCTGCGCTTCGACTACGGTTTCTCGATTCCGTGGGTCGACAAGCTCAAGCACGACAGCGGCATCAAGGCGATCGTCGGCCCCGACAACGCGGTGCTGCGCACGCCGGTCGAACTGCATGGCGAAGACATGAAGACCGTCGCGGAATTCACGGTAACCGAGGGCGAGCGCGTGCCGTTCTCGCTCGCGTACGCGGCGTCGCATCTGCGCATTCCGCCCGCGCGCGATCCGCACACGTCGCTCGCGCGCACCGAGAACCACTGGCTCGAATGGGCGGCGCGCGGCACCGTAGAAGGACGCTGGGCCGGGCCGATCCGCCGCTCGTTGATCACGCTGCGCGCGCTCGCCTACGAGCCGACCGGCGGCATCGTCGCGGCGCCCACCACGTCGCTGCCCGAGCGGCTCGGCGGCACGCGCAACTGGGACTACCGCTACTGCTGGCTGCGCGACGCGACCATCACGCTGCTCGCGATGATGCGCGGCGGCTACTACGACGAAGCGCGCGCCTGGCGCAGCTGGCTCGGCCGCGTGATGGCGGGCGCGCCGGACCAGTTGCAGATCATGTACGGCATCGGCGGCGAGCGGCGCCTGCCCGAATCCGAAATCGACTGGCTGCCCGGCTACGAGGGCGCGAAACCGGTGCGCATCGGCAACAATGCGGTCGGGCAGCGTCAGCTCGACGTCTACGGCGAGGTGATGAACGCGCTGCATCTGGCGCGCGTCGGCGGCCTGCAGGCGGACGTCACCGCGTGGAGCGTGCAGCGCGCGCTGCTCGAGCACCTGAGCACGATCTGGCGCGAACCCGACGAAGGCATCTGGGAGACGCGCGGCGGCCCCGAGCATTTCACGTTCTCGAAGGTGATGGCGTGGGTCGCGTTCGACCGCGCGATCCGCTCGGCCGAAATGTTCAAGCTCGACGGCCCCCTCGACGAATGGCGCGCGACGCGTGACACGATCCACGCCGAGGTCTGCGAGAAGGCGTGGAATCCGCAGCTCAACGCGTTCTCGCAGTACTACGGCAGCGATCAGCTCGACGCGAGCGTGCTGCTGATGCCGCTGGTCGCCTTCCTGCCGCCGCAGGATCCGCGCATCAAGGGCACGGTCGAGGCGATCGAGCGGGACCTGATGCACGGCGGCTTCGTGCTGCGCTACCGCACCACGGAATACGACGACGGCTTGCCACCGGGGGAAGGCACCTTTCTTGCATGTTCGTTCTGGATGGTGGATAACCTTGCGCTGCAGGGACGCGTGCAGGAGGCAACCGAGATGTACGAGCGGCTGCTCGCGCTGTGCAACGACGTCGGCCTGCTGTCCGAGGAGTACGACCCGGTCGATAAACGTCTCGTCGGCAATTTTCCGCAGGCGTTCTCCCACGTGGCGCTCGTGAACACCGGACTGAACCTGATGAAGCACGAGCAGGAGATGGCGCAGGCGACCGGCCATCCGGCGCATAACGGCATCCGCGCGATGGAGCTTGAGGATCAGGCAAGCCCTGATAGCGGCGGAGCAGCATCGCCATTAGCATGACGCAGTGACAATTTGCGTACACTGAATGCGAATATTGTTGCATTGCACAAATTTGCCTTGTTCGATATTATCGATCTGACTGTCGGCCGACAATAATGTGCCTACAACCACAATGGCCCGCCGCAACGCCTCACGCGTGTTTGCGAAGCCCCATGCGAACCGCTTAAAACGGAGCAAACATGCTCTATCAATTTCATGAATTCCAGCGGGCGATGTTGAGCCCCCTCACCGCCTGGGCTCAGGCCGCATCGAAATCATTTGCGAATCCGGCCAGTCCGCTAGCCTATGTGCCGGGCGCCACGCGCCTTTCCGCCGGCTACGAACTGCTTTACCGGCTCGGCAAGGACTACGAAAAGCCCGAGTTCAATATTCACCAGATTGTCAAAGACGGCCATAACATTCCGATCGTCGAGCAGACGTTCATCGAAAAGCCGTTCTGCCGTCTGATGCGCTTCAAGCGCTTCGCGGACGACAGCGAAGCTGTCAGCCAACTGAAAGACGAACCGGTCGTGCTCGTCTGCGCACCGTTGTCAGGACACCACGCCACACTGCTACGCGATACCGTGCGCACGTTGCTGCAAGACCACAAGGTCTACATCACCGACTGGCTCGACGCGCGCATGGTGCCGCTAGAAGCCGGCTGGTTCGGTCTGAACGACTACATCGCGTATATCCAGGAATTCATTCGCCATATCGGCGCGAAGAATCTGCACGTGATCTCGGTGTGCCAGCCGACCGTGCCGGTGCTCGCCGCCATTTCGCTGATGGCGAGCCGCGGCGAGGACACGCCGCGCACGATGACGATGATGGGCGGCCCGATCGACGCACGAAAGAGCCCGACCTCGGTCAATTCGCTGGCCACGCAGCACTCGTACGAGTGGTTCGAGAACAACGTGATCTTCACGGTGCCGCCGAACTATCCCGGCGCGGGCCGCAAGGTCTATCCCGGCTTCCTGCAGCACACCGGTTTCGTCGCGATGAATCCGGAGCGTCACGCGGCGTCGCACTGGGATTTCTACCAGAGCCTGCTGCGCGGCGACGAGGACGACGCCGAAGCGCACCGCCGGTTCTACGACGAGTACAACGCGGTGCTCGACATGGATGCCGATTATTACCTCGACACGATCCGCGTCGTGTTCCAGGAGTTCCGTCTTGCCGAGGGCACGTGGGTCGTCAACGGCGAACCGGTGCGGCCGCAGGACATCACGACGACCGCGCTGTTTACGATCGAAGGTGAACTCGACGACATTTCGGGCGACGGCCAGACTTACGCGGCGCACGACCTGTGCAGCGGCATTCCGGCGAAGAACAAGCGTCACTTCACTGCGGAGAAATGCGGCCACTACGGCATTTTCTCGGGCCGCCGCTGGCGCACGATCATTTACCCGCAATTGCGCGACTTCATTCTCGAGCACAACAAGGCAGCAAAAACGGCGAAAGAAAAAGTCGAAGCCTGAGCATCAAACTTGCATTAGCATATAAAAAGCCAACGGTCCCGTTCGAGGCCGTTGGCTTTTTTATCGCGCTTTGTTCGTGATACTGATTTTTTGCCGCGGCCATGATCACCGCGGCAGTGCCCGTTACTTTCTCAACAAATACGCGAGCAGCAGTTCGGTATTCATCTGAATCACCTCGCTGCGCTCGGCAGCGCTGCTGAAATCGCGGCCGAGCGTCGCCTCGAGCGTGAAACGGTTCGACACGATGTAGTAGCCCATGCCCGAGAGCGTCACGTAAAAGCGCAGCGGGTCGATGTTCGTGCGAAACAGCCCCGCGCGCTGCCCACGTTCGAGAATGCCGCCGAGCGTGGCGACGATCGGCGAAATCATTTCGCGTATGCGCGTGGACTTCTGCATATAGCGTGCTTCATGCAGATTCTCGTTGTTGATGAGCCTCAACAACTCGGGATGATCGCGGTAGTAGTCCCACACGAAATGCGCGAGACGCGTAACCGCCTCGACCGGCGCGATTCCGTTGAGTTCGAGCGTGCGTTCCGCTTCGTTGAGCGCGCTGAACGCGTGCTCGAGTACCGCGGTGAATAGCTGCTCCTTGCTACCGAAGTAGTAATAGAGCATTCGTTCATTGGTTTCCGCGCGGCGAGCGATCTGATCGACCCGCGCGCCGAACAGCCCTCCATTTGCAAACTCTTCCGCCGCCGCGAGCAAGATGCGGCGCCTCGTGCCTTCAGGATCTCTTTTGATTTTCGGCTGATTCATGGTGGCATCGTCTTCGTGAGCCGCGTTCTCCGGATCGCGCCGCCGGCCTCTCCTCGAGCCTTTTTGTGGCGGCGTTTAGCGGGCGCGTCGTGGTTGGGAAACACACCCTTTTCTGCGGTCTTTCGAATGAAGCGCTTCGATTATGGCACATGGATTGCGAATGGCAATCCGGGAAATCGGCGATAATGTGCTATTTAGTTCAGGTCGTGCGATCGCACGGCAAACCCCCGCGCCGCAACCGTGACAGACGTCAAAACACTCGCGGATCGCATCGAAGATCTGCTGCCCCAAACGCAATGCACGAAGTGCGGTTATCCCGCATGCCGTCCGTATGCCGAAGCCGTCGCCAATGGCGAGGCGAACTATAACCAGTGCCCGCCCGGCGGCGCCGAGGGCATCGCGCGCCTCGCCGCGCTGCTCGGCAAACCGGTGATTCCGCTCAATTCGGCCAATGGCGTCGAACGTCCGCGTCCGTTGGCGGTTATCGACGAACAGGTGTGCATCGGCTGCACGCTGTGCATGCAGGCGTGTCCGGTCGACGCGATAGTTGGCGCACCGAAACAGATGCACACCGTGGTCGCCGAGCTATGCACCGGCTGCGACCTGTGCGTGCCGCCCTGCCCGGTCGACTGCATCACGATGCTCCCCGTGACCGGCGAGGCCACCGGCTGGGATGCATGGAGCCAAAGCCACGCGGACGCGGCGCGGGCGCGTCATAACCGCCACGAGACCCGTCTCGCGCGCGAGCGCGACGCCGCCGAAGCGCGCGCCGCGGCGCGGCGAGCCGCAAGCGCGCCGCCGGCTGCGCCGGACGCGGTTGCGGCAAGCGGCGCGACAGTGCCGTCCGAGGTTCCCGCCGCCCCGATTGCCGACGACGCGGAAGCGAAGAAACGCGCGATCATCCAGGCCGCGCTCGAACGCGCGCGCAAGAAGAAGGAAGACTTGGCCGCGAAAGGCGAGGGACCGCTGAACACCGAGAACGTCAGCGCCGACGTGCAGGCACAGATCGACGCCGCCGAAGCGCGCCGCCGCCGTCTCGGTCTTGCCAGCGGTGGCGACACGCCCGGCTCGGAGCAGCAGTCCGACGAGTCAAATGAGTCAAACGAGTCCAATCCGCCGTGCAACTCGCCGCCAACCACGCGCTGACCATGCCGACGCAACCCGGCCCACTCACACGGACCCGCTCCGCATGAACGCGAACAAACGCCGCGCGATCTACGAAACGCTTCAGAGCCTCAATCCGCATCCGACCACCGAGCTCGAGTACACGACGCCGTTCGAACTGCTGATCGCGGTGCTGTTGTCGGCGCAGGCGACCGACGTGTCGGTCAACAAGGCGATGCGCAGGATGTTTCCGGTCGCGAACACGCCGCAGAAGGTGTTCGACCTCGGCGAGGAAGGCGTCGCGAGCTATATCAGGACGATCGGTCTGTATCGCACGAAGGCGAAGAACGTGATCGCGACCTGCCGCATTCTGCTCGACCAGTATGGCGGCGAGGTGCCCGAGGATCGCGAGGCACTCGAAGGGCTGCCCGGTGTCGGCCGCAAAACGGCCAACGTGATCCTGAACACCGCATTCGGCCATTCGACCATCGCGGTCGACACGCACATTTTCCGCGTCGCCAACCGCACCGGCCTCGCGCCCGGCAAGGACGTGCGCGCGGTCGAAGCGGCACTCGAAAAATTCACGCCCGCCGAATTCAGGCAGGATGCGCACCACTGGCTGATCCTGCATGGACGCTACGTGTGCAAGGCGCGCCGCCCCGAATGCTGGCATTGCGCGATCGAGCCGCTGTGCGAGTTCCGGCCGAAGACCCCGCCACCCGATCTATAAGGCCGGCCCAGCTCGAAACCCGAGGCCGTGCAGCGCGCCTGCAGCCCACGCGGCCGCCGCGTAAAATAGTGCCTTACGCGCAGCGCGCACTGCGGACCCGCACCGTCGCGCTCCGCGCCCCCACTCCCACGCACCGATTCCACGATGTTCAATCCCAGCCGCGACGAAGTTCGCCTCTTTTTCACCGACACCTGGCGCAAACAGCGCCAGGGCGAGATTTTGACGCCGCTCGAGGCGATCGCCGCCGACTGGATCGTCGAGCATCCCGAATATCACGCCGATCTCGCCGATGGTCCCGCCGCCCAGGCGCAGGACTATTCGCCGGAGCGCGGCCAGACCAATCCGTTCCTGCACCTGTCGATGCACCTGGCGATCTCCGAGCAGTTGTCGATCGATCAGCCGCCCGGCATTCGAGCCGCGCATGAGCGGCTCGCCGCGCGCCTCGGTTCTACCCACGAGGCGCAGCACGCGATCATGGACTGCCTCGGCGAAACCATCTGGGAAGCGCAGCGCACCGGCACGCCGCCGGACACGGACGCGTATCTGCAGCGCATCGAACGGCGCGCGACGCGCGACTGAGCCGACTGGAAACTCCGGCGCGGCACGACGCCAGCACGCCGAGGTACGACGCCCTCAAAGCAAAACACCCCGCCAAGGCGGGGTGTTTTGCTTTTGAAGCTTCGGCGCGAAACCGGCGCCCGACGCTTACTTCTTCTGCACGAGATCGCCTGGCAGCGATTCGATGTAAGCGGCGATGTCCTTCATGTCGCCTAGCGACAGGCTCTGCACCTGTGCCTGCATGATCGCGTTGTTGCGGCCGAGGTGTGGATTGCCAGTACCCATCTGGTACTGACGCAGCGCCCAGTAGACATAGTCGGCGTACTGACCGGCCAGCTTCGGATACTCCGGGCTCACCGGCTTGTTCAGGTTGGGACCGTGGCAGGCCGCGCAGTTGTGGCTGTCGGCGAGCACCTTACCCTTGCCGGCGTCGGCCGCGTGGGCTGCGTTCGCTGCGGCCAGACCGATGACCGCCGCCGCGCCGACCGCCTTGAATACCGTGTGGAGTGCCTGTTGGGGCTTGATCATGAAATCTCCTATCCCGCGAATTGGATGTGCTGGTGACCGACGCCGATCACTTGTCGGGATTGTTTTTCGAAGCGGCAGTTTGCGCTGCGTAGTACGCGGCGACATCGGCAATGTCCTGATCCGACAGCGTCACCGCGATCGCGTGCATCGTGGCGAAATGGCGGTCGCCCTTCTTGTAGGCGCGCAGCGCGTTTTCGAGGTACGCCTGATTCTGGCCACCGAGCTTCGGCACGCGGAAAACCTCTGGATAAGCCGTGCGGTATTCAGGGATGCCGTGGCAGCCGATACACATCGCGACCTTGTCCTGGCCCGCCTTGGCGTTGCCTACGACATCCGCTGCCTGCGCATTGGCCGCATACCCCGCGAGCACCGACAGCGCTACGATCACGACGTGTTTGCCGACGAATTTATTCATAGATGTAACCTGGCTTGAGGGGAAACGGGTGCCCACAAAGGCAGCGGTCCGCGCCGTTCTTCTTGTAGGGCAGCCGCGCAGGCCAAAAAAATCGGGCTCATTGTACCGCGCCGCCGCGCCGAACGTCCACCAGACACGGGGGCCGCGCAACGCCCGCCGGGACGGTCCCCACGCCATGCCCATGGCGGCTTCGCAACGACGCCACAGCGGCACCGCCGCCGCGTCACTGCGCGGCTGACACCATACGTGAGCCGGTTTCAGACCAACAGGCCTTCTGACTTATACTGGGTTTTTTCCCGCACAAGAGCATCTCGTCATGCGTTTCGAAGGCTCATCGCAGTACGTCGCCACCGACGACCTCAAGCTCGCGGTCAACGCCGCGATGACGCTCAAGCGTCCGCTGCTGATCAAGGGCGAACCCGGCACCGGCAAGACCATGCTCGCCGAGGAAGTCGCCGCCGCGCTCGGCATGCCGCTCTTGCAATGGCACATCAAGTCGACCACCAAGGCACAGCAGGGGTTGTACGAATACGACGCGGTGTCGCGTCTGCGCGATTCGCAGCTCGGCGACGAGCGCGTGAAGGACATCCGCAACTACATCGTCAAGGGCGTGCTGTGGCAGGCGTTCGAATCGGACGAGCAGAGCGTGCTGCTGATCGACGAGGTCGACAAAGCCGACATCGAATTCCCGAACGACCTGCTGCGCGAACTCGACCGCATGGAGTTCTACGTGTACGAGACGCGCGAGCTGGTGCGCGCCAGACATCGCCCGCTCGTGATCATCACGTCGAACAACGAGAAGGAGTTGCCCGACGCGTTCCTGCGCCGCTGCTTCTTCCACTACATCAGGTTTCCGGATGCGACGACGATGCAGCAGATCGTCGACGTGCATTACCCCGGCATCAAGAAGGATCTGCTCGCCGCGGCGCTGCAGAGCTTCTTCGAGCTGCGCAACGTCGCGGGGCTGAAGAAGAAGCCGTCCACCTCCGAACTGCTCGACTGGCTCAAGCTGCTGCTCGCCGAAGACATTCCGCCCGAAGCACTGCGCTCGGCCGATCAGAAGCAGATCGTGCCGCCCCTGCACGGCGCGCTGCTGAAGAACGAACAGGACGTGAGCCTGTTCGAGCGGCTGCTGTTCATGAACCGCAACAACCGTTGAGCGGGCGCCGCGCCGCAGGACATCCAGCATGCTGATCGACTTTTTCTACTCGCTGCGCGCCGCCCGCCTGCCGGTCTCGGTGAAGGAATACCTGACGCTGCTCGAAGCGCTGAAGGCCAACGTGATCGCGCCGTCGCTCGACGAGTTCTACTACCTCTCGCGCATCACGCTCGTCAAGGACGAGCAGTACTTCGACAAGTTCGACCAGGCGTTCGGCGCCTTTTTCAACGGCGTCGCGGCGACCTCTGAGCTCGCGTTCGAGATTCCGCCCGACTGGCTGAAGAAGAAGCTGCAACGCGACCTGTCGCCCGAGGAAAAGGCGCAGATCGAGGCGATGGGCGGCATCGACAAGCTGATGGAGCGCCTGAAGGAACTGTTCGACGAGCAGAAAGAGCGCCACGAGGGCGGCAACAAGTGGATCGGGACGGGCGGCACGTCGCCGTTCGGTCACGGCGGCTATAACCCCGAAGGCGTGCGCATCGGCGGCGACGCGGCCGGCAATCGCACGGCCGTCAAGGTATGGGAAGCGCGCGCGTATCGCGACTACGACGACCAGGTCGAAATCGGCACGCGCAACATCAAGGTCGCGCTGCGACGGTTGCGCCGGTTCGCCCGCGAAGGCGCGGCGGAAGAACTCGATTTGCCCGACACGATCCGCAGCACCGCCGCGAACGCCGGCTGGCTCGATCTGAAGATGGTGCCCGAGCGGCACAACAACGTGAAGGTGCTGATGCTGCTCGACGTCGGCGGCTCGATGGACGATCACGTGAAGCGCACCGAGGAGCTGTTCTCCGCCGCGAAGGCCGAGTTCAAGCACCTCGAGTTCTACTACTTCCACAACTGCGTGTACGACTTCCTGTGGAAGCACAACCGCCGCCGCCACGCCGAGCGCACACCGACGTGGGACGTGCTGCACAAGTTCACGCCCGACTACAAGCTGATCTTCGTCGGCGACGCGACGATGAGCCCGTACGAAGTGTTGCAGCCCGGCGGCTCGGTCGAGTACAACAACGCCGAGGCCGGCGCGGTGTGGTTGCGCCGGCTCGCCGATCACTTCCCGCACTTCGCGTGGCTGAACCCGGAGCCGGAAGCGCTGTGGCCGTACCGGCAGTCGGTCAGCGCGATCCGCGAAGTGCTGGGCCACCGCATGTATCCGCTGACGCTCGCGGGCCTCGAGACGGCCATGCGGGTGCTGAGCAAGTAACGCCCGCCGTTCCAGAATCCACGTCCCGACGCTTCAACTTCCACAACAAGAAAGCCTTCGCATGAGTTCGTCCCCGTCGCCCCAGCTGTCCCCCGCCGCCACGTCGCCCAGGCGCTTCAATCTGCTCGCCGATACGTCGCTGTCGACGATCGTCGCGGGCTTCGTCGCGGCGATGACCGGCTACACGAGCTCGCTCGTGCTGATGTTTCAGGCGGGCCAGGCCGCGCATCTGAGCGACGCGCAGATTTCGTCGTGGATCTGGGCGCTGTCGATCGGCATGGGCCTCTGCACGATCGGCCTGTCGCTGCGCTTTCGCGCGCCGATAGTGATCGCATGGTCGACGCCGGGCGCGGCGCTGCTGGTGTCGTCGCTGCCGCATGTCGAGTATGCGCAGGCGATCGGCGCATTCATCTTCTGCGCGGCGCTGCTGACGCTGGTCGGCGTCACCGGCTGGTTCGACGCGCTGATGAAGCGGATTCCGTCCGGCCTTGCGGCAGCGCTGCTCGCGGGCATCCTGTTCGAGATCGGCATCGAGATTTTCCGTGCCGCGCAGTACCAGACCGCACTCGTGCTGACGATGTTCTTCACCTACCTGATCGTCAAACGGTTCGTGCCGCGTTATGCGATTCCGACCACGCTCGTGGCAGGCACTGCAGCCGCCGGCGGCCTCGGGCTGCTCGACTTCAGCCACTTTCACGTCGCGCTCGCGCACCCGGTGCTGACGATACCGTCGTTTTCAGTGGCGGCTTGCGTGAGCATCGGCATTCCGCTGTTCGTGGTCGCGATGGCCTCGCAGAACGTGCCGGGCATCGCGGTGCTGCGCGCCGACGGCTATACGACCCCGTCCGCGCCGCTGATCGCGACGACCGGCGTCGCGTCGCTGCTACTCGCGCCGTTTGGCTCGCACGGCATCAATCTTGCCGCGATCACGGCGGCGATCTGCACCGGCCCCGAAGCGCACGAAAACCCCGCCAGGCGCTACACAGCGGCCGTATGGGGCGGCATTTTCTATCTGCTCGCGGGCGTGTTTGGCGCGACGATCGCCGCGCTGTTCGCGGCGTTCCCGAAGGAGTTGGTCGTGTCGGTCGCGGCGCTCGCGCTGTTCGGCTCGATCATGAGCGGGCTCGCCAACGCGATGCAGGATATGAGGCAGCGGGAGGCGGCGCTCGTCACGTTCATGGTGACCGCCTCGGGGCTCACACTGCTATCGATCGGCTCGGCGTTCTGGGGGCTCGTCGCCGGCGTGGTGACGCAAGTCGTGCTGAACGCGCGGCGCGTGTGAACGGATCGCCACGCCCGGCTGTCCATACCCGGTGTTCATACCGTCCTCGGCGATCCGCCATAGAATAGATGTATCCGGCAGCGTTTCCCAAGCCATCGTGGGACGCGCTGCGGCTTGACCCGCGGCCGCCGGCGCCGGCTGATTCCTCCTGCCGGCGCGGCGGCGTCCTCATTTCTCCTGAACCATGGCGCACACGCGCCCTGAAGGCCCGAACATGACAACCGCACTCGACCAACTCAAGCAATACACCACCGTGGTGGCCGACACCGGCGACTTCCAGCAGCTCGCGCAGTACAAGCCGCGCGATGCGACCACCAATCCGTCGCTGATTCTGAAGGCCGTGCAGAAAGACGACTACCGGCCGCTGCTCGAAAAGACCGTGAAGGCGCATGCGTCGAAGCCGCCCGGCGCGATCATCGACCAGTTGCTGATCGCCTTCGGCACCGAAATCCTGAAGATCATCCCGGGGCGGGTGTCGACCGAAGTCGACGCGCGCCTGTCGTTCGACGTCGAAGGCTCGATCGCGAAAGGCCGCGAGCTGATCGCGCTGTACAAGGAACACGGCATCGAGCGCGACCGCGTGCTGATCAAGCTCGCGTCGACGTGGGAAGGCGTGCGCGCGGCCGAGGCGCTGCAGAAGGAAGGCATCCACTGCAACATGACGCTGCTGTTTTCGCTCGTGCAGGCCGCCGCCGCCGCGGAAGCTGGCGCGCAGTTGGTCTCGCCGTTCGTCGGCCGCATCTACGACTGGTACAAGAAGAACGCCGGCAGCGCATGGGACGAAGTGAAAGACGGCGGCGCCAACGATCCGGGCGTCAAGTCGGTGCGCCGCATCTACGCGTACTACAAGAAGTTCGGCTACAAGACCGAGGTGATGGGCGCGAGCTTTCGCACGACCTCGCAGATTCTGGAACTGGCCGGCTGCGATCTGTTGACGATCAGCCCCGACCTGCTGCAGAAACTGCACGAGAGCACCGACAAGGTCGAACGCAAGCTGTCGCCGGAGACATCGCACGACGCGGACATCGAGCGCGTGCCGGTCGACGAGAAGTCGTTCCGCTTCCTCCTCAACGACGAAGCGATGGCGACCGAGAAGCTCTCCGAAGGCATCCGCACGTTCGCCGCGGACGCGGTGAAGCTGGAAAAGCTGATCGACACGCTGCGCTGAGGCGCCGGAGGCCGCGGGCGTGGCCGGCTGAGTGACGCTCACGCTCGCCGCGCGGCTCCGCGCCAATGCGATCCATGACAGGCGGCGCTGGACCTCACGGTTCAGCGCCGCTTTTCGTTTACGCTGCGTCGCCACCGGCGACATAGCGTCACAATCGACGCGCCGCCACCGACTACAATCGACTTCACGCCTCTCCCCACCGCCGCTGGCGAGGAACGACGGCGGCCGCCCAACGCCTGACCATGGAGACGATCATGTACGTTCAGCCCTATGTGTTCTTCAACGGCCGTTGCCAGGAAGCGCTCGATTACTACACCGACAAGCTCGGCGCCCAGGTGACCTTCAAGATGCTGTTCAAGGAAGCGCCGCCGGACGCGCATAATCCGCCACGCCCCGAACTCGCCGACAAGATCATGCACGCGAGCGTGCAGTTGGGCTCGAGCACGTGGATGGCTTCCGACGGCAACTGCGATCCGGCGGCCGGCCCGTTCAATGGCTTCAGTCTGTCGCTGACCGTCGATGACGGCGCGTCGGCGGAAAAATGCTTCAACGCGCTCGCCGATGACGGCCAGGTCGTGATGCCGTTCCAGCAAACGTTCTGGAGCAAGGGCTTCGGAATGGTGGTGGACCGCTTCGGCATGATGTGGATGGTCACGCTGCCGCCGCAGGTTTGAGGCTTAGGGGCAGGCCAGCTCTAGCACCTACCTACCACGCGTCGCCCGCTCGTGCCGCTCGATGTTCCAGTTCGGCTCGGTCTCCAGCAATAGCGCGCGCAACCGGTCTACCTGCTCCGCGAGCCGCTGACCGAGCCAGTACGGCCCTTGCCAGTCGGGCGGCAACGCGGTGGTCACGTCGCCGTGCCCCTTTGCGGGCGGCGCCGCGGCCGGAATGCCAAAGCGCGACGGACGGCCAAAACGCAGCCCGCGCGCGGTGGACAACAGGATCGCCCGCACGGCGCGCACCTCGGCGCCGCAATGCGCTGCATAGGCGGTGCGCGCGGCGGCATCGGCGTTCATCAGCGGCCCCGTGGCAAGCAGTTCCAGCGAGCTGAGCACCGAGCGATGCAGCCGCTGGATCTCCTCGAGCCTCGACTGCGGCACGTCGATTTCCTTCGCGACCGACGGCATCAGCGAGCGCAGTTGCACGAGCCGCTTGTTGATCCGCAGGAAGCGCTTGATCTGCTCCTCCTCGGTGATCGTTTCGCCGTCGAGCAGCCGCGCGTAGATGCCCGCGCATTCGCGCAGATTGGCGGCGAGGCCGTAGCGCCACGAATACGTCGCGTGCAGCGGAAACGCGAACGAAAACGCCAGCGCGATGACGATACCGATCAGCACGTTCAGCGTGCGCCACAGGCCGACGTCGATCAGATTGTCGCCGTGGCCCGCGACGATGCACATCGTGATGGCGGTCAGGAGCCCGATATAGCCGGACGAGCCGATCGCGAACCACGCGCAGATCGACGCGATGATCGCCTCCAGCACATAGGTGAGCGGCAGCGAACCGATGAAGTGCTGTTGCACGATCAACAGGAGCCCGATCGATGCGCCGAGCAGCGTGCCGGCCGCGCGTTCGGCCGCTTTCTTGCGGATATTGCCGTGATGCTGCAAGCCGCCGATCACGACCAGCAACGTCACCGACGACCAGATGCCGTGCGGAATATCGATGCCGGTCGTCGCGAGAATCGACACCAGCATCGCGAGGCCGACGCGCAGGCTATGCAGTACCTTCGCGTGCCGGTAGCGGTAATACGGCGACGTGACCGCGCGCACCATCCGGCTGAGTGCCGCGCGGCGGGAGATCACGGTGGGAGTATCGGCAGCAGCCATGGCGGCGCGCGGCGAACGCGTGAAAGGACGGTTCCGCTATCCTGCCCTGGAGTGCCCCGCAAACACAAACGCCCGCCAACTTCCGTCGGCGGGCGTTGCGTGTTTCAGAACGTGATTTGCAGCTGGAATCAGCCTTCGACGATGTCCAGGTAGTCCTCCGGATGCGTACGGTCCTCGGCGCGCTGCATGCCCACCGCGCGCACGACCAGGCTCACGACGACCGACACCACCAGGTTCACGACCAGCGACCACACGGCCGCATAGCCCGGAATCGCCATGCCGAACAGATGGATCGTGAAGATCGAGCTCGCGAGGTTCAACGAAATCGCCATCCACGTGCCGGTCGCGATACCTGCCGCCCAGCCGAGCAACAGACCCCGGTAGTCGAGCACGCGCGTGTAGAGACCCAGCACGATCGCCGGCAGCGTCTGGATGATCCAGATCCCGCCGAGCAGTTGCAACTGGATCGCGTACGTGAGCGGCAGACCGAGAATGAACGCCACCGCGCCGACCTTGACGATCAGCGACACCAGCTTCGCGACGTTGGTCTCCTGCTCGTGCGTCATGTTGCGGTTGACGAACTCCTTGTGCACGTTGCGCGTGTACAGATTCGCCGCCGCGATCGACATGATCGCCGCCGGCACCAGCGCGCCGATACCGATCGCCGCGAACGCGACGCCGACGAACCACGACGGGAAGAAGTGCAGGAACAGCGCCGGCACGGCGAAGTTCGGGCCGAAGGCCTTGAAGTACGGCGCGAACTCCGGCATGTCCTTCACGCCGGCCGCGAGCGCCATGAAGCCGAGCAGCGCGAGCAGGCCGAGCACCAGCGAATACGCCGGCAGCAACGCCATGTTGCGGCGGATCGTGTTGCCCGACTTCGACGACAGCACTGCGGTGATCGAGTGCGGATACAGGAACAGCGCGAGCGCCGAACCCACCGCGAGCGTCGCGTACGCGCTATAGCCGTTCAGGCTCGACACGTCCGGCGACTTCAGCAGCAGCTTGGCCGGCGGGACCGCGCCGAAGATATGGCCGAAGCCGCCCAGCTGCGGCGGAATCACGATGATCGCGGCGAAGATCGTCACGTAGATCAGGATGTCCTTGACGACCGCGATCATGGCCGGAGCGCGCAGGCCCGACGTGTACGTGTAGGCCGCGAGGATCGCGAATGCGATGATCAGCGGCAGATCGCCGACGAAGCCGGTCGTGTCGAAACCGAGCGCGCCGATCACCACTTCGATACCGACCAGTTGCAGCGCGATGTACGGCATCGTCGCGACGATGCCGGTCACCGCGACGGCGAGCGCGAGCATGCGGCTGCCGTAGCGGGCCGACACGAAGTCCGCCGAGGTCACGTAGCCGTGCCGCTTCGCAACGCTCCACAGCTTCGGGAACACGACGAACGCGAACGGATAGATCAGGATCGTGTACGGCAGCGCGAAGAAGCCCGTTGCGCCCGCACCGAACACGAGCGCCGGCACCGCGATGAACGTGTAGGCGGTGTACAGGTCGCCGCCGAGCAGGAACCACGTGACGATCGTGCCGAAGCGCCGGCCGCCGAGACCCCACTCTTCGATATGCGCGAGATCGCCGCGCCGCCAGTGGGCCGCGACGAAGCCGAGAATCGTGACGCCGATGAAAAACAGAACGAAGACGAAAGTTGCAATGGGGTTCATCGTTGCGCGCCCCCGTTCGTACGACCCGTATAGCGGGACCTGGTCTTCGAATAGACGAACGCGGTGATGACCGCGCTGATCAGCACCCACAGCAGCTGATACCAGTAGAAGAACGGGAAATCGAACAGCTGCGGCTCGATCCGGTTGTAGGACGGCACCCAGATCATCGCGATCCACGGTAGCAGCAATAGCCAGAGCCAGTGCTTGCTGGCTTTCTTCACGTCGGCGTCGTGAGCCATGACGTCTCCTGTTTCCTATTTAGAATTTATCTGCCCGCGGTCGACGCGAGGTGGAACTCAGCGGGTGGTCGTCCCGCGGTCAGCCACGGGCTCCCCGAAAGCCTCGAAAGAGTATAGGAGTGGCGAACACCCGGTCAAGCAGGGACGACCCGAGGCGCGTCGGCGTCCAACAACGCGACGGAAGCGCCAACGATGCAGTCTGGATGACGTTGCGGCGTAGACGTGAAAAAAATACCGGAAGCAAAGCGGCCGTGCCGACCGCTACGCCGGTACGGCCGCTTCATTCTCCGCGCGCTGATCAGATCGCAAACGATGCGCCCGTCTGCCCCGTCGATTCGCGCAGGCCCTTGATCCATTTGCGCGCCGGCAAGCCGAGCTCGGCTTCGATCAGCTTCGCGCGCGCCTCTAGCGCGGTGAACGGCACGTCGAGCGCGGGGCCCGAGAAGGCGATCGCGATACGGTTGCCGTCGTGCACTTCGGGCAGCGCGACGACGCGACCGTCGAAGGCTTCGTTCAGACGCTTCATGTTTCGCACGAAGCTCGGATGATCGCCGAACAGATTCACCGTGACGATGCCCGCGTCGGTCAGACACGCACGTGCCGCACGGTAAAAGCCGACGCTGTCGAGTACTGGGCCGCGCGCGGTCGCGTCGTAGACGTCGATCTGCAGCGCGCCGATGGTGCCGTGGTTCGCGCTCTCGTTGACGAAGTCCCACGCGTCGCTTTCATGCACGCTCAGACGCGCGTCGTCGGGCGGCAGTTCGAACATCGTGCGCGCGGCCACGACGACCGCCGGATTCAGTTCGACGGCCTCGACCTTCGCGCTCTTCAGGAAGCGGTGCGCGAACTTGGTCAGCGACGCGGCGCCGAGCCCGAGCTGCACGATGCGCTTCGGCGTTTCGAGGAATAGCAGCCAGGCCATCATCTGCTGCGCGTATTCGAGTTCGATGTGATCGGGCTTGCGCAGACGCATCGCGCCTTGCACCCATTCCGTGCCGAAATGCAGGTAGCGCACGCCGCCCTCTTCGGAGAACGTCACCGGTGCGAAGCGCGGCTTGCGCGGCGCTTCGATTTGCGGCGCGTCGTGTGCGTCGTGCTCGACGGTGCCGCTCGCGTTGCGCGTGGATTTGGGCGCCTTTTTGTGGGCCATTTTCTGTTTACCGCCGATGGCTTGGGCGTCGCGGTTACGGAAAGCGCGCGCCTCGGCCGAAGCGCGCTTGATCAGATTCGTCATGTAGGGATGTCGCGCGACAGGCGCAATATTTTTGGTCGAACGAGAGCATAGCATTCGCTGCGGTTCGCTCATTCAAATCGACCGCTCACAAACTGCTTTCAACGAACTCACTTTTGCGGCCGCTGGGTCGCGACCAACCTGCGCCATTACGCCACGCGCAAACGATTCACGGCGCGCTTTATCGCCGTTCTCCGTCACCGTCCGCAGCTTGCAGCGCATTTCCTCCTGGTGCAGCGGCCGGCGAGATCATCTATTCCGAGGGCTACTCGGGTGAGCCCGTAGTCTTTCTGATCACGGAAGGCAAGGTCGAACTTTCCACTCGCTGCGACGACATGAAGGTCGTCGATTCGTTCGATGTACTCAATCCGATCGCGCAGGGACTGCAAAAGGATGCGACGGGGAATGTGCTCGTCGAGGGGCATACCGACAGTGTGCCGATTTCGACCACGAAGTATGCGCCCAACTGGGAGCTGTCGTCGGCTCGCGCGGGCGCAGTGGTCAGGTATCGGGTCGAGCGCGGGATCGAGCCGCATCGGCTGGCCGCGATCGGACGGGCGGACAATTTTCCGCTGGTCGCCGGCAATGACGCGGCGGCAAGAGCGGCCAACCGGCGGGTCGCGATCGTCGTGCAGTATTGAACGCGTTCGCCGGTAGCACTGGCCGCCCTTCCCTGCTACGAGCCGCCCACCGGCGGCTCGTCTTCACATCACCTCACTTCACGCATCACGTCATTCGACGCGTACCGCCCCAAGCGCCTCGTTCAGCGTGCGGCTGGGCCGCATCACCTCTTCGAGCTTGTTGAAGTCCGGCTTGTAATAGCCGCCGATGTCCGCCGGCGCGCCCTGCACCGACGCAAGCTCCGCCACGATCACCTGCTCGTTGGCAGTCAGCTGCGTCGCGAGCGGCGCGAACTGCGCGGCGAGCGCGGCGTCGTCCGTTTGCGCGGCCAGCTCCTGCGCCCAGTACATCGCCAGATAGAACTGGCTGCCGCGATTGTCGAGTTCGCCCGTCTTCGGGCTCGGGCTGCGATTGTTGTCGAGCAGCTTGCCGGTTGCGGTGTCGAGCGTCTTCGCGAGGATCTTCGCCCGGTTGTTGCCGGTCTTGATGCCCAGTTCTTCGAGCGACGCCGCGAGCGCGAGGAATTCGCCGAGCGAGTCCCAACGCAGATGGTTCTCTTCGACGAGCTGCTTCACGTGCTTCGGCGCCGAACCACCCGCGCCGGTCTCGTACATGCCGCCGCCCGCCATCAACGGCACGATCGACAGCATCTTCGCGCTCGTGCCCAGCTCCATGATCGGGAACAGGTCGGTCAGATAATCGCGCAGGATGTTGCCGGTGACCGAGATCGTATCGAGCCCGCGCACGACGCGCTCGAGCGTGTAACGCATCGCGCGCACCTGCGACATGATCTGGATGTCGAGGCCCGTGGTGTCGTAATCCTTCAGGTAGGCCTCGACCTTCCTGATCAGCTCCGCTTCGTGCGGGCGATACGGGTCGAGCCAGAACACCGCGGGCATGCCGGAATTGCGCACGCGCGTGACCGCGAGCTTGACCCAATCGCGGATCGCCGCGTCCTTCACCTCGCACATGCGCCAGATGTCGCCCTGCTCGACGTTCTGCGTGAGCAGCACCTCGCCGCTGGCCAGATCGACGATGCGCGCCTCGCCGTCTTCCGGCACTTCGAAGGTCTTGTCGTGCGAGCCGTATTCTTCCGCCTTCTGCGCCATCAGGCCGACGTTCGGCACGGTGCCCATCGTGACCGGATCGAACGCGCCGTTGGTCTTGCAGAAGTTGATAATCTCCTGGTAGATGCGCGCGAACGTGCTCTCCGGGATCACCGCCTTGGTGTCTTTCGGACGGCCGTCGGCGCCCCACATCTTGCCGCCGAGGCGAATCATCGCCGGCATCGAGGCGTCGACGATCACGTCGTTCGGCGCGTGCAGGTTCGAGATGCCCTTCGCCGAATCGACCATCGCCAGTTCCGGACGATGTTCGTGGCACGCGTGCAGGTCGCGGATCACCTCCTCGCGCTGCGATTCCGGCAGCGTCTCGAGCTTCTCGTACAGATTGACGAGGCCGTTGTTGACGTTCACGCCAAGTTCCTCGAACAGCTTGCCGTGCTTCGCGAACGCGTCCTTGTAGAACACCTTCACCGCGTGGCCGAAGACGATCGGGTGCGAGATCTTCATCATCGTCGCCTTCACGTGCAGCGACAGCATCATGCCGGTCTTGCGCGCATCTTCCATCTGGTCTTCATAGAACGCTAGCAGCGCCTTCCTGCTCATGAACATGCTGTCGATGATCTCGCCGTCCTGCAGCGCGACCTTCGGCTTCAGCACGATCGTCTTGCCGTTCTTCGTGACGAGTTCCATCTTTACGTCGCGCGCGCGATCGAGCGTCATCGATTTTTCGCCGTGATAGAAGTCGCCGTGCCGCATGTGCGCGACGTGCGTGCGCGACGCCATGCTCCATTCGGCGATGCTGTGCGGATGCTTGCGGGCGTAGTTCTTCACCGCGGCCGGCGCGCGACGGTCCGAGTTGCCCTCGCGCAGCACCGGATTCACCGCGCTGCCGAGACACTTCGAGTAGCGCTGACGGATCGCCTTCTGTTCGTCGGTCTTCGGATCTTCCGGATAGTCGGGCACCTTGTAGCCCTTCGCCTGCAGTTCCCTGATCGCGCTCGTCAGTTGCGGCACCGATGCGCTGATGTTGGGCAGCTTGATGATGTTGGTGTCGGGTAACGAGGTCAGGCGACCGAGTTCCGCGAGGTTGTCGGGCACCCGCTGCGCTTCGGTCAGAAACTCGGGGAACTCACCGAGGATGCGGCCCGCGACCGAGATGTCGCTGGTCTCGACCTCGATGCCGGCCGGCCTGGTGAAGGTCCGGATGATCGGCAGGAACGCGGCCGTCGCAAGCAGCGGGGCCTCGTCGGTAAGGGTGTAGATGATGGTCGGTTGCTGGGTCGTCATTGCTAGGCTCTGGGCGGGCGGTTGAGAGGCATCTCGCACGAGATACGGACAGGATGCGCAAACGTCGATCAGGAAAACGGCAACGCTAGGACACAAACGCTGTGCGTGGCGGATGGCGACGCGGGGCCCTGGAACGCCAAAGCGGAACGATTAAGCGAACACGGCGGACTGCGTCGCGCAGCGGGTCGCACGGTTGGATTCTGCCTCATTTTGGGGCTGCGAGGAGAATTCGGCATGTGAACAACGGGAGCTTGCATGGACACGGCAGAGCAATGACGATCGCGGCTGACTGGATACGCGAGGCCGGCGGCATTCTGATCACGGCGGGCGCAGGCATGGGCGTCGATTCCGGGCTACCCGACTTTCGAGGCGATCTCACCCCATATGTCGAAATCCTGGTTCAGGTAAACACCAAATAGTTGACTTAGCTCAGGGTATTCAGATTTTCTCATTGCTCGAACTCAGTATAGATACGCCCTCAGAACATAGCATGGCGTCTCGTTGTACGTTTCGTATTTGAGAATGACGGGTACAACGCTCATACGCGTCTCTCCGCAACGGGATGCACAGATTCGCCGCGACCGCAGCCCGCGCCATGTCTAAAGTAGGAGCAAGAGAACAGTACGCCTGAATAAATCAGATCCCGAATTTTCATCCGTCGCCCATTCCTCTCCCTGTTGTCGCCTGCTAGCGTGGCAGTCCCAACAACTAAGGAGAAGTTCGGAATGTCGTATCAACAGGATGCGGACGGCGTGCGCGTGGTGCTCAGTGCGCCGCAATTGGCGGCGGTACTGGCAAGGCAGTCAATCACCCAGACCGAAATGCTTTCCAACCGGCTATGGGGCGGGTTGCAAATCGTCGGTGGCGTGCTGGAAATGGTCGGCGCAAGTGCGTTGTGTGTGATCCCGGAACCGACCATGCTCACCAAAGCAGGGTGTGTCGTATTCGGCGTACATGGTTCTGATACGGCGGCGGCTGGTTTGCGTCAGGTCTGGACGGGCCAGGATACGGCCACATTGACCCAGCAGGGCACGACGAAGCTGGCCGAGGCAATGAAGGCAAGTCCTGACATGGCCAACAATATCGGACTGTCACTTGACATGGTCGTGCCGTTCAGCTTTGCCGGGTCAATCAAGGCGGTGCGGGCTGCGCGTATCACGATGGGCGAGATCAACCTGAACATGCATGAAGCGAAGACGCTTCGCGGGGTTGGCGGGCATACACTTTTGAAGCATGTGGGAAAGGATGAGGCCTGGTTGCGACAAAGACTGAAAGATGAGCCGCGGATAAAAGCGGCGACATCAATTAAAGACCAGAAGACTGCCGAGAAAGCCATTTCGGAAGTGATGATGGGTGAAACCACCCGCATCAGATCCTGGTCTCAGTCTACGACGAGTGCTCCGTTGCGTTTAACAAGGCACATATCTGGGGACGTGGGTTACGGGGTTGTCAGGAAGACAGGACAATTTTCGAAAGGAAACAAGGTTTTGGTGGTACTTAAGCGGGAGATATACAATGGAATGCCCTATTACGTCCTGACGGCGTTCATCGACTTATGAGACGCAGTTATGAATGAAAATCCGCTGTACCCCGAACTAAACCAGCTCTTTGGTGTGTACCTTAACGAGGATTTTTCGTACTGGGGTAACACCATCAAAGTGATCGTAGGTTGCTACAGAAGAGATAGTTCACGAGAGAGTTTAAGGAACATACTTGTTGAAATTGAAAACTTCGAGAGAGAGAACTTTAGCAATCTGGACGATGCATTCGAAGAGGCGTATGGCTCCCAGTTCGGCCCGGAGTTGTGGGGTTACACCACAGCTTCCTTCCTTGACGAATTGAAGCGGCTACTGAGTGAGTAGGCAATTGCTCGGGACAGACTATAACGAAGGCCCGCCATTGTCGCGGGCATTTTCACGCACGCGCCCCTCAACACGCAGACAGGGAGTGAAGGCTTATCGTATGGTTGACGGTGAGGAATATGGCAATCTGACGGGGTTGATTCGCTCTCGTTTCCACGAAGATTTTGACCTTTTCGGAAACTCAGTAGAAGAACTCGTTTCTTCCTATACCGACAAAATGTCAACGACTGACATTGACGCGCTCATATCTGACATAGATTCATTCAAAGCCGACTATCCAGAGACGTTGGACTCAGCGTTCAAGGAGCGGTTTGGCCGCCAGTTCGATCCTGTTTTGTGGGGCTACACGACGGCTTCCCTCCTTGATGAAGTAAAACGGTTACTGAGTGAGTAGGCAATTGCTCAGGACCGGACCCGCGACGAGAGACTGACGTCAGTCGCGCCATCGTGCATGCCAAGCGTGCGAACATTCGCACCGGTACAATCCTCCGATATCGATGTTCCCGCAGATCTGCCAAACCAAGCCGGAGCGTGTGATGGACGGCGATACCAGCAAAGCCCAATCCGACTGGATTTCCCGTTCGGAATCCACCCACGGAGTCGAACGCATCGAAGCGTTTTTCCACGGCAACGCGTACTCCATGCATCGGCACGACACCTACGCGATCGGCCTGACCCTCGCCGGCGTCCAATGCTTCCATTACAGGCGCGGGTTGCGCACCAGCCTGCCCGGACAGACCATGGTCCTGCATCCCGACGAAGTGCACGACGGTCAGGCCGGCACGAACGAGGGATTTCGTTATCAGATGATTTACGTGCAACCCGCCGCGATCCAGGAAGTCCTCGGCGGCCGCCCCCTGCCGTTCGTCGAAGGCGGCGTCACGACCGATCCGCGCCTGTTCGAAGCCACGCAGACAGCGCTGCGCCAGATGCTTGGCGACGCGGAGCCGCTCGAACGTGACGACGCGCTCGCCGGTCTCGCGCTCGCGCTGGATAACGCCTCGGGCGCGCGGCAGACGCGCAAGTCCGCGGATTTCGCGGCAGCGCAGCGAGCACGCGAATATCTGCACGCATCGTGCACGCACACCGTCACGCTCGATGAACTTGCCGTCCTCAGCGGGCAGGACCGCTGGAGCCTGTCGCGCGATTTCCGAACTTTTTACGGCACTAGCCCCTATCACTACCTGGTCATGCGCCGGCTCGAAGCCGCGCGCGCGATGATGCTGCGCGGCGTTTCCCTCGTGGACGCGGCGGCGGCAGCCGGCTTCGCCGACCAGAGCCACATGACCCGACATTTTCGCCACGCATACGGAATCCCTCCCGCACGTTGGCTCGCGATGACGAGCGATCGGCGCGCCGGCTAACGCAAGCTTGCACGATCGTTCAAGACACTCGCCGGCGGCGGGACTATGCTCTGTTCCAGGTATCACCCGAATGGAGCCACCATGCACAGCGATTCCCAGCCGACACCCGAGCAACGCGGCCAATACAAGACCATCAACCTGCTCGACAAGATCAGTCAGATCGACGACCACTGGCAGCCGCGCGTCGTGGCTGAAATGAATGACTATCAGTTCAAGGTCGTAAAGATAGCCGGCGATTTCGTCTGGCATCGGCATGCCGATACGGACGAGACGTTCATCGTCCTCGCAGGCCGGTTGCGCATCGACTTCCGCGACCGCTCGATCGAACTGTTTCCCGGAGAAATGGCGGTGGTGCCAAAGGGAGTCGAGCACAAGCCGTATGCCGAGTCCGAGGTGAAGCTGCTGCTCATCGAACCGCGCGGCGTCGTCAATACCGGCGATACGACCAACGAAAGAACGGCCGACAACGACGTATGGATCTGAGAGCCGCCATGCAAACGCCGCGGCCGATCGTTCGCGAAGCCGTTTTCCCCGCCGACACGCACAACCTCGTCGCCGTGATCCGCGAGTATGTCCGCTGGCTGGATATGGATCTGTCGTATCGTGGATTCGATGCAGAAATGGACGCGTTCGAACACGTTTATACGCTGCCATCCGGCATGTTCTTCGTCGCCGACGCCGGCGGCGAGCTCGCCGGTTGCGCGGGGCTGCTGCGCCATACGGCAGAGACTGCGGAAATCAAACGGCTCTATGTTCGTGAAGCATTCAGAGGGTTGTCGCTTGGCGAAACGCTCGTCACATCGGTGATCGGGAAAGCGAAGACATTGGGATTCTCGACGCTGGTTCTCGACTCGGTTCCGCAAACCCGTTTTGCACAGCTCATCTACGAGCGGTTAGGGTTCGTCGAAACCGCGCCCTACTACGAGAATCCAGTCGAAGGCACACGGTTTCTTGCGCTCGATCTATGACTGCGAATGGCATCCTGTCGGTCGATCAGACGCAGGTTAGCCGTCGCCATATGTCCAGCTTTTGAGCGTATGAAACCGAGGCATGGGCGGGACTGCTCGATGGCAAACGGACAAGCCGATATTGCTCTGCCCGCTCGCCCAACGCTTTCATCCCGATTTTGGCCGCCGTCCCCCCGTTGAAGGCGATGGTAGCCAGTTTCGGCAGCGTATCGATCAGAGCAATCAGATCGTTGCTGGCATGGTCGCGAATCCGGCTATCCAGGCTTCCTGCTCGACGAGCCTCGGCAACGACATCCCATAGTCCGATATGGTGTTCGAGCAACGTCTCGAGACGCGTCGAATAGTCCATACCAACCAGATCCCGTTCTATCGCTTCACCGACCAGTAACCAGAATTTGTTCTGCGGGTGTGCGTAGTATTGGCCGTGAGCCAACGACACCTCGCCCGGCAAGCTACCGAGGATCAAGACCCGCGTATCAGCGTCGACGACAGGCGCAAAGCAACGCTTGAACGACATCAGCGGCTCCGCTCGTCGGCGCTGCGCGGCACGCTGTGCGCGCGCGACGCGGTGTGATCGAGCGGACGACCGTGCTCGCGCACCCGCGCGTGCGCGATATGCGCCGCGCCGGTGCCTGACGCGGCAGCGTGCGCGCGAGCGGCCGCGTCCAACGCACGCAAATGCTCCCACAGTGCCGGCAACATGCATTCGGTCACCATCAAAGGCGCGCCATGCCGCTCGAACACCGAGCGACGCGCCACCAGCGCATGCGGCGCATGCCGATCGCCGCCGTCGATCTCATGCGCGGCCAACCGATACAACGGATGCCGCTGCCCCACCCTGCGGCTCACCAGCGACGAACGCGCGACACGGCTATCGCTATACAGCAACTCCGCGAGCGGCCGGGTGCGCAGCCGGCGCGTCGCCTGCCAGATGCCGACGCTCGCGGCACGCGGCGTCACGCTATGCGCGGCGACGAACGGCACGCCATCGACCGACAGCACCACTTCGCGCACCCACACCGGCGCGCGCGGCGCGAGTCCGAGCGCGACGGCTTCGTCGGGCCACGGCAGCGCGACGGCTTCGCGAGTCACGCGCACCGCGACCGCGCCGAGCGCGCGCAGGTGCGCGGTCAGTGAACCGCCGCGGGTCAGCCAGTCTTTCTGGGCGGCGCTGAAAGTGGCCAAAGGCGCGACGCGCCAGTGGGCGTCGGCGGGATCGAAACGGATAGGCATGGTGTCGGATTATAGCGGCGTGCTCCGACGGTAATTTTTCGCGGCGACGACCGCGGCGATCGTGCGCGCGCCTTCAGCCAGGGGAGCCGACGCAAACCAGAAGGCAAAAAAATGCGCTGCCGAAGCAGCGCATTTCTCAACTACCGGGCGTCAATCCAGCAACGACATCAACGCTTTCGGCTCACGCTCAACCCGCGCGCGACAGCAGCAACGCATTGGTCCGCTTCACGAAGCTCGCCGGATCTTCCAGCGCGCCGCCTTCGGCGAGCAGTGCCTGATCGAACAGCAGATGGCACCAGTCGTCGAAATTCGCGCTATCGGCATGCAGACCCTTCACGAGGGCGTGCTCCGGATTCACTTCGAGGATCGGATGGAACTCAGGCGCCTGCTGGCCCGCGGCCTTCAGCATGCGCTGCAGGTAGCCGCTCATTTCGCCGTCGTCGGCAACGAGGCACGACGGCGAGTCGGTCAGGCGGAACGTCAGACGCACGTCCTTCGCCTTGTCCTTCAACGCTTCCTTCATCTTCTCGACGAGCGGCTTGAACGCTTCGCCGATCTTCTCCTGCGCCTCTTTTTCCTCGTCGTTCAGCGCGCCGAGATCGAGGTCGCCGCGCGCGACGCTTTGCAGCGGCTTGCCGTCGAATTCGTTGAGGAACGACAGCATCCATTCATCGACGCGATCGGTCAGCAACAGCACTTCGACGCCCTTCTTGCGGAACACTTCGAGATGCGGGCTGTTCGACGCGGCCTGCCACGTGTCGGCGGTCACGTAGTAGATCTTCGTCTGCTCGGGCTTCATGCGAGCGACGTAGTCGGCCAGCGACACGGTCTGCTCGGCCGTGCCCGTATGCGTCGTCGCAAAGCGCACGAGCTTCGCGACGCGCTCGCGATTGGCGAAGTCCTCGCCGATGCCTTCCTTCAGCACCTGGCCGAATTCCTTCCAGAAGCCGGCGTACTTTTCCTTATCGGCGTCGTTGTCCGCGTTGGCCAGTTCTTCCAGCATCGACAGCGCGCGCTTCGTCACGCCTTCGCGGATCGCCTTCACGTCGCGGCTTTCCTGCAGGATTTCGCGCGACACGTTGAGCGGCAGATCGGCCGAATCGACCACGCCCTTCACGAAGCGCAGGTACGTGGGCAGCAGTTGCTCGGCGTCGTCCATGATGAACACGCGCTTCACGTACAGCTTCAGGCCGCCGCGCTGCTCGCGGTTCCACAGATCGAACGGCGCGTGCGCCGGCACGTACAGCAGTTGCGTGTACTCGCTGCGGCCTTCGACGCGGTTATGCGTCCACGTCAGCGGATCTTGATGATCGTGCGAGATGTGCTGGTAGAACTGCTTGTATTGATCGTCGGTGATGTCGTTCTTCGAACGGGTCCACAGCGCGCTCGCCTGGTTGACGGTCTCGTCCTCGTCCTTCGTGACCATCTCGCTCTTTTCCGCGTCCCACTCTTCCTTCTTCATCAGGATCGGCAGCGCGACGTGGTCCGAGTACTTCTGGATGATCGACTTCAGCCGATACGACGACAGCAGTTCGTCCTCATCGGCACGCAGATGCAGCGTGATGGTCGTGCCGCGCGCGGCGCGCTCGATCGTCTCGACCGCGAAATCGCCTTCGCCCGCGCTTTCCCAGCGCACGCCCTCCGAGGCCGGCAGACCGGCGCGGCGCGTCTCGACGGTGATCTTGTCCGCGACGATGAAGCCCGAGTAGAAGCCCACGCCAAACTGGCCGATCAACGCCGCGTCCTTCTGCTGGTCGCCCGACAGCTTGCCGAAGAATTCCCTGGTGCCCGAACGCGCGATCGTGCCGAGGTGCGCGATCGTCTCGTCGCGGCTCATGCCGATGCCGTTGTCGTCGATCGTGACGGTGCGCGCGGCCTTGTCGAACGACACGCGAATCCGCAGGTTCGGATCGTTCTCGTACAGCGCGCTGTTTTCGATCGCCTCGAAGCGCAGCTTGTCGGCCGCGTCGGACGCGTTCGAAATCAGCTCGCGCAGAAAGATTTCCTTGTTGCTGTACAGCGAATGGATCATCAGTTGCAGAAGTTGCTTCACTTCTGCCTGAAAGCTCATGGTTTCTTGTGCCATGGTCGGACTTCCTCTCGGTTGCGAATGGGGGATGAGCGGCGGCCGAAGCGGATTCGAACCGCAGTTCGGGCTCGCCGTGCCGGAGCGCCGGACCGCCGGATCGTCCGCGCAAATGGGGGCGCTCCGGCGCGGTTTCAAGAGGCGCGGCGCGCGACGCCGTCGAGATAACGGCTCAGGAACGCCGGTAATTCAGGATCGCCGCAATTGGCGATATTGAAGCGCATCCACGTGCTCGGCGACTGCTGCGGCGAAAACAGCCCGCCCGGCGTCAGCAGATAGCCGGCTTCGTGCCCGGCCGCGGCGAGCGCGCCCGCGTCGACGCCGGTGTCGGCCCACAGGAACATCCCGGCCGTCGGCGTCAGAAACAGCTTCATGCCGGTCTTCTCGATCATCCGCACGGCCTTCTCGCGCACGCCGTCGAGCCGTGCGCGAATGCGCTCGACGTGCCGCCGGTAGTGGCCCTCGGTCAGGATCTTGTAGATCACGCGCTCGTTCAACTCCGGGCTCGTCATGCCGACCAGCATCTTCTGATTGGCGACCACCATCGCGACCTCTGCCGCGCATGCGATGAAACCGACGCGCAGATTCGGCGCAAGCGTCTTCGAGAAACTGCCGAGGTAGATCACGCGCTTTAGCTGATCGAGGCTCGCGAGCCGCGTACCCGCGTAGCTGGGCGGGCACAGGTCGCCGTAGATGTCGTCCTCGACGACGATGAAGTCGTACGCCTCGGCAAGCCGCAGGATGCGGAACGCCTGGGCGGCGCTCAGCGAGGTGCCGGTCGGGTTCTGCAGCACCGAGTTGATCACCAGCATTTTGGGGCGCCATTCCTGGACCAGCGCTTCGAGCGCGTCGAGATCGGGGCCGTCCGGCGTGTACGGCATGCCGACGAGCCGCGCGCCCTGCGACGCGAAGCAGCCGAACATCTGGAACCACGCCGGATCGCCGACGATCACCGCATCGCCCGGCTTCACGTAGATGCGCGAAATGAGGTCGATCGCCTGGGTGATGCCCGACACCATCACGATCTGCTCGGGCGACGCGCCGATCTCCAGCTCCTCGAGCCGCGTCTGCAACTGCTGACGCAGCGGCAGGAAACCTTGCGCGGTGCCGATGCCGAGCATCTGCATGCCGCTTTGCCGGCCGAGCGTGCGCAGCGCGTTGGTGATCAACTCGCCGTCGAGCCAGCGGGCCGGCAGATAGCCGAGGCCCGGGCTGCGCTCGGGCCGCGCGCCGGTGTGCAGCATGTTGCGCAGCAGCCAGACGACGTCGATATTGGCCGGCGTGGGCAGCGTCTCGGCGCGCGGGTGCAGCTCGGAGACCGTCGCCGCGCCGCCCTGGCGCTCGCGCACATAGAAGCCGGAGCCGCGCCGCGACTCCAGAAAACCCTGCGCGACGAGCCGCTCGTACGCTTCGACCACCGTGAAGCGCGACACGCCCTTGTCGAGCGCGAGCTTGCGGATCGACGGCATGCGCATGCCGGGGCGGAACACGCGCTCCTCGATGCGGCGCCGCGCCCACTGGACCAGCTGTTCGACCAGCGTCAACGACGCGGTGTCGTGCGGGGCAGGAATCTGGGCAAGCGGGACGGACATGACGGACTCCAACTGTACCGAATAGTATCGCGCCGATTGTACCGTTACTGTGCAGGTCACGGCCGTTACATTTGAATCCCGCGAGGCTGGTGACACCATGTAAATCCATCCGCATGGCCCGCCGATCCGGCAAACGGTTATGCTTACGGCCCCGGCAGCGCAGCCTTCAAGCGTGGCGCGCAACTGGCCCTTGCGAAGAACAGCGTTTTCCGTCGATCCGCCATGACCACCCTGACAGCCCAATCGCTCAGTCTCGATCACCTCGTCGTCTCCGCGCGCACCCTGGACGAAGGCGTCCAGTACGTCGCCGATACGCTCGGCGTCGCGCCGGCCGGCGGTGGCGCGCATCCGCTGATGCGGACCCACAATCGCCTGCTCGGCCTGTGGGGCGGCGTCTACCTGGAAGTGATCGCCATCGATCCGCACGCCGCGGCCGACGCAACCGATGGCACCGCGCCGCGCCCGCGCCTGTTCGCGCTCGACGACCCGGCGACGCAGGCGCGACTGGAAAACGGTCCGTATCTGTCGCATTGGGTCGCGCGCGTCGAGCGGCCGAAGCATCTGGCGACGTGGCAAGCGCAGTATCCGCAGCGCATCGCGCCGGTCGTGCCGATGACGCGCGGCGATTTCGCGTGGGGCCTGACGGTGCCCGACGACGGGTCGTTCCCGGCGTGGCAAGGCGCCGGCGACGGCGTGCTGCCCTCGCTGATCCAGTGGGACTCGACGCGGCATCCGTCGCAGTCGCTGGCGCCGACGAACCTCGCGCTGAAAGCGTTGAAAGCCGTGCATCCGCGGCCAGAGCTGATTGGCGAGCAACTGCGCTGGCTCGGCGCCGCGCATCTGCTCGACGTACAGCCGACCGACGGCGCGGCGGCGCTCGTCGCCGAATTCGAAACACCCGAGGGTTCTCGAACCCTCGGATAAGCAGCGCTTGATTGGGCAACCCCCGTGGCAACCCCGGTGGCACCCCAGCGGCAATGGTTGGCCAGTCGCGCGATAATTGAAGTTTTTGACCGGTTCCAGAAATACCAGCAGAGGAGATCATGGACCAAAGCGACCTGAAAGCCCCGACGTGGCAATTGTCCGAACGCGCGCGCAAGCTCACGAGCTCCGCGATCCGCGAGATCCTGAAGGTCACGGAACGGCCCGAAGTCATCTCCTTCGCCGGCGGCCTGCCCTCGCCGGCCACCTTCCCGGCCGAGCGCATGCGCGAGGCGTCCGACCGCATCCTGCGCGACACGCCCGCCGCGGCGCTGCAGTACAGCGCGACCGAAGGTTATCTGCCGCTGCGCGAATGGGTCGCGCAGCGCTACTCGATCAACGGCGCGCAGATCCGTGCGTCGCAGGTGCTGATCACGACCGGCTCGCAACAGGCGCTCGACCTGCTCGGCAAGGTGCTGATCTGCGTCGATAGCCCGGTGCTGGTCGAAACGCCGACCTACCTCGGCGCGCTGCAATCGTTCTCGATGTACGAGCCGCACTACGTGCAGGTGCCAACCGACGAGCAGGGCCTGATCCCCGAGGGCCTGAAGCCGGAACTGACCAATGGCGCGCGTCTGCTGTACGCGCAGCCGAATTTCCAGAATCCGACGGGCCGCCGTCTGCCGGTCGAACGCCGCCGCGCGCTCGCCGAGTTCGCGAAGACCGCGCCGTTCCCAGTGATCGAGGACGATCCCTACAGCGCGCTCGACTACGCGGGCGAACCGCTGCCGACGATGTTGTCGATGGCGCCCGATCACATCGTCTATCTCGGCTCGTTCTCGAAGGTGCTCGCGCCGGGTCTGCGCGTCGGTTTCATCATCGCGCCCGAGGAACTGATCTTCAAACTCGTGCAGGCCAAGCAGGCCACCGACCTGCATACGCCGAGCTTCACGCAGCGCATCGTGCACGAGGTGGTCAAGGACGGCTTTCTCGACACGCACGTGCCGACGATCCGCGAGCTGTATCGCAACCAGTGCGACGCGATGCTCACCGCGCTCGAGCGCTATATGCCCGAAGGCGTCAGCTGGAACCGTCCGGAAGGCGGCATGTTCATCTGGGTCAATCTGCCGGCGGGCATCGACACGATGAAGCTGCTCGAGGAAGCGGTCGCGCAGAATGTCGCGTTCGTGCCGGGCGCTCCGTTCTTCGCGAGCGAAGCCCAGCACAACACGCTGCGTCTGTCGTTCGTCACGGTGCCACCGGCTAAAATCGACGAAGGCGTGGCGCGTCTCGCCGCACTCGTGCGCGCGAAAATCTGAACGGCGTTAGCCGCACTGCCATCGGGGCGAAGCTTGCACGCGCGTTGCGTGCGGACTTCGCCCCGCCTGCATTCATGCAATCTCACCGAAACGAGGAAACGATATGGCTCAATCGAATGTGTACGACAAGCTCAAGGAACTCGGCATCGAATTGCCGGCGGCGGGTGCGCCGGCAGCGGCCTATGTGATGAGCGCGCAAAGCGGCAACACGGTGTACCTGTCGGGCCACATCGCCAAGAAGGACGGCAAGGTGTGGTTCGGCAAGCTCGGCGCGACGCTCTCCACCGAGGAAGGCAAGGCCGCCGCGCGCTCGATCGCGATCGATCTGCTCGCCACCTTGCATGCGCACGTCGGCGACCTGAACCGCGTCACGCGCGTCGTCAAGCTGATGAGCCTCGTCAACTCGACGCTCGAGTTCACCGAGCAGCATCTGGTCACCAACGGTGCGTCCGAGCTGATCGCCGACGTGTTCGGCGAACGCGGCAAGCACGCGCGCTCGGCGTTCGGCGTCGCGCAGATTCCGCTCGGCGCGTGCGTGGAGATCGAGCTGATCGCCGAGGTCCAATAGCATCGACGCGATGTGACAATGCGTGCGGTGTCGCGCGAGATCGGCACCTGATTCACGCCGCATTGCGATTCAAACGCGCCGACCGGTGTCACGCACCGGCGGCGCGTTTTTGTTTTATGGCGATGGTGGATCGCCGCCGCGCAGGCGGATAGAATCCGCGAACTCCCTCAACGTCCATTGCGCCGGGGCCTATCGATGTCCGCTCACACCGTTCGTTTCAAACAGGTCGACGTGTTTACGTCGACACCGTTCAAGGGCAATCCGCTTGCCGTCGTGTTCGATGCCGACGCGCTCGATACCGCGCAAATGCAGGCCATTGCGCGCTGGACCAATCTGTCCGAAACCACGTTTCTGCTAAAGCCGACCGACGCGGCCGCCGACTATCGCGTGCGCATCTTCACGCCGGGGGGCGAGTTGCCGTTCGCGGGTCATCCGACCTTGGGCACCGCGCATGCTTTGCGCGAAAGCGGCTACCAGCCGAAGCAGGCCGGCAAGCTGATCCAGCAATGCGGCGTGGGTCTCGTCGAACTCGAAGCGCTCGACGGCGGCGACAACATGCACGACGCATGGGCGTTCGCCGCGCCGCCCGCGCGCGTGACACCGCTCGCCGGGCATCGTTACGAAGCGCTGTCTACGGCTTTACGTAGTCAGGCGATCGACTTCAGCGCGCCGCCATGCGCGGTCGACAACGGTGCGCCGTGGCTCGTCGTGCGGGTCGATTCGGCACGCGCCTGCCTCGCGCTCGAACCCGACGCGGCGGCGCTCGCCGAGCTCGCGCATTCGGTCGACACGCACGGCGTCGCCGTGTATGGACCGCACGACGCCGACGGCCCCGCGACGTTCGAGGTCCGTTGCCTGATGGCGGGCGGCGGCTTCGGTGTCGGCGAGGACCCGGTGACGGGCAGCGCCAATGCCGCGCTCGCGGGTCTGCTGAACCTGCAGCACCGTCGTCCCGCCGCGCGCTACACGGCGCGTCAGGGCACCGCGCTCGGGCGCGCGGGCCACGTGTCGGTCCACTACGACGATGCGCGCGGCAAGATCTGGATCGGCGGGCCTTCGGTGACGATCGTCGACGGCACGTGCCGGCTCGCGTAAGCGAGCTGCGGCTTCGCGCGCACGCCACGGCGACACGCCACATGCCGCCGCTTCACACCACAAAAAGCCGCAGCGCGATGGCGTCGCCATACCTGGTTCTCCGAATTCATCGCGGCCGGATTGCAAAAGCCCTGCCAGAAGCTGCCGAGTGGCAGGCACCGTTGCCGATGAAGTCTTCGACAAACCACGGACCGGTCGCGTCATAAGACCGGCGATGCAGGCAACGTGAACAGCCACACGTGGGCGCCGGCCGCGCGAGCGTATACCCCATGCCCGGAAGCTTCCTTAATCCAGTGGCATTCAGTAATATCGAACCGTATCCGATGACCTGTGGACGGTCCGGCGCGGCGCCACGCCCTCTCCTCCTGCGCAGCAGCTTTGGCATCTTGGTCACCATGCAGCCATCCATCTATTTCGCGCAGTCGATGCCCATGCGTTTGCAGGCGGCCCGCACCCAGCCAAGGCCCGCGCGATGACTCAGTCCCGCTTCTCCAAGCTGCGCGAAGCCAGGCCGCGACGCGATCCATTGGTCACGCGCCGGCGCGCGTTGCTCGTCATTCCCGCGCTCGGGGTACTCGTACTGATCCTGCTGTGGACCGTGATCTTCGCGCGGCTGTCGGTAGAAAGGGACGCGACGTACCGCGAAGCGATGGCGTCTTCCGCAATACTTTCCGCGGCGCTCGAGCAGCACACCATCAAGGCGATTCACCAGGTCGATCAGATCACGCGCTTCGTCAAGTACGAGTTCGAAAAGACGCCCAATCATTTCGATCTCGCGAGCACGGTCGAAAAGGGCGTCGTGCAAAGCGAAACGCTCGTGCAGGTGTCGATAATCGACGAGCACGGCAGACTGATCGCCAATACGGCCGAACTCAACCCCGCTCACATCGACTTGTCGGACCGCGAGCACTTCAAGGTCCACGAGCACGAAAACGACGACCAGCTGTACATCAGCAAGCCCGTGCTCGGCCGCGTGTCGGGTCACTGGACGCTGCAGATGACGCGGCGTCTCAATCATCCGGACGGCTCGTTCGCGGGCGTCATCGTGGTCTCCGAAGACCCGAGCTACTTTACGTCGGACTTCTACAACAACGCGGCGATCGGCCGCGAAGGCGTGATCGCGGTGATCTCGGACAGCGGCACCGTGCTCGCGCGCCGCACCGGCAACGCCAGCAGGACGAGCAGTACGTTCACCGCGAGCGGCACGTATCCGACCTCGGAGCATGTGTCGGGCACCTACGTCGATTCGATCGACAACGTCACGCGCATCGTGTCGTACCGGCACATCGACGGCTATCCGCTCGGCGTGCTCGTCGGTCTTTCGCAGGGCGAAGAATTCGCCGATTACAACCACACGCGCAACGTCTATCTGTTGATGGCGGGCTTCATCTCGCTCGCGATGCTCAGCTTCTTCGCGGTCGCGACCGGCCTGATAGGCAAACTGCTAGGCCGCGAGCGCGAGATGACGCAACTCGTCGAATACGATCTGTTGACCGGCCTGCGCAATCGCTACGCGACGCTGCAGGCGCTGCGCCATGACGTCGCGCAGCCGTTCAACCTGGGCCGCCTCGCGATTCTTTTTATCGACCTCGACAACTTCAAGACCGTCAACGACACGCTCGGCCACAACGCCGGCGACATCGTGCTGCAGATGACAGCCTCGCGCCTCGCCACCGCGGTCGGCGACGACGGCGCGCTGAGCCGCATCGGCGGGGACGAGTTCGTCGTCGTGATCAAGGGCGACGATGTCGAAAAGCGCGCGGTCGCGCTCGCCGAAGCCGCCGGCGAAGCGTTCTCGAAGCCGTTCGAGGTGCGCGGCAGCGCGTTCGTGCTGCATGCGAGCATCGGCATCGCGCTGTACTCGGTCGCCAACGAAAGCGAGATCGACCTGCTGAAGAAAGCCGACCTCGCGATGTACAGCGCGAAGGACGCCGGCAAGAACTGCTACCAGTTCTATTCGCCGCATCTGTCGCATCGCGCGGACCATCTGATGAAGTGGGAGCAGCAGTTGCGCGTCGCACTGGCCGAGGGGCAACTGTTCCTCGCCTATCAGCCGAAAATCGATCTGAAGCGCCGCTGCATCACCGGCTTCGAAGCGCTCGTGCGCTGGAACCATCCGCAGCACGGACTGATCCCGGCCAACGAGTTCATCCCCGTGGCCGAGTCGACCGGCCTGATCGTGCCGATCGGCGACTTCGTGATCGAGACCGCATGCCGTCAGCTCGCGCAATGGCAGCAGCAGGGCTACGACACGCTATCGCTCGCGGTGAACATTTCGGCGGTGCAGTTCTGGCGCGGCGATCTGCTGGAAACGGTCTCGCGCGCGATCGAGGAAAGCGGCATCTCCGCGCGTCGCCTCGAACTCGAAATCACCGAAACGACGATGATGGAATTTCCGGAAGTGGTCTCCGAAAAAATCTTCGCGCTGAAGCGTCTCGGCGTACGCATCGCGCTCGACGATTTCGGCACCGGCTACTCTTCGCTGTCCTATCTCAACCGCTTTGCCGTCGATACGCTGAAGGTGGACCGCTCGTTCGTCCAGGCGATTCCGGGCGACCGCAGCGTCTGCGTGATGGTCACCGCGATCGTCAACCTCGCGCGCTCGCTCGGGCTCACGGTGGTGGTCGAAGGCACGGAGACCGAAGAGCAGATTGCGTGGCTGGCCGCGCTCGGCCATATCGAGGCACAGGGCTTCCTGTTCTCGCGGCCGGTGCCAGTGGAGGCGATCCCGGCACTGCTCGAGCGCTTCGGGGTATGCGGCATGAACAGCGTCGGCGGCCGCCGCGTCGCGCACGAAGCCCACAGCGCAAGCAGCCTATCCAGCAACAATTAAAGGACGGGCGCCCGCACGGCGGGGCCCGTGCAGCGCCGATGCAGACCATCACGAGCGATGAGGCTGCCCGCCGCGGGCAACGGGAACCGCTATGGACGCTGTTCCGGGTCGTGTGCGGCCTGTCGGCGCTGTCGTGGGGCGGTCTCGCGTTGATGGCGCAGCTCGAGCATCATTACGTGGAACGCGAGGGGCGGCTCTCGCGCGTGGCGTTCTCGGACCTGATCGCGCTCGCGTGGATGGTGCCGGGACCCGTCGGCTGCAACGTCGCCGTGCAGCTCGGGCACGCGCTGCGCGGACGCACGGGCGCATGGGTCGCTGGGGTGGCGAGCGTACTGCCCTTCTTCACGCTGATGACGCTGTTCGCGATCTTCTATCGCACGCCCATCGTGCACACGATCGCGTCGCAAACCCTGCTGCATCACTTCAGCGTCGTGCTCGCGACGCTGATCGCGCTCACCTGGTACAAGCAAACCCGCGCGCTCTTGCGGGGCAAGCTCGAATGGACGGCGGCGCTGCTCGGCAGCATCGCGCTGCTCTATGCGCACAGCGCCGCGGCGTATGTGGTGATGCTCGGCGCGGCCTTCGGCGCCGGCTGGTTCGCGAGTCGGGAGCGCGACTCGCGACTCGCCGTGTCGCTCCAGCGCGGCGACTATCGGCTACTGGCCGCGCTCGGCGTGCTGCTCGTGCTGTTTGCGCTGCCGCTGCCGCATCGCTATGACCTCGCGCTGCTGTGGCCGCGCCTCGCGGGCGCCGGCATGACGCTGTTCGGCGGTGGCTTCTCGGCGTTGCCGGTGCTGAAGACGCTGTTCGTCACGCCGGCGGTCGGCGTGTCCGATAACGACTTCACGCTCGCGTTTACGCTGTCGCCGTTGTCCCCGGGACCCCTGCTGAACGTGGTCCCGTTCTTCGGTTATCTCGTCGATGGCTGGCTCGGCGCGCTGATCGCGACGCTCGCGCTATTCGTGCCGTCAGGCTGCCTCGTCGTGCTCGCGCAGCGGCATCTGCATCAGTTGAAGGTGAACCCGCGCTTCGAGCACGGCATGAGGATTCTGCGCGCGGTCACGACCGCGTTTCTCGCGGTCGCGGTACTGCGCATTGCGGTGCGCGTACCGCTGGAGCCGATCTATCTGCTGACCGCGACATTCTCCGCGATGTGCTTCGCGAAGCTGAAGGTGCCGGTGTATGCCGTGTATGGAACGGTGGCGGTGGCGTGCGGTTTGTGGCTCGCGTACGGCGCCACGACGTGATGCGTCGCGGGCCGCACGAAGCCTGCTGCGCCGTTGGCGATCCGGCGATCCGGCGATCCGGCGATCCGGCGATCCGGCGGTCCGGCGCTCCGGCGATCAGAACCCGCGCGACAGCACAGCGAAGCCGATCGTCACGACGCCCAGCACGAGATTGATCAGCACGAGACGGCGGACCGTGCCGACCGCCTGCGCGCCATCTGGCCACTTCTGCGCCTGCACCGCGCGGCGAATGCGCGGATATACGGCGAAGCGGATATGCCCGAAGGTCAGCATCATCACGATGCCGAGACCGGCCATCGCATGCAGCGGCCAGCTAGCATGAGCGCCGCCGAATTGCATCAGCAGGAAGCCGCCGCTGATCAGGATCACGAGCACCGACACCCCGACCCAGTTGAAGAAGCGGCCAAATACCGACTCCCACAGCGGCAGGCGCAGTTGCGGCGACAGATCGCCGAGCGCAGGGCGCAGGCAGAAATGCGCGAACACCATACCGCCGACCCACACCGCCACCCCGAGCAGATGCAGAAAAAGCGCGACTTCGATAGCCTTGTTCATGTAGTTTTCCTCTCCCGACGACGCCACACCATTTAGGACACGCGATCCCGCTCAGCACCAACTGAGCGCGTTCGACCATACGTGATGCAGGCAGTTCCGGGTATCGACGTCTATTGCGTCGTGTTTTGTCGTTGTGATCGCGGCCCGTTCATCTGGCCGCGACGCCGCCGCGCCCCGTTTGCTTCCACGCCCTTCGCGCGACGGACTTTGCTGCGACAGACCGCGAGCGCCCCGCATGCTAGCAGGCGCTCACGGGTTTGCAGCGTCAAACTTCGTTAAATCGACTCCACTAGGCCGGCAGCACCGGACGCATGCCGTCGAGCTTCAGCTTGCTGGCGGGCGCGCGTCCCTTGCGCGCACGCTTGCCGACATGCGCCGCAAGCTCGGCGCCGGCCAGCTTCTCCTCGTCGACGCGGCCGCCACGACGCGTGCCGATCAGCATCACGCCTGCTTGATTGATCGCGAGCGCCTGCACGAGCGTTTCGTTGTCGTCGAGCGCCATCAGCGTGACGCCACGGCCGCCGCCCGACAGCGTCTTCATCTCGTCGAGGCCGAACACGAGCAGACGCCCGCCCGACGACAGACACGCGACCTGCGCCGCGTCCGGCAGCATCGGCATCGGCGCGAGCGGCGCGGCGCCGGCGTCGATCGTCATGAACGACTTGCCGGCCTTCACGCGGCTCACCATATCGCCGACCTTCGCGATGAAGCCGAAGCCGTTGCTCGACGCGAGCAGCAGTGCCTGTTCCGCCGACGCCGCGTAGTAGTGCATCAAATGACTGCCCGATTCGAGCTCGATCAGCGACGTGACCGGCACGCCGTCGCCGCGTCCGCCCGGCAGTTGAGCCACCGCGACCGAATAGACGCGCCCGTTGCTACCCCACGCGATCAGCGTATCGGGCGTGCGGCATTGGAACGCCGCGTAGAGGCCGTCACCTGCCTTGAAGCTGAAGCCGGCCGGATCGAGCCCGTGGCCCTTCAGCGCGCGCACCCAGCCCTTCTGCGACACCACGACGGTGACCGGCTCGTCGACCACGCGCGCTTCGAACGTCGCGCGCTTTTCCTGCTGGATCAGCGTGCGGCGCTCGTCGCCATACTGTTTCGCGTCAGCTTCGATTTCCTTGATCAGCAGGCGCTTCATCGCCGGTTCGCTGCCGAGCAGCTCTTCGAGCTTGGCCTTCTCGTCGCGCAGCTCGGCCAGTTCCTTCTCGATCTTGATCTTCTCGAGGCGCGCCAACTGACGCAGCCGGATTTCGAGGATGTCCTCGGCCTGGCGGTCCGTGAGACCGAACGCGGCCATCAGCGCGACCTTCGGCTCGTCCGATTCGCGAATGATGCGGATGACTTCGTCGATATTCAGGAAGACGATCATCCGGCCTTCGAGAATATGGATGCGGTCGTCGACCTTCGACAGACGATGCCGCGTGCGGCGCGTCACCGTCGCGAAACGGAACGCGATCCACTCGTGCAGGATTTCGCTCAAGCCCTTCTGACGCGGCCGGCCATCGCCGCCGACCATCACCATGTTCAGCGGTGCGTTCGATTCGAGGCTCGTATGCGCGAGCAGCGTGTTGACGAAGTCGGTCTGATCGATGCGGCTCGACTTCGGCTCGAACACGAGACGCACCGGCGCGTCCTTGCCCGATTCGTCGCGCACCGCGTCGACGAGCCCGAGCAGCGTCTGCCGCGTCTGCAACTGCTCGGGCGTCAGCGTCTTCTTGCCGAGCTTGATTTTCGGGTTGGTCTGTTCTTCGATTTCCTCGAGCACCTTCTGCGCGGCCGTATTCGGCGGCAGTTCGGTGATCACGAGTTGCCACTGGCCACGCGCGAGATCCTCGATCTTCCAGCGCGCGCGCACCTTCAGGCTGCCGCGGCCGGTTTCGTACGCGGTGGCGATTTCCGCCTCGCTCGAAATGATCTGGCCGCCGCCGGGGAAGTCCGGACCGGGCACATGCTGCATCAGCTCCGCATGCGAGAGCTTCGGATTGCGGATCAGCGCGACCGCCGCTCCTGCGACTTCGCGCAGGTTGTGCGACGGAATTTCCGTCGCGAGGCCGACGGCGATGCCCGATGCGCCATTGAGCAGCACGAACGGCAGACGCGCCGGCAGCACCTTCGGCTCTTCGAACGAGCCGTCGTAGTTCGGCATGAAGTCGACCGTGCCCTGATCGATTTCGGCGAGCAGCAGCTTCGCGATCGGCGTCAGGCGCGCTTCGGTGTAACGCATCGCCGCCGCGCCGTCGCCGTCGCGCGAGCCGAAGTTGCCCTGGCCGTCGATCAGCGGATAGCGCATCGAAAAGTCTTGCGCGAGACGCACGAGTGCGTCGTACGCGGACTGGTCGCCGTGCGGGTGATACTTACCGAGCACGTCGCCGACCACGCGCGCCGATTTGACCGGCTTCGCGTTGTCGCCAAGGCCCATCTCGTTCATCGCGAACAGGATGCGGCGCTGCACCGGCTTCTGCCCATCGCAAACATCGGGCAGCGCGCGGCCCTTGACCACGCTGACCGCATACTCGAGGTACGCGCGCTCCGCGTAGTTGCCGAGCGTCAGCACGTCGCTGTCCGACGGCGGCTCGTTGAAAAGGTCGAGAGTGTTATCGTCGTCCATCTAGATTCCGTGTCCGTGTTTGGCTTGCAGTGTCATATGCCGCATTGAGGCGCAATGCGCTCAGATGTCCGCTTCCACTTCGTTGCCCTTCTCTTCGAGCCAGCTGCGGCGCGACGCGGCTTCGCCCTTGCCCATCAGCATCGTCATGCGCGCGACGGTCGCATCGTAGTCGAGTTCGCCGAGCGCGACCGGCTGCAGGCGGCGCGTGTCGGGATTCATCGTCGTGTCCCACAGCTGCTCGGCGCTCATTTCACCGAGCCCCTTGAAGCGGCTGATCGACCACTGGTTGTCGCGCACGCCGTCCTTGCGCAGCTTGTCGAGAATCGCCTCGAGCTCGCCTTCGTCGAGCGCATAGAGCTTCTGCGCGGGCTTCTTGCCGCGCGCGGGCGCATCGACGCGAAACAACGGCGGACGCGCGACGCACACGTGACCGCGCTCGATCAGTTGCGGGAAATGCTTGAAGAACAGCGTGAGCAGCAGCACCTGGATATGCGAGCCGTCGACGTCCGCATCCGACAGAATGCAGATCTTGCCGTAGCGCAGATTCGACAGATCGATCTTGTCGTCCGGATTATGCGGATCGACGCCGATCGCCACTGAAATGTCGTGCACCTCGTTGTTCGCGAACAGGCGATCACGTTCGGTTTCCCATGTGTTCAGCACCTTGCCGCGCAGCGGCAGGATCGCCTGGTATTCCTTGTCGCGGCCCATCTTCGCGGAGCCGCCCGCCGAGTCGCCCTCGACGAGGAACAGCTCGTTGCGGCCGATTTCCGTCGATTCGCAATCGGTCAGCTTGCCGGGCAGCACGGCAACGCCCGAGCTCTTGCGTTTCTCGACCTTCTGCCCCGCGCGCGTGCGCGCCTGCGCCTGCTTGATCACGAGGTCCGCGAGTTTCTTGCCATGCTCGACGTGCTGGTTCAACCACAGTTCGAGCGCCGGCCGAGCGAACGACGACACGAGCTTGACCGCATCGCGGCTATTCAGGCGCTCCTTGATCTGCCCTTGAAACTGCGGATCGAGCACCTTCGCCGACAGCACGAACGATACCCGCGCGAAGACGTCTTCGGCGAGCAGTTTCACGCCCTTCGGCTGCAGGTTGTGCAACTCGACGAAGCTCTTGACCGCCTGATAAAGACCGTCGCGCAAGCCCGACTCATGCGTGCCGCCCGCGGGCGTAGGAATCAGGTTCACGTACGACTCGCGCGTGAGCGGCCCTTCCTCGCTCCACGCGACCACCCACGCCGCGCCCTCGCCTTCGGCGAACGTCTCTTCGCTCGAACGCGAGCTTTCCGCGTAGCGCTCGCCCTCGAACAGCGGAATCAGCAGATCGCTGCCGTTCATGCCTTCGAGCAGATAGCCGCGCAGGCCGTCTTCGTATTTCCAGCTTTGCCGCTCGCCGGTTTTCTCGTTGACGAGCGTGACCTCGACGCCCGGCAGCAGCACCGCTTTTGAGCGCAACAGACGCTGCAATTCACCGAGCGGCAGGTTCGGCGAATCGAAGTACTTCGGATCGGCCCACGCGGTCACGCGCGTGCCGGATTTCTTGTCGGCCTTGGTGGCGGCACGCACTTCGAGCGGCTTCGCGACGTCGCCGTGCGCGAAGCTCAGTTCGGCGACCTTGCCGTCGCGCCACACGGTGACGTCGAGCCGCGTGGACAGCGCGTTGGTGACCGACACGCCGACGCCGTGCAGACCGCCCGAGAACGTATAGGCGCCGCCGGCGGCCTTGTCGAACTTGCCGCCCGCGTGCAAGCGCGTGAAAACGATTTCGACGACCGGTACGCCCTCGTCGGGGTGCAGGCCGAACGGAATGCCGCGGCCGTCGTCGTCGACCGAGACCGAATGGTCCGCGTGCAGCGTGACTGTGATTTGCCGGCCGTAGCCGCCGAGGGCCTCGTCCGATGCGTTGTCGATGACTTCCTGAATGATGTGCAGCGGATTCTCGGTGCGGGTGTACATGCCGGGCCGTTGCTTGACCGGCTCCAGACCCTTCAACACCTTGATCGACGCTTCGCTATACGCGGCGTTTGGCTTTTTCGTAGACATGATTGACTCGGTGCGTCGGTTCATCGTTGTCCACAGGTCCTGTGGACAGGGCCGTGGACAATGCGTTGAGTATTCAAAAAAAGCGAAACGAAACAACGGGGTTAGGTGGAGCGCCCGCGATGCGGGCAAGCTGTTTTGTCGCGCGGCTTCCGTTGGCGCGCTCGAATGCCGGACATGGACGCACAGCCCGCCGGGGAAGCCTGTTCGCGGGGTATTGTACTGATTTCGATCACGGCGGCAATTGACCCCGCGCTGAATTGGCCGACTGGATAAGGCGCGGCGGGCGTTGGGGGACATGCAATGGAGGATGGACGGCTCGCAGGACGGCGGCGCGATAGGTATCGGCGGAAAATGCACGGGCGCGCGCCGGCTGAATTTCGGTGCCGTGCGCGGCGGCGCTTTCTGTTGTTTTTGTGCCGGCCGCGCACGCCGCGCTACTTGACGCGGTTTTCCAGCTCGTCCCAACGTTCGAGCGCGAGCATCAACGCTTCGTCGATCTCGGCATAGCGCTCGGTCAGACGCGCGCCTTCGCGTGCATCTTTCGCGAACACCGAGCCGTCTTCGAGCTGCGCGCCGATTGCCTTCTGTTCGGCCTCGAGGTCGGCAATCATTTTCGGTAGCGCCTCCAGTTCGCGCTGTTCCTTGAACGACAGCTTCGCGCTGCGCTGCGCATTGCGGCCCGACGCGCTGTCCTTCGGCGCCGCTTCTTTCGGCGCTTCCTTGCTCGATTCTTTCTGCGCTTCGAGCGCGAGTTGCTCCGAGCGATCGCGCTGCGTCTGCCAGTCCGTGAAGCCGCCGACGTATTCGCGCCACTTGCCGCCGCCTTCCGATGCGATCACCGACGTCACGACGTTATCGAGAAAGGCGCGGTCGTGGCTGACGAGCAGCACCGTGCCGTCGTAGTCGATCAACAGTTCTTCGAGCAGTTCGAGCGTCGGAATGTCGAGATCGTTGGTCGGTTCATCGAGCACCAGCACGTTGGCCGGGCGCGCGAACAGGCGCGCGAGCAACAGCCGGTTGCGCTCGCCGCCCGACAGCGACTTGACCGGCGAACGCGCGCGCTCCGGCGCGAACAGGAAGTCGCCGAGATAGCTCATCACGTGCTTCTTCTGGCCGTTGATTTCGACCCACTCGCTGCCGGGGCTGATCGTGTCCGCGAGACTTTTTTCCAGATCGAGCGCCGCGCGCATCTGATCGAAATACGCGACCTGCGGATTCGTGCCGACGCGCACGTTGCCCTCGTCCGGCGCGAGTTGACCGAGGATCAGCTTCAACAGCGTGGTCTTGCCCGCGCCGTTCGGACCGACGAAGCCGATCTTGTCGCCGCGCATCACCGTGGCCGTGAAGCGGTCCACCACCGCGCGCTCGCCATAGCGCTTCGTCACGTCCGTCAGTTCCGCCACGATCTTGCCGGACTTCTCGCCCTGACCGACGTCGAGCTTCACGTTGCCCTGCACGTTGCGGCGCTCGGCGCGCTCGTTGCGCATCTGCACGAGGCGCGCGATGCGGCCGACGCTGCGCGTGCGGCGTGCCTCGACGCCCTTGCGAATCCACACTTCTTCCTGCGCGAGCAGTTTGTCGAACTTCTCGCTCTCGATGCGCTCGACTTCGAGCTGCTGCGCCTTGCGCGTCTGGTACGCCGAGAAATTGCCCGGATACGACAGCAGCCGCCCGCGATCGAGCTCGACGATGCGCGTCGCGACGCGGTCGAGAAACGCGCGATCGTGCGTGATGAACAGCAGCCCGGCGCGCAACGACACCAGCAGATCTTCGAGCCAGCGGATGCCGTCGAAGTCGAGATGGTTGGTCGGCTCGTCGAGCAGCAGCACGTCGGGCTGCACGACGAGCGCGCGCGCGAGCGCGGCGCGCTTCTGCATGCCGCCCGACAGCGAGCCGACACGGGCTTCGCCGTTCAGGCCGATCTGCTGCAGCGTGGTCGCGACGCGCGTGCTCCAATTCCATGCGTCCGCGGCGTCCAACGACGATTGCAGCGTGTTCATGCGCGCGAGCAGCGCGTCGTGTTCGGCGCCCTCAGGCGTGTCGGCGAGCTGATGCGCGACCGCGTCGTATTCGTCGAGCAGCGCGCGCGCCTCGGTGAGTCCGGCGGCGACCGCGTCGAACACGGTGTCGTCGGCGTTGAACTCGGGCTCCTGCGGCACGTAGACCGTGCTCAGATGCTGCTGACGCGTGACGAGGCCGTCGTCGGGTTTGGCCAGATCGGCGACGATTTTCAACAGCGACGACTTGCCCGCGCCGTTGCGCCCGATCAGCCCGACGTGCTCGCCCGCTTCGAGCGAGAAATCCGCGTGGTCGAGCAGCGCGACGTGACCGAACGCGAGCTGCGCTCCGGTAATGGTGTAAAGCGACATGGGAATGGGAGAAGACAGCGATGAGTCGGAACTGCTCATTGTACCGGGCGCAGGGCCGGTCGCAGGTATGCCGGGCGGGAACATCCGTGCGATGAAGCGCGCGACACAGTGTGCAACGCTATCGGCGCGGGCCGGCGACGCGCGCGCCGGCCCGGCCTTTCAAGCAGTTGCTTACTTGACGTGCACCGTGATCGTCTTGCTCATCTCCGGCCCATACGAGCGATGCGCGCCGTCGCCGAATTGCAGCGTCAGCGTATGGTCGCCCGGCGGCAGCGTCAGATCGGTTTCAGTCTGGCCTTTGCCGAAGTGCAGCGACTTGTCGGTCGCGGGGACGACCTCGCCCTTCGGCAGCGGCTTGCCGTCGATCAGCAGGTGATGATGCCCGGTGCCGTCCGTCAGCGTGCCGGCGGGCGCGATCTTCATGCCGTCGAGGCCAAACACGACGTGCACCGGATTGGTGACGGTGGCGCCGTCCGCCGGTTGCACGAAGGTCACGCCCGCCGCCTGCGCCACACCCGACCCGGCGAGTAGCCCAGCCGCCGCGACGCCGACCAACCATCTGTTTTTAAACATCGTTTTCTCCTTTGGAAACGAAACCGGGCGATGCGGCGCCGCCAGCGGCCGCGGCCTCTCCGAGACCGATCGTCGCAATACGTGCGATGCGAGCGCCACATCTGTCCAATCAAATAGCTTGCAGGCCAAAGCGTACACGGCTTGTGTGACGAGGCCCGTCGCGCGAACCCGGGCTCGCCGCAGAGGCGTTGGGGCGGCGCCGCATCGGTCGTCTGCGGCTGATTTGACAAATTCCGGTAATATTGCGGGTCGCCGCGCCGCCCCATAAAGGGGCAGAGCAAGCCGGCCATTGCATTGAATGAGAGAGCGTGTCGTGAGCGAAGTAATCGAAGTGACGGAATTCAAGAGCTGGGTCTGCCTGATTTGCGGTTGGATCTACAACGAGGAAGACGGTCTGCCCGAAGAAGGCATCGCACCGGGCACGCGTTTCGCCGACATTCCGGAAGACTGGCGCTGCCCGCTGTGCGACGTGGGCAAGGCGGAGTTCGCGGTGGTGGAGTTTTGACAGTGAGATGAGCTTGCGGCGATAGGCGCGGTTGCGTGCGCTTCGCCAGATGCTCAGGTGGTTTGCGCGGCCCGGCAGGCGATGTCTGCTGGGCCGTTTGTTTTTGCGGGATTTGTGCGAGGCGCGGGCGGCTGCCGGCTTGGCTCTCCTCTTGCCCGCGCCGGTTTGATATACTCTGCGCTCGCTGGTCAGTCTGGACTCACCAAGTCCTCGCCGATCTGTCCGGCCCGGTCCTCTCCCTGTAGTTCAATGGATAGAACAAGTGCCTCCTAAGCGCTAGATACAGGTTCGATTCCTGTCAGGGGGACCAGATAGCTTCCCGGCGTTGCCCAGAAAAGTATTGAACATGGGCCCAATCTGCACTGACGAGTCGCCGCGAACGTGAGACGGTGCGGAGGCATCGCGCAGAAATTCAGCGAGCTTCACCTGTTGCGGTTCGTCCCTCGCCAAAGTGGTCGGGCTGGCAGTGACGATGCGTTTGCGGCCAGCGCGTACCTCTCTACTCCCGGTGTCGCCGCAATTTTCCGCTCGAGCATAGACCACACAAAGGTTGCCGGCTCTCGCCTGGATTTCGATTGCCACTAGCCCATCCATTCGTGCCCGCTCTAGCGGTACTCGTCAATCTCCACCGTGCCGCTCAGCGCTTCTGGCAGTTCGTCCTCGTTGCCGTCGCCGGACAGCAGTTCGGAAAGCTCGTCTGCGCGTACCGCCCGCATCGCTTTCTCGATCTCCCGGTCGTATCGGCGGTCGTTCCGATCATGCCGGGCGTGCGCCTTACGCGCGTACTTCTGAACGAAGCAACCACGCTCGCCAGCGAGGCGGTCCCGCTTTCGTTTTGCGATCACGGGAGCCGAGGGCCACATGTTCCGCCATCGGTCTCACGGACCTCAAGCGAGTCACACTCAATCGCGAGTTCGGCACCGAGAGTGGAATAGATGAAAGCAAGCAGTGCGGCTTTCTTGTCGGTAAGTCGCTCTCCAGCTTCGAGCACAGCACTGGCCCGCGCGTGCTTCGCGTCGTCCGGGGCAACGATGTGAATGCCGTAGACGATATTCAGCAAGCCAAGATGCTCAACCGAAACACACGTCACGCCGTTGAACGTGACCAACGCGCGCCTGTTGGCAAGGTACAGGCCTAGCGTCAGCGTCCGGGGCTCGGTATTCGGGCCAATGACCACGCTGTCCAGATACCAATCGTGGAAATAGCCCCACGCCTTCAATATTTCATCCGTCATATCGATTTACCAAGGGAGCAAGGAGACCGGCGCGCCCTCGTCGCGGATGTAGCCGTCCCAATTGTGCGCGTGCGGATTTGGATGCCGTGGTGCGCTTCAAGGTCAAAGTCCGCTAGCGGCGTGCCATTCGGCCCGAACTGACGCAACTGCGGCATCGTCCCCGGCATACTGGAGATCCACGTCCCCGGCGTGCCTTTGAACGGCATCCCGGCAACTTCATCTGCTGCGCCACCCGGCATGTCGGGCTGATAGTCGAACGCCTGCGCATCGCCCAGCGGCGTTGATACCGGCGTAGCGATGGTTCCATCCGGAAGCACGTCACCGGGGCGGGCGAACCAGATGGCGAGATCATCGTCGGCGGCCAGTCGCGGAAGTACTGGACGCTGGAATGAACGCCCGGCACTCACCACAGGCAGCGCGCGCCTGAATAGCTGCGACGGCGTGACGGTCGCGTAGTACGGCCGGATCTTCCGCTCAATAGGCGCACCGCCTCCGCGCGACGTACGCGGCGTGGGCACGACTGCGATCACATCGCCACGTTCGACGGCGTTCTGGAGCGCCCGGGCGGTCTGCTCTGGAGCAGCGCTACTCGCGTATGCGCCACTGCGCGCGTTGCGCATGAATTCGACGAGCCGCGCTAGCTGACGTGTGTCGCGCGTGAGTTCCCGCAATCCTGCCTAGGTAATGAGCTGACGTCCGGCACGAGCCTCGTTGCTCAACGCACTACCGCGATACTCCTGTCGCGTGTAGAGCGTGCAGCACCGATGCGTTCCGACTTCGAAGTCAATCGCCATCTGTCTGTAGCCCCATCAACATGCGCCCCCTCCAGATCGATTTGAAGGGGTTATACGTAGCACAAAGCTGTGAACGGAGCGACAGATCCGACACAATCGATGACATTCATTCGCGCGGCGGCCTGCCACGCGGCACCCCGCACGGCACAGTGCATGCGTCAAAGCAACAGAAAGATAGTGAGCGTATTTGTAGTAGGCCAAGGGGACCAAGCGCCCAACCGGCTGCCAGGTCCGCTCTTAAAAGCCCCGCACACCTTGCGCTGCGGTGCTTTTTGTTGCCGATCCGCCTTCCAGGCGAACCACCCGTTCGACAACCCCGGAAAATCAGGCGCTCCCGGAAATCTCGGATCGCTATAATCTGCGAGCCGACTTCGAAACGTTTCCGAGGACCGACATGGATCAAGCGCTTGAATGCGTTACCGCGTTGAATTTTTGTGAGCAGGCCTATCTCGCCGCAAATCCGGACGTCGCTGAGGCTGTCAGGCTCGGCGCATTACGATCAGGAAGATCGCATTTCGAAGTTTTCGGAAGCGCCGAAAGTCATCGCAGGCAAGATGCACTGGTGGCGGCCCAATCCAGGCAGGAACGAAGAAAAAGAATAGCGTCTGTCCTTCGCACTGATATGCCATTTAGTGACGACGGAGAATTTTTCGATTTTTTGTCGCCCGATCTGCGCTCCCAGTTCGACATTTACGACTCGGACCTGGCCGGAAGCAATCTGTACGATCAGGATGCACTGAGTATGATCGAGCGCCATCCGTCGGGGATCATTCTGGATTGTGGGGCCGGCAGCCGTCCCGCGATCTACGAAAACGTGATCAATTTCGACATCACCAACTATCCATCCACCGACGTGCGAGGTGTCGGCGAAGTTCTGCCATTCAAAGATGCATCGTTCGATGGCCTTCTGTCGTTGAATGTCCTCGAACATGTGAAGGACCCATTCACTGCCGCCAAAGAAATTCTTCGCGTGCTGAAGCCGGGAGGCGATCTGGTCGTGGTGGTTCCGCTCACTCAACCCACTCACGGCTACCCGCATCACTACTACAACATGACAGCCGAGGGGATTCTCAACCTCTTCGGATCTGCGATCAATGTCGAGCGTGTGTACGTACCGGAATCGACATCGGCCATCTGGTCGATTTACTGGATCATGAGCGAATGGGCCGATGGTCTCGACGAGAATGCGCTGAAGGAATTCAAGGCGCTCACGGTCGAAGAAATTCTGCAAGGACCGCCGACGTTGCTGGATCGATCGTTTGTGAAGCAGCTAAGCGCAAAAAAGAATCTCGACATTGCGAGTTCGACGACGGTGATCGCGAAACGCGTTTGAGACGACGCCAGTCCAGCGGCTCCATTATTTTTGCATCGGCCGACGGACACTTTGCTCGTATATCGAAGGATCGACGACGTTCATCTGATCCTTTGGGCGTTCACCAAAAACTCGCTCGAAGTCCTCGGGACCCAGAATGTCAGCAGCGTCGTGGAGAAAAGACGAATAGGCCTGGTTCAGCTCCGAGGCGGACGGAACATCGCCGCCCTGCGGGGCATGTTGCAAACGCTCGACCTGCACCATAAATGCGCGTCGATGATTCATCAACGACTTGATTTTCGCATCCGCGTCGGGACCCTTCAAAGTCGCCTGAAGATGCTCCTGAAAATCGTCGACATCGGATTCCTGATGTCCTGGCTTCATCGCGTCACTCCCGCTTGGTGTCGAGCACTGAATCTTCTTGCTCGCCCATGCAGCATGCTGCTTGCCGTATGTTCCGAAGATCGCGATGCTCAACCAGTAGCCCCTGGACATGCGGACGGTAGCTGGAGCCGCTCCACCGCTGCCGGTCGCCCAAAGAATCTGGTTTGACAGCTGATGGCATACACCATCGCGACCATAGCTGAATATCGTTCCACGAGCGGCCGGATCGATGTTCGAGTCCACATCGGGCTTACATAGACAACTAGCATAAAGCAGATTTGCCGCGCCGGAAGCCAAAAAACCATCCGCACTGACCGGCGTCCCACCTCGGGCGTGGAAGCTGCCCCAGCTGTACCAATAGTGCTCGCCCGCGATCAGGACGTCCGCCAGCGCTGGGTAAATCTTCACGCGGCTGTCGTAGGTCGTCACCCATGTATGGTCGACCACGGAATCCTGGAAATACGCCGGAACGGACCACGCGAACAATGTAACGGCGCTCATTGCTTCACCTTTTCGTCCGGTCGCGTCACAGCGCTGTCGCGCGATTCTCGCCCGATAAGCCGGTAAGAACTTTACTCACCTCAAAGGTTATACGCGCTCAGCGGTATTAATCTCAAGGACACGAAAAACCGTCGAAGCGCAGAAACGACGACAGCGCATGCCAGGCGCTCACGCGCGCATGACCGAACGCTTCGGAACGCCCGGCATGAACGCGACGAGCGCGCGCAACAGGCCATCAAGCCGGCCGCTGCGGAATATTCAGGCCGCGCACCACCGCCGGACGCTCGACGAACGCCGCCAGCACGCGCCGCACGTTCGGGAAGTCCTGAATGCCGACCAGTTCTCCCGCCTCATAGAAGCCGACCAGATTGCGCACCCACGGGAAGATCGCGATGTCGGCGATCGAATACTGATCGCCCATCACCCATGTGCGTCCTTCCAGGCGCTGCTCCAGCACGCCGAGTAGCCGCTTCGATTCGGCGATGTAGCGATCGCGCGGACGCTTGTCCTCGTACTCCCGGCCGGCGAATTTGTGGAAGAAGCCGACCTGGCCGAACATCGGACCGATGCCGCCCATCTGGAACATCACCCACTGGATCGTCTCGTAGCGCCCGGCGGCGTCCTGCGGGATCAGCCGGCCGCTTTTGTCGGCGAGATAAATTAGGATCGCGCCCGATTCGAACAGCGGCAGCGGTTTGCCGTCGGGACCGTTCGGATCGAGGATCGCCGGAATCTTGTTGTTCGGGTTCAACGACAGAAACGCCGGTGTCATCTGATCGTTGGTATCGAAGCGCACCAGATGTGGCTCGTACGGCAAGCCGGTTTCCTCGAGCATGATCGAGATCTTTACGCCATTGGGTGTCGGCAGCGAATAGAGCTGAATCCGGTCCGGATGCTCGGCCGGCCATTTCTTCGTGATCGCGAAAGCGGATAAGTCGGTCATGGGTTCGGGTCGCCCTATGGGACAGAAATTGCAAGACCGCCCAATATAAACCGACTCGCCACAACGCGTGCGAGGCCGCGTGAAGCCCCTACAAACGCTGCGGCAACAGCGCCGTTCGCGATCGGCGGTTCACCACAAGTCCTTCGTCGCCGTACCCGCGCGCACGTTGAAGCCCTCGCGCCACAGCGCCGCGCCGACCGTCAGCAGCAGCGTCTTTTCGGTGCTGTCGAGCAGTTCCCACGCGGCCGCGAGCCACGTCGCGAAGTTCGCGCAGGTCGCTTCGAGATCGGGCGGCGCCTTGCCTTCCAAATACTGCCGTTCGAACATCGAAAGTATCTTTTCGGGTGTCATTGGCGCGACCTCCTGATGGGATTGCGCCAAGTCTAAAGGGCTCGCAGCGCGTGCGGAATGCCGATCATCGCGATCACGGGTTACTCCCAGGCCGGCCGCCGCGCCAACGTCAGCCGTGACCCAACTTGTAAAATCGGACGCGTCGTGTCCGACCTGCGCCGTACAAAAAGCAAAGGCGCCGCGACGATCGCGACGCCTCCGCCGTGACGGCAACCTGCACCGAACGGGTTCAGTGACGACCGCGCTTTGCATCGTCCCTGGCGTTTTCCTTCGCATCGCCATAGGCCTTCTGCACCTTGCCGGCGCCCTGCTGCAGGTCGCCCTTGAGTTCCTTCGCAGGGTCGTTCGTGGCCTTGCCGACGGCCTCGTTGACCTTGCCCTTGACCTGCTCGCCAACGCCCTTCACTTGATCCTTGTTCATGCTCGGCTCCCATATGCGTAGTCGACCGAAATGCCGGCGCGGTATCGCGCCGGTGTGTGGGAAGCAGCAACGGCTGTTCCCGGGACCTGCTCCGCGCGCCGGGCCGCGGCACCGACGAACGCCGACGCGCGATCGGGCAAATTTTTTATCCAAAGGCCTAAAGTCTCGCCGCGCACCGCCGTAAATGCGCTCAGGGAGGAGTCATGGACCGCACGGAGACTACGATTTCGGGATCATCGCAAGCTGCGTTGATCGACCACGACATCGCGCACATCGCGCGGGTGATGCACGTGTCGCTGCGCGGCGATTTCGGCGGTCCGATCCTGCCAGCCACCTATTGGCGCAAACGACTGACCGCGCTGGTCGACAGCGGCCAGCTTTCTACCGCCCAATTGGACAAAGTCGACAGCCTGCTGCTGCAACTCGACCGGCTGGCCTCGACGCCGCTGCCCGAATGGGAACGCTTCGCGCCCGCGCCGACCTCTCGATTCGAGCGGGCTGCCCCGGTGAAGAAGGTGAAGTCGGCCTGAGCGCGTCCGCATCCGCCCCACCCGCTGCACCCGCTGCACCCGCTGCACCCGCTGCACCCGCTGCACCCGCTGCACCCGCACGCGTGGCGCCAAGCCGGCACGCCGCTCGTCTTGCGCGCCGCAAAAAAAGCGGCCGGGCACGAGGTCGCGGCCGCCAACACACGCCGCAACGCCGGAAGCCAGTGTCACGGGACAGGCGTATATCCGCATTCGTCACAGGCATGTTTCGCCGCAAACAAACGCAGCGGCGCGACGTATCGCGAAAAATTCCTGATCAATCGGCGCCGACAATAGGGAAAGGGGACGACCTTAGGTCATAATGTCCGCAAAAATTCCCAGCAAGGACGCCACGTGACCCTCGCCGCCCCCTTCGACCTGCTCAAGCAGGCGCGCGCCCGTTTTACCCAACGCGAAATCGCAGCCCATGTCGGCAAGGACATCAAGACGGTGCGTCGCTGGGAAAAAGGTGAAACGCCTTGTCCCGCGATGCTGGAACCCGCGTTGCGCGATCTGCTGCGGCAAGGCGCGCGTGAGGCGCAACACGCGGGCGACGCGGCGCGCTTCCGCTTCATCGATCTGTTCGCGGGTATCGGCGGCATTCGCATGGGCTTCGAGGCGCACGGCGGCGAATGCGTGTTCACCAGCGAGTGGAACGAGTTCTCGACGCGGACTTATCGCGAGAACCACGGCGACAACTCCGCGAGCGGCGGCGCGCACGCGCTGATCGGCGACATCGTCACGTTTCCCGCCGAGGACGTGCCGAGCCACGACGTGCTGCTCGGCGGCTTTCCGTGCCAGCCGTTTTCGATCGCCGGCGTCAGCAAGAAAAACGCGCTTGGCCGGCCGCACGGCTTCGAATGCACGACCCAGGGCACGCTGTTTTTCGACGTCGCGCGCATTATCGCCGCGAAGCGCCCCGCCGCGTTCCTGCTCGAAAACGTAAAGAACCTGCTGTCGCACGACAAGGGCCGCACCTTCGACGTGATCCTGCAAACGCTGCGCGACGAGCTCGGCTACGAGGTGCACTACCGCGTGATCGATGGCCAGCATTTCACGCCTCAGCATCGCGAGCGCATCATCGTGGTGGGCTTTCGCGGCAAGACCGGGTTCACATGGGACGACCTGCGCCTGCCCGAACAGGGTCCGCGGCTCGGCGCGATCCTGCATCGCACGGACGGCACGGAACCGGTGCTGCCGTGGGACCACGAGCGCTTCTTCGACCACGCCGCGCGACGCGTGCAGCCGAAGTACACGCTCACCCCGAAGCTGTGGACGTATCTGCAAAACTACGCGGCCAAGCATCGTGCGGCGGGCAACGGCTTCGGTTTCGGAATGGCTTATCCGGACAGCGTGACGCGCACGCTGTCGGCGCGCTATCACAAGGACGGCTCCGAAATTCTCGTCTATCAGGGCGAGGCGCTGCGCCCGCGTCGCCTGACGCCGCGCGAATGCGCACGACTGATGGGCTTTCCCGACACCTTCAGGATTCCGGTCAGCGATACGCAGGCCTACCGGCAGTTCGGCAATAGCGTCGTGATGCCGGTGATGCGCGAAGTGGCGCGTATCATGCTGCCGCATGTGCAAACCCTGCTTGCCCACCCGACCCGCGATGCGTCGAAACACTCCCTGCCGCTCTACGCGTGAGCGGCCGCGCGACCCGTTGGCCCGCTGACGATGGTCGATATCGTCGATAGCGCGACGCGCAGCCGGATGATGTCCGGCATTCGCGGCCGCAACACCAAGCCGGAGATCCTGATCCGCAGCCTGCTGCATCGGCGGGGCCTGCGCTTCCGGCTCGACGCGCGCGATCTGCCCGGCCGCCCCGACATCGTGCTGCCGCGCTATCGCGCGGTGGTGCTCGTGCATGGCTGCTTCTGGCATGGCCACGACTGTCATCTGTTCAAATGGCCCCAGACGCGGCCCGACTTCTGGCGCGACAAGATCGGCCGCAATCGCAGCAACGACGACAAGGTGCGCGCCGCGCTGCTCGCGAGCGGCTGGCGCGTCGCGGTCGTGTGGGAATGCGCTTTGCGGGGCGCGAATCGCGATATCGCGGGCGTGATCGAGCGGCTCGTCGCGTGGATCGGAAGCGACGCGCCGGAGTTCGAGGAACGCGGCTGAAAACCGCGCGCGACCTGCCCGGCTCGCGCGAGTCTCGCGGCCGCTGGTGCTACACTCGGAAGGCTCACCCGGCGCGCTTTCGAGCTGCCTTCGAGGCACGCTTCGGCGGCGTTTTCCGGGTGCTTCCAGGCGCTTTCGCGGCACGTCCTCACGCGCTTCGGCATGCCACGAGATGCGCCTCGCCCGCCGCGACATCGCGAACTCCGACGATCCCAGAACCAATCAACAAGGGAGGCACATCATGGCTGACTTCCGTCTCTGGTCCGACGATTTTCCCACCAACGGCTTCATGCCGAGAGCCCACGAGTACAACGACAAGGCGTTCGGCGGCGACGGCGAAAACATCTCGCCGTCGCTGCAATGGGAAGCGCCGCCCGCGGACACGCAAAGCTTCGCGCTCACCGTTCACGATCCCGACGCGCCGACCGGCAGCGGCTTCTGGCATTGGGTCGTCGTGAACATTCCGGCCGACGCGCGCTCGCTGCCGCGCAACGCCGGCAAGGCCGACGGCTCGCTGCTGCCGCAGGGCGCGATGCAGGTGCGCAACGACTATGGGACGGTCGGCTTCGGCGGCGCCGCGCCGCCGCGCGGCGATCGCACGCATCGCTATATCTTCCGGCTGCATGCGCTGAAAGTGCCGCATCTGCCGGTCAGCGCGGAAACCACCAACGCGGTCGCGCGCTTCATGACGCACCTGAACGAAATCGATTCGACGACCCACACGGGCCTTTACGAACTCAAATAACGCACGCGCGGCGCCGGCGCCCGGTAACGCCGGCGCCGCGCCGACCGATACGCCCGCAGCGGCCAGCGCGTGAGCCGCGCACAGGCGCGCCAACATCTCCGACAAATCAAACAATCGATGCACGCACCCTCCCCGCGCACGGACGGCTCGACGCCCTCCACTTCCCGCTTCGAAGGCAAGGAACTGGGCCTACCGGTCCCACAACGCTACTGGGCGATGCTCGTCATCGCGCTCTCGCTGACGCTCGCGGTGCTCGACAGCGCGATCGCCAACGTCGCGCTACCGACGATCGCGCGCAACCTCAATGCGAGCGCCGCCGCGTCGATCTGGGTCGTCAACGCGTATCAGCTCGCGATCACGATCTCGCTGCTGCCGCTCGCGTCGCTCGGCGACCGCATCGGCTACCGGCGCATTTATCTGTCGGGCCTGATCCTGTTCACGGTCGCGTCGTTCGGTTGCGCGCTGTCGAACTCGCTGGCGACGCTCGCGCTCGCGCGAGTGGTCCAGGGCTTCGGCGCGGCCGGCATCATGAGCGTGAACACAGCGATCGTGCGCATGATCTATCCGCCTAACCAGCTCGGGCGCGGCGTCTCGATCAACGCGATGGTGGTGGCGGTGTCGTCGGCGGTCGGGCCGACGGTCGCCTCGGGCGTGCTCGCGATCGCGACCTGGCCGTGGCTGTTCGCGATCAACGTGCCAATCGGAATCGCGGCGATCGTCGGCGGCTTCAAGGCGCTGCCGATGAACCCCGGCCACGAATCCCCGTATGACTATCTGAGCGCGGTGATGAACGCGTTCGTGTTCGGCCTGCTGATTATCGCGGTCGATGGCCTCGGCCACGGCGAGCATTTCGGCTACGTGACGCTCGAGGCGCTCGGAGCGCTGGTGATCGGCTACTTCTTCGTGCGTCGCCAGCTGACGCGGCCCGCCCCGCTGCTGCCGATCGACCTGCTGCGTATTCCGGTGTTCGCGCTGTCGGTAGGCACGTCGGTCTGCTCGTTCTGCGCGCAGATGCTCGCGTTCGTGTCGCTGCCGTTCCTGCTGCAGGAAACGCTCGGCATGTCGCAGGTCGAAACGGGTCTTTTGATGACGCCGTGGCCCGCGATCATCATCATCGCGGCACCCATTGCCGGCGTGCTGTCGGACAGGGTATCGGCCGGCTGGCTCGGCGGCATCGGGCTCGCCGCGATGACGGTCGGCCTGCTGCTGCTCGCGACGCTCGGGCCTCACCCGGACGCGCTGCAGATTTCGTGGCGCATGGCGCTGTGCGGCGCGGGCTTCGGCATCTTCCAGTCGCCGAACAATCGCACGATGCTGTCGTCCGCGCCGCGCGAACGCAGCGGCGGCGCGAGCGGCATGCTCGGCACCGCGCGCCTGACCGGGCAAACGCTCGGCGCGGCGCTGGTCGCGCTGATCTTCGGCGTCGCGCCGCAGAGCGGGACGATCATCGCGCTGTATGTGGCCGCGGGGTTCTCGGCGGTCGCGGCGGTCGTCAGCACGATGCGGGTCACGCAGAAGGCGGCGCAGCCGGCCTGAGGGCTGTGGCCGTTACGCGCGCAAGACATGCACGATAAAAGGCGTGCATCGCACGAGGCGATGCACGCCTTTCTGCCTTGATCTTCCCTGTCACTCCATGCACGACGTGAGCGGCACACGCGCGGCCCGCCTGCGCGGGCCGCGCGTGTCGGCTCAGGGCGATGCCGTCACGTCAGCGAGCTTTACCGCTTTGGCCGTCACCGAAGACGCGGTCGCGACGTGGCGCAGATCATCGAGCAACGTATCGCGCCACACCGACAGGTTGCTCTCGCGCATCGGCTCCATCATGTCCGCATGACGCGCCTGACGTTCGGCGAGCGGCATCGCTAATGCGCGCTCGAGCGCTTCGGCCATCTGCGACAGATCGAACGGATTGACGACGAGCGCGCCCGGCAGCTGCTCGGCCGCGCCCGCGAATTGCGACAGCACGAGCACGCCCGGATCGGCCGGATCCTGCGACGCGACGTACTCCTTGGCCACCAGATTCATGCCGTCGCGCAGCGGCGTCACATAGCCGACCTGCGACTGGCGGAAGAGCGCCATCAGCAGATTGCGCTCGTACTTGCGGTTCAGATACTGGATCGGCGTCCAGTCGAGCTGCGCGAACCGGCCGTTGATGCGGCCCGCCTCGCCTTCGAGCGTATGCCGGATGCGCTGATAGGTCTGCACGTCGGCGCGGGTCGGCGGCGCGATCTGCACGAGCGACACGCGGCCGTGCCAGCCGGGCGCGTTCTGCAACAGCCGCTCGAATGCCTGGAAGCGCTCGACCAGCCCCTTCGAATAATCGAGCCGGTCGACGCTCATGATCAGCTTGCGCCCGCGCATGCCGTCGCGCAGGCTGCGCACCGCCTTGCGGTCGGTGAACTGCTCGGCGGCCTTCGCGATCGCGTCGGGATAGATGCCGATCGGGTACGCGCCGACCTTCAGGAAGCGGTTGTACGCGTGCACCATGCCGTCTTCGCTCGACGTGCCATGGTGACCGCGCTCGATATAGTCGACGAACGACTGGCGATCCGCCTCGGTCTGAAAGCCGATCACGTCGTAGCTGCACATCGCCTTGACGAGTTCTTCATGCGGCGGAATCGTGCGCAACACTTCGGGCACCGGAAACGGAATGTGCAGGAAGAAGCCGATCGGGTTCTTCACGCCGAGCTCGCGCAGGCAGCGCGCGAACGGCAGCAGATGATAGTCGTGCACCCAGATGATGTCGCTGGGCTTGAGCAGTTCCTTGAGCTGCTTCGCGAGCGTCGCGTTGACGCGCTGGTAGCCCGCGTAGTCCTCGCGGTCGTAGCGGGACAGGTCGTTGCGATAGTGGAAGGTCGGCCACAACGTGGTGTTCGAAAAACCGCGGTAGTACTCGTCGTAATCGCGCTTGGTGAGGCCCACAGTCGCGTAGGTGACGTTGCCCTGCTTCTCGATCACGGGCGCGGATGGCTCGCTGACCGTTTCGCCGCTCCAGCCGAACCAGACGCCGCCGGTCTCCTTCAGTGCGTCCAGCACGCCGATCGCGAGCCCGCCCGCTGCCGGACGCGCTTCCTGAATCGGTGCGACACGATTCGATACCACGATCAATCTGCTCATTAGTGCTCCATTGTTTCGTTGTATGCGGAATTGCGCCAAAACGGTGCACGCAATCATCGTGCCGATATATGAGATATCAGAAATAAAGTTGTATGAAAATGTGACAAACGAGCGAATCCCCGCAATCATCACGGATGGCGAAGAAAATTTTTCTGTTAAATCCGACGAATGCGGAGGTCTTTCTTACCGGTATCCCGGTCGCCGGGACACCCCCCGCCCGGGTGCTACGCTGCCTCAGGCATCCTGCTCCGAGCCCAGATCGCGCTGGTATTCGAGGCCTTCCTGACGCACCCCGCCCTGGTTGTGCTCGCCGTCCGGCGGCGTATGCGGGGCGATCCGATTCTGCGCGGCCGGGTCCGGCGACACCACCGGCTCAGCCTCGACCTCGGCCGGCCGTGGCCCGCGCTTGGAGTGCCGCGCGGAACGTCGCAATGCGGGGTGTCTCATGATCGTGCCTCCGGGGGAAGCCTGCCGCTTATCGCGGCATCCCTACAGTCTAGGGGGCGAAACCGTAAATTGCCGGTAAAACATGCGCCGGCTTTGTAACAAGTACAGCATGCTCTGCACCGACCCAGGGCATGACGCCTTGCAGTGCGGGATGTGGTTCCATCGAGTGCGCGTCAGGCGCCGACATCGACGCCGTATCAACATTGCCGCGGTCGCGACGGACGGTCGGCGGCCTGAGGCGTTTGCGTTGGCTGCGGCGGCGGATCGCCAATCGGCGGCGTGACCGGTTCGACGGGTTCGATCGGATCGGGTGTCGGACCGGGGATCGTGTCGGGTTCGGCCGGGTCCGGCGGCGCGATGGGAGGTGCAGTGGGCGGCTCGACCGGTTCGGGCCGATGAGCGTGCAACCGCCTGGACGGCGCGGAAACGGCGGCGTAATGCGACAGGTGCGGCGGCAGGTGCGGCATGTCGGTGACCTCGTTTTGCGTTCCACCGGAGCGCAGCAAGGCTTGTGCCGTTCGGGTACCCGCCCGGAAGCCCGGGCGGGCGGATACTGGGACGCGGATGACGTGCGAACGAGGCGCGGATCAGGCGTCCGCGCCGCCGAGTGCGCGTGATTCGTCGGTGGGATCGCCGTCGTCGCGCGCATCGTTGCCGTACTCGACGAGCCGGTTGTACAGCGTCTTCAGGCTGATGCCGAGAATTTCCGCGGCGCGCGTCTTCACGCCGCCGCATTGCTCGAGCGTCGCAAGAATCAGCTGACGGTCGGCTTCCGCGAGCGAGGTGCCGAACGGGATCGTGATCGCGGTGCCGGCCGCGGGCTTCGACAGCGTGATTTGCAACGGCACCGTCGCCGTGCTATCCGAATCCCCGCTCGACATGATGTGCGCGCGCTGCACGTAGTTCTTCAGCTCGCGCACATTGCCCGGCCACGGATACGACAGCAGCATGTCCTTCACCGCGACAGGGAAATGCTTCTTCGTGCCGTGACGCTCGTTGAGCTCATCGAGGAACGATTGCGCGAGCAGCTCGACGTCCTTGCCGCGCTCGCGCAGCGGCGGCAGGCTGATCGGAAACACGTTCAGCCGGTGGTACAGATCGAGCCGCAGCTTGCCTTCGAGCACCGCCTGCTCGGGATCGCGATTGGTGGCCGCGATCAGACGCACGTCGGTTTCGATTTCCTTGGTCGTGCCGACGCGCATGAACATGCCGGTCTCGAGCACGCGCAGCAGCTTTACCTGCAGCTCGATCGGCATCTCGGTGATTTCGTCGAGGAACAGCGTGCCGCCGTTCGCGCGCTCGAAATAGCCCTTGTGCTGCCGGTCCGCGCCGGTGAACGAACCGCGCTCGTGGCCGAACATTTCCGATTCGATCAGATTCGGCGAAATCGCGCCGCAGTTGACCGCGAGGAACGCGTGCTTGCGGCGCAGGCTCAGCTCGTGCAGCGTCTGCGCGGCAACTTCCTTGCCGGTGCCCGATTCGCCGACGAGCATCACCGAGGCCGCCGTCGGCGCGACGCGGCTGATCTGGTCGTAGACCTCCTGCATCGCCGGTGAATTACCGAGCATCAGACCGAAGCGGCCCATGCGGCGCAACTCGCCGCGCAACGTGCCGATTTCGGCCTTCAGGTCGCCGGCGCGCGGCAGGCGCGACAGGATCGACTTCACGCGCTGCATGTTGATCGGCTTCACGAGGTAGTCGGCCGCGCCCATTTTCAGTGCGCTGACCGCCGACTCGACCGTCGCGTGGCCGGTGATCACGATCACTTCGACGCCGGAGCGCGGATCGAGATCTTCGAACAGATCGACCCCGCTGCCGTCGGGCAGCTTCAGGTCGGTGAAAACGACGTCCGGCATCTGCCGGATCAGTTGAATACGCGCTTCGCGCAGATCGCCCGCGGTGGCGGTGGTCAGCCCGTCTTCCCCGATGACGGCGGAAAGTGCCTCGCGGGTACCTGCGTCGTCATCGACAATGAGTACATGTGGCATCGCGTTTCGAAAGCCTGCAAGCGTGGGTCAGAAAATATGCGGAACATGCCAATGGGCATGCCGCTGGGTCCGGTCGGCTGCATGACGCGGAATCGACTGCGTTCCGTTCCGCCGACCATTTGATGAACAATTGCAACAATGATGGCCAAATTTGCGCCAACTTCCGCGTCATTGTTGCCTATTTACCTATTATACGGCTTTATAAGATTCATTTAACAATCCCGTTCCAGGCGTCGGCCGCAGGCCGCGTTGCATTCGAGCGAACCGCGTCAGCCGCGCGGAAACGGCCATGCGCGGTGTTCGCCGTTGACCTGCCCCGAGCCGTTGCCGCTGTGCGAGGCGGGCGCCAGTTCGGTCGACAAGGTCGCCGGCGCCGCCACCGCGCCGCCCTCGTTTTCCCAGCGGCTCAGCTCGCGCGCCGGTGAGACCTGGCCCGTGCGCTTGTGTTGCACGTAGCGAACCGCCAGGAAGCCGCCGATTGCCATCAATGCGCCAAAAAAACCAATTGTGGGTCGTGTCATCATGAACTCCTTGGATCGTGATGCGGATGAATGCAGCCGTGCCAAGCGTGCGCCACGCCTTCCGGCGAGCCGATGCGAGCGCCGCTCGCTGCGCCGCGTCTAACGCGCGACCAGCACGCCGAGCAGAAAACCGGTGCCCGCCGCGAGCGCGAGCGAGCGCCACGGGTTATGGCGCACATAGTGCTCGGTGCTAACCGCCGCCCCGCGATACCGGCGATGCACGTTGCGTTGCGCATCCCCGAGCGCCGATTGCAGCGTTTCCACGTGCGTGCCGAGCCGGCCGCGCAAGGCGTCGACGCCTTCGCCCGGCACGTTGGCGGCGAGCCGCAGCATTTCCTCCGAGTCCCTCAGCAGCACCCGAAGATCCTCGACGATCTTCTGTCCGCCGAGTGCAAGTTGTTGTGTGGTGTCAGTCATCGTTCACTCCTCGTCTGATTCGGCGTTCGTGCGTTGCCGCGGAATCGGTGCGTCGACCGGTGCAACAGTTCGGGCTTCGGGCGCACGATGCGGGTTGCCGGTTTGCGCTGGCCGGCGGCGCTGCGACGTAGCCGTCAAACCTCGCACGACTCGATCAAACGGTCAATGATGCAATGCATGTGCCCGGTATATTTACCGCTCCAGCGCGCTGATAAAACCAATTTCGCGCACTTTCGACCGATTGCGCGCACGGCTGTTTCAGTGGCTGCCAGTTCGATTGCCGGAATCAGTGTCGAAGTGGTTAAATCGTCTTTTATGAGATAGTGGCTGTACGGTCTATCGCATTCAAGGCCTGCGCGCCGCAACACGAACTCCATTTGCACAGGACTTCCCTTTTTATGGCGTCAATCGATCTGGACTCGCCCACCGTGTCCGCCGGTGGCAGTGCTTCGCCACAAGCGAAGCAGCGCGTCGCGGACGCCGTCGCGGGACTGAAATCGTACGGGCTGCTGTACGGCTCGTCGCCGGTAATGCTCGATCTGTACGAACAGATCGAACGCGTCGCGGATACCGACGCGACCGCGCTGATCATCGGCGAATCGGGCACCGGCAAGGAGCTGATCGCCCGCACCATCCACGAGCGCAGCGGCCGCAAGGACGGCGCGTTCGTCGCCGTGAACTGCGGCGCGATTCCCGACGAGCTGATCGAAGCCGAACTGTTCGGCCACGAAAAAGGCAGCTTCACCGGCGCGGTCCAGGGCCGCGTCGGCTACTTCGAACATGCGAACGGCGGCACGCTGTTTCTGGACGAAATCACCGAAATGGCGCCGGTGCGCCAGGTCAAGCTGCTGCGCGCGCTCGAAACCGGCACGTTCTATCGCGTCGGCGGCAACGAGTTGATCAGCGGCAACGTGCGCGTGATCGCCGCGACCAATCGCGACCCCGCCGTAGCCGTCAAGGAAAACGGCTTGCGCGAGGATCTGATGTACCGGCTCGCGGTGTTTCCGCTGCGCGCGCCGCCGCTGCGCGAGCGCGAAAACGATCGCGAGCTGCTCGCGCAACACTTCCTCGCGCAATTGAATCAGCAGGAAGGCACCAACAAGAGCTTCAGCAAACGCTCGATCGAAACGCTGCGTTCATGGTCGTGGCCGGGCAACGTGCGCGAGTTGAAGAACGCGGTATATCGCGCGTTCATTCTCGCGGAAAAGACGGTCGAATTGCCGCATCCGCATCTTGCGTCGCGAGTCAAGAAAGCGGTCACGCAAGGCGACGCGATGAGCGTGTGGATCGGCACGCCGCTCGCCGACGCGCAGAAGCAGATCATTCTCGGCACCCTCAAGTACTGCGGCGGCGACAAGCGACGCGCTGCCAAAGCGCTCGGCGTGAGCCTCAAAACGCTGTACAACCGGCTGAGCGCATACGGCGACGAAAGCGGGGAAGACGAAGCCGACTCATAGGCACGGTGCAACGCGAGCCGTCCGCCGATGGCGGCGGCCAGCTGTTGCGCTGTTCGTCATGATCCTTTCGCCGCGCGTTTCGCGGCACCGAATTCACGTGCTCAACGTCTCACGCCGACGGCAAATTCACCTGATGTCCCCAATACCTGGCAGAGCCAGGTAAGCCCGCCCATGCGACAGAAAACATCGCAGCGCACGATGTTTTGCAATTTCTTGCATTTTTTCGCTGCCAATTACAAAACGCATCCTGCACAATGCGGCTGCGTAATGAACGACGTGTCCTTCGTTTACACGCGCGAAGCGTGAACGCAGGCACCTGTACGGGCGGGGACGGGAGAAATGCAAAAGAACATGGTGTGGGCTGTCAACGCGAAGTCCGTTGTCGCTGGCAAACGCCCCCACGTAACAGCGCTGATCGCGCTGGCGCTGGCGGTTTCGTCGGCAATGAGCGGCTGTAGTTCGTTGTACACGGAAGGCGCGGTCGCGGGCGCCGGTGTCGCGGGCGCCGCGGTCGCCAACAAGGTCACCAGCAATGCGGCGGTCGCGACCGGTATCGGTCTTGGCGCGGTCGCCGCTGCGCGCGCCGGTGTGCAGTACTCGGAGCGCGTGGTTCACACGAATACGCAGAACAGCATCGCGCAGGCGGCCGGTCCGCTCGAGGTCGGCGCGGTCGCCCCGTGGAGCATCACCCACTCTTTCCCAATCGAAGACGACGAACACGGCCGCGTGACCGTCAGCCGTCTGATCAGCACCGGCCCGCTCGACTGCAAGGAAATCGTCTTTTCCGTCGATCAAAACGCAACGCGCGACAAGCCCGCGAGCAGCGCGTTCTACATCGCATCGGTTTGCCGTGATGGTAAGGACTGGCGTTGGGCATCGGCCGAACCCGCCACCGAGCGCTGGGGCGCGCTGCAATGAAATTACGTTCGCTCGGCGTTCCGATGGGTGATCGGATGCGGCTCATCGCGGCCGGCGCGCTATGCGTCGGCGCGAGCCTGCTGGCGAGCGGCTGCGCGTCGATCGGCGCCGCGAGCGGCGCGGCGGCGGGTGTCGCGTCGGGCCTCGTGACCAGCAATCCGGCCGTCGCGCTCGGCGTCGGCGTTGCCGTGCAGGCCGCGACCGACGAAGCGGTCGCGCGCTACATGCGCAGCATGCACAAGGATCAGCAGGATCTGATGGCGGCGCTGGTCGGCACGATGCCGGTCGGCGAAGCGAAACCGTGGTCGGTCAAGCACACCTTGCCGATCGAAAACGGCCATGGCGAGGTGCGCGTGACCCGCGCGTTCAGCTCGGCGCTCGCGCTGTGCAAGGATTTCGTGTTCTCGGTGCAGGACGGCGACGGCCCGAACGCGCCCGAGAGGTGGTTCACGGCGAGCGCGTGCCAGCAGGACAAGGGTTGGAAGTGGGCCACGGCCGAGCCGGCGGTTACACGCTGGGGCAATCTGCAATAAAAAAGCGGCGAGGTTTTCCTCGCCGCTTTTTTGTCTGAACCGCAGTCGTTTCCGCGGCAACCCAGGCTTAAGACTCCACGTCTTCCAGACTGAAGATTTCGGTCTGGTCGTTATACGAAAAGATCTCGCCGTAACGGCCCCAGTTGATGACCGCGTCGAGCGTCTCTTCCGCCGCGCTGTCCGACAGGAAGTCCTCGAGCTCCTGCTCGAAACGCACGCGCGGCGCGCGATGTCCGGGCCGCTCGTTCAACACCTTCTTGATCCGCGCCGCGAGCGGCACGTGCCGCAGCAGATGCTCGGCGAACATCATCTTCCGTTCCTGCGTGCCGAACTCGGAGAACACGCGCGCCGGCGGCGTCAGGAAAATGTCGCCCTCGCGCACGTCGGCGAAACCGAGGTGCTGCAGCACTTCGGCAATCGGGAACAGATCGTCGACCTCCAGATGCAGCGAGCGGGCGATTTCCGGCATGTCCGCGCGGCCGTGATACGGCGCGGCGGCGAGCGTTTCGATCAGACCGGCCATCAGGTTGGTCGACACATGCGGCAGCCAGCTACCGAGCTCCAGCCCCTTCTTGGTCTTTTCGTCGGTCTGACGCGCGGTCATCTTCGCGTAGATCTCGTCGACGAGGCGGCGGAATGCCGGGTCCAGACGGTTGCGCGGATGCTTGAACGGCACCTTGATCTCGGCGATCACGCGGCCCGGGTTCGACGACAGCACCAGAATGCGGTCGCACATGAACACCGCTTCCTCGATGTTGTGCGTCACGATCAGCACCGCCTTGATCGGCATGCGCCCCTGCGTCCAGAGATCGAGCAGGTCGGTACGCAGCGTTTCGGCGGTCAGCACGTCGAGCGCGGAGAACGGCTCGTCCATCAGCAGCAGCGTCGGATCGACGACGAGCGCGCGCGCAAAGCCGACGCGCTGGCGCATGCCACCCGACAACTCGCGCGGATACGCGTTTTCGAAGCCGTCGAGGCCGATCAGGTCGATCGCGGCGAGCGCGCGCGTGCGCCGCTCCGACGCACCGACGCCTTGCGCCTCGAGACCCGCTTCCACGTTCTGCAGCACGGTCAGCCACGGAAACAGCGCGAAGGTCTGGAACACCATCGCGACACCCTTGGCCGGGCCTGCGAGCGGCTTGCCCATGTACGTGACTTCGCCGTCGGTCGGCTCGATCAGACCGGCGATGATGCGCAACAGCGTCGACTTGCCCGAGCCCGAACGGCCAAGCAAGCCGACGATCTCGCCCTCGCGCAGCGACAGATTCGCGTCGTCGAGGACGAGCAGTTCGCCCTGCGTCTTGTTGAAGCCGCGGCACACGTCCTTCACGCGCAGGATTTCCTCGCCGAGGCGCGGGGGCTTCGGCGGCGTCTGGATCGGCGCGGCGGTCATAGCAGCTTTAGGATTTTGCATCGCGTTAAGCCTTCATTTCTCAATCTAGACGGAGCTTGCCTTCGGCGTAGGCGTACATCGGACGCCACAGCAGACGGTTGAACAGGGTCACGAACAGGGACATCACGGCGATGCCCACGATGATCTTCGGATAGTCGCCCGCCGCGGTAGTCTGCGCGATATAGGCGCCGAGGCCATGCGCGGCGACCTTGGTATCGCCCCACTGCACGAACTCGGCAACGATGCTCGCGTTCCACGCGCCGCCCGACGCGGTGATCGCACCGGTCACGTAGTACGGAAAAATGCCCGGCAGCATCGCCTGACGCCACCACTGCCAGCCGCGAATGTGGAAATTCTTGGCCGCCTCGCGGTAGTCGTTCGGATACGAGCTTGCACCTGCAATCACGTTGAACAGGATATACCACTGCGTGCCGAGCACGATCAGCGGCGACAGCCAGATGTCCGGATTCAGGTGAAAGCGCACGATCGCGATCACGAATACCGGAAACAGCAAATTCGCCGGGAACGCCGCGAGGAACTGCGCGAGTGGCTGCATCTTTTCCGCGAGCGCGGGGCGCAGGCCAATCAGCACGCCGACGGGCACCCAGATCACGGAAGCGATCGCGATCAGCACGACCACGCGCAGGAGCGTGATCAGGCCCAGCACGAACACGTGGCCGATCTCGTCGAGCGTCACGCCGGTCCGCACATACAGGAACACGCGATACACCACATACACCGTGGCGAGCAGCACGATCGCCGCCCAGATGAAGTCGCCGAGCTTCGAGTTCTTCTCGCGCTGCGGGATGTGAAAGCGCGGCGCGCTGAACGCCGGCAGTTGGAAGCGCACCCGAGCCGCGCGCGCGAACATCCAGCCGAGCGGCACGAGCAACCGGTGAATCAGCCGCGTGCGGCGGATCAGGTCGAGCAGCCACGATTGCGGCGCATCGCCCGAACTCGTGAACTCCATGCGGAACTTGTCCGCCCACGCGACGAGCGGACGGAACAGCAACTGGTCGTAGGCGAGAATCACGACCGTCATCGCGAGGATGACCCAGCCGATCGCGTGCAGGTTCTTGTCGCTGATCGCCTGCGCCAGGTAGGCGCCGATGCCCGGCAGCGTAACCGTATGATTGCCGACCGTGATCGCTTCTGAAGCCACGACGAAGAACCAGCCGCCCGACATCGACATCATCATGTTCCAGATCAGGCCGGGCATCGAGAACGGCACTTCGAGTTTCCAAAAGCGCTGCCATGAAGTCAGATGAAAGCCGCGCGAGACTTCGTCGAGATCGCGCGGCACCGTGCGCAGCGACTGATAGAAGCTGAACGTCATGTTCCACGCCTGGCTCGTGAAGATCGCGAAGATCGCGGCGAGTTCGGCGCCGAGCACGCGGCCCGGGAACATCGCGAGGAAGAACGTGACCGTGAACGAGATGTAGCCGAGCACCGGCACCGACTGCAGGATGTCGAGAATCGGCACCAGCACGAGACCGGCGCGGCGGCTCTTGGCGGCCAGCGTCCCGTAGACCAGCGTGAAGATCAGCGACGCGACCATCGCCGCGAGCATGCGCAGCGTGGTGCGCATCGCGTACTCGGGCAGGTTGGCCGGATCGAGCGAGATCGCCTGCGTCTTTAGCGTCGACATCGGCGCGAGCGTCTCGTGAAAGCCGATCGACGCCATCGCGATCAGGCAGATGATCAGCGGGAACGCGACGAAGTCCCAGCGGTTGGGCAACACGCGCCATGCCGATGCATTGGCGGTGCGCTTCAGGTTGAAGCTGAAATCCATCAGATGCCCTCCCTCTTCAAACAGGCATTCGAACGCTCGAAGGAGGCCGCGGCTGCTCCGCGGCGGTCTATGGGTCGGTCCGGAAAGCGGAAATCAGGCATGGCAAAACGCGCGTGCGTGGTAAATCGTTAGCGTTGGAGACACATGGTCCGGCAATGGACTGGTTCGTGAACGCGTCGCCCACGGCCACAACCATCACGCCGAACTCCTGTCGCCGCGGGCGCCGCCCGAGGGCTGGCGGGCTTTCCTCGTTTTGGACGGCACGACACTACACCATCCCATGTTTCAGGCACAACCTTTCGCCGCAAATTGCGATACGGCCTCGCGAGGCCGTGGCGTAAGGCTTCAGCAAGCCCCGGCACGCGTCGCCGCGCGCACTGTACCCTGCTGCCGCGTGCTTCAGCGTGACACGTCGCGAGGCCGTCTCGCGGCGTGGCGCGCAAGCCACATCGGCGCGTCGCCCCGGCCGTCGTCGCTCGATCGCTTCATTGGCCCGCACAGCTATCAAGAAAGCGGCGCGGCTGCCGTTAAGAACCTGATCGGCGCGGCATATGCGGGCGGCATCCCTGCAATAACGGTGGCATCGTGCCCCGCGACGGTTAAAATCGGGAAACGACGTACCTGTTTATCAGCGGATCATCCCGGGCATGGCGACGGCGCAGCGCACGTCGCTCGCGACGGGACAAAACCGCAGCTGATGCAGATAACGACACAGCGTTGAGAGCGCGCTGCCCACGAACGAGCAAGTTGCATGTCACAGCCAGACGGATCAGAGGGTCGATGAACAGGACAACCTTGCGCCAGGTAGCCGGGCCGGTCAGCTTCGTGCTGATCGTACTCGTCTGCTGGTTCGTGGCTGGCATGGTCGCGGACCGGATGGTACAGCAAGAGCTGGACGCGGCGTTGCACACGCAGCGGCAAATGTCCACGTCGATCGTCGACAACATGGCTGAAGTGATTGCCAGCGACCTCGCGATGTCCCGCGCCATCCCCGCAACCATGGCCGAAATGGACGTGGTCCAGCGTGCCCTCGTGCAATCGCAGAATTATGCCGTGAACAGCGAGGCGGCGGAACCCGCCTTGCGAGCCGCCTTGCTCAAGGATCCGAAGATGGCCGGGGTCAGCAGGTTCCTGCACGAAGCGCAGGGCTTCTCCGGGCTCGATCAGGTCTGGATCGTCAACGCGAACGGCATCTGTGTTGCGTCGAGCGGCACGATGTCGAACCCCGAGGGTGCGCAGCAATCGTTCGTCGGCGTGGACATGCGCGCGCGCGGCTATCTGACCAACGCGCTGCTCGGCGCATTCTCCGAAGCCTACGGCGTGGGTCGCGCGAGCGGCGAGCCGGGCATCTTCATCGCCGCGCCGGTGTACGCGGACGGGCTGCTGGTCGGCGCGGTGGTCGCGAAGGTCGGCATCGCGCGGTTGCGCCATTGGGTCGCGCACGCGGGCACCTTCGTGTCCGACGACAACGGCGTCATCATCATGGCGCACAACAGCGCGCTCGAAGGCCACGCGTTGCCGAACTCGCGCGTCACGCTGATGAGCCCCGCCGAGCGGCGCATCATCTACCGCCGGGAGACGTTCCCCGACATGCTGATCCGCGAAGACACGCAAGTGCGTGAGCAGGCGCCGTGGGTGCCGGCGTCGGTCGCCGCGCAGCTGTTCGGCATGATCGAACAGCCGGCCCCGGCGCTCTATCAGAACCGCGGCGGCCTGAACTCGGGGCTCTCCGCGCACCTGGTCGATCCGCTCGCCGCGTGGCCGGAGCTGCTGCGCAACCACAAGCGCGACCACCTGCTGGTGTTCCTGACGCTGGCCGGCACCGTCGCGCTCGCGTGGGTGATCACCGTGTCCTACGTGCGCGAGCGGCGCCACCATCGCGCGACACGCGATCTCGCCGAGCAGTTGCAGTCGGCCAATACGCTGCTGTCGGCGGAGGCGCGGCACGATGCGTTGACCGGCGCGCTGTCGCGGCGCTATTTCCTCGACCTGCTACGCCACGAGATCGATCGCGCGCACGCGGGGCGCGAGCCGCTGTGCATGGCGATCGCCGATCTCGACCACTTCAAGCAGATCAACGACCGCTTCGGCCACGCCGCCGGCGACCGCGCGCTCGAACATTTCGTCGATACGTGTCGCGCCGAGCTGCGTGGCTCCGACGCGGTCGGCCGGCTCGGCGGCGAAGAGTTCGGCCTGCTGCTGCCGGCCACCGATCTGAGGGGCGGGCGCGAAGTCGTCGAGCGTCTGCGGCTGCGGTTGAAAGCGGTGCCCTCGCCGAAGCTGCCGGCCTCGGCGGGGCTGAGCGTGAGCATCGGCATCACCGAACTGTCGCCCGACGATCTGCCCGAGCGTCTCATGAGCCGCGCCGATACCGCGCTGTATGCGGCGAAGACCGGCGGGCGCGACCGCACCGAAGCACTGCCGCCCGACGATACGGCGCCGCCTACGCGCACCGCGGTGAATGCCTGGTGAATGCCTGACGCTCGCCGAAATATTCAGCGCGCGACGGTATCGCCCTCTCCGCTCAGCCAACCCACGCCGACACCCTGCCCCGCGCTGAAAACGACGCCGAGCCTCCCGCAACGAAGCAGGTATCATCAATCCTGATATCGGATTGTCACTACCGCACTAACGGGAGATTCGCATGAAGGGAAATCTGGTGATCGTCTGTCGCGATCACGACGCTGATGCTTTCGACCATCTGCTCGCCGAATACGGCGCGTTCCAGACGCGTCTGTCGTCGACCGCGTGGTATTACCGACAGTAGATCGTTATGTAGAGTAGCAACGTCAAACGCATCGTGAGAAGGCATCAGGTTTGAACAACTGCACATAAAATTTCATGATGGGCTCCTGGCGGCCATCGGGATCGCCTTTG